>JAFQOE010000077.1 GCA_017395635.1 Lachnospiraceae bacterium | reverse complement strand
GCTAAATGCAGTTAAATTATATACTTCACCTTTTTGCATTGATTTCAACACGTTTTTCTCCGGTATAGGGTCACCAGGATATACTTCACAACTAAAAACTTCTTGAGAAATATCATAGACTTTCATCGCATATTCTCCTCGCCAAATTCAAAATTTCAATTTTCTTTTTTATTCCCCCACTATACTATCAGTTGAAAAATCAATAACTACTTTTTCGCATTTGCTACATTTGTATGCATACACTGTTCCTGCATTAATAGCAGCCCCATTAGCAAGGGATATGCTTCCATCTCTTACGTTCTTCATCTATTCATTGATACGAATGATTCCACCACCTGCTTGGAAACCTTTTTCAATCGCAATACCAATTCCTTCTACTGTTGCACCCGCTGACTGTACAATCTGAATCAATCCTTGAAGTGCACATCCATTTGCAAGGAAATCATCATAATCGCTATTCAACCACATCTGTATAAATACATGCAATTTCTTCCAACTTACTAAGCGCAAGAATATCTTCTTTGGTTCCCACTCCATAATATCCGTATATGATAAGACCATTCTTCTCGATACTATCAATCATATCCTGATAAGTACCACCCTCAATATAATGTTCTATCCCCATCATTTCATTAAAAGCCTTCTGGTCCTGCATATATCGAAGCGTACTGATTACATGGGTAGTCATATCTTCTTCTGTAATCTCCCAATCCTTCTCTTCGCTGGTGGTCAAGCTCAAATCAAACTGTGTCAAATTGGGATATTGGTTTTTATCATAGAACAGTTGCCGAGCAGAACTACGATTTACGAATCCCATCAACTCATCCGCACGATATTGTAATCCCTCTAACGGATCTATCTGTCGTTCATCCAGCTTTTTACAAAGCGCACACCAATACGGCTCAATCGTTGTATTTTCATCACTCCATTGCTTTAACTCCGAATAGGAGTATACATCCGAAAAAGTCACATATACACCATAGAGCTTATTGTCCTCTAAGTTTTGCAAAGATTCCAACATATATTCCTTATCCTCTGCTCCCCAATCCTCATGAAAAGAATAATCTACTCCAGCCAGTTGTGGTAAAACAATATTCACTACCGGGCTACTATATGTATTTATATCATAAAGGATCATCTTATTCTTATCTATCTTACCCGCTACATTTTTAGGATGGCTATAACCAGCACCGTGAATCACAATATCATACACACCATAACCTCTCGAATCTGAAATGACATTATCCGCATAATCTCCAGGTAAAAATAATTCTGAATACACTGCCATATCCAAAGAAAGCCTGTCGGTGGTCCTTATTTCATACTCCGTATCTGATGTAACCTCCTCAACAATATTGCCCTCCTCATCTCCAACTATATACGAACCATACTCCTTCTCCTTGCCAGCTACTTCTAGTGGATTATAATAGAAACAATCAACCAACTTTGGCAACACGAAAATAATGAATAACACGACTGCTATCACAACCGTACCTACTATTACACCCATTTTAACAAATGCTTTCCGAATGGAAGCCTTTATTAGTTTTGAAAACTGTTTCTCTTCATCCGTCATCTTATCTAAGATGTCATCTTGTGCGATACCATCTTCTCCATATATGCTTTTATAATTTTCATTTTCCAAATCGTTAAATCCTGGAATCTCTCCCTCGTCAAAAAGATATTCACTAATCGCTTCCTGACGTTCAATATCTTTTGCCACCTTCTCTTTTTGATTTTCATCTAATTTTCCTGTTTTATATAACTTGATTAATTCACGATATGTCATATCCATTTGCCTCCATATATTCTCTCAACTCTTTTTTACCTCTATATGCCAGAATCCGAATATTCTCCGGTGTCTTTCTAAGCAATGCTGCAATTCCCTTCTGTGATAATTCACCAAAATACTGTAGCATAAGCACCTCGCGTTGCTCATCTTTTAAATGCTGCAATGCTTGAAAGAGCAATCGCCTTCTCTCATCTTGCAATAAATGTTCTAACACCGTTAGCGACTCGTCACACACCGTTTCATCCACATCCTCTAAAGTTAGCTCTTTTCCTTCCTTCTTCCTATAATTAAAATACAGGTTTCTTCCCACCATATACAACCACGCCCGCATATTGGTATGTTCATCCGGTAAAGATAAAATCGCTTTTAAAAACGTTTCCTGAGTAAGATCTTCCGCCAGTTCCCGATTCTTGCAAAGAGAATACAGATATAGGTATATTTCTTTTTGATACTTTTGATAAAGCTGCTTTAGCAACCGATTGTCCATATCTATCCCCTTCCTCATTTCTCTTTTGAAGCACTTCTATCATTATAACAATGTAAGAGAATAAATGTTACAAAATTTTTTTACATTTAAATAATATACATTAAGGATGGGCTTCTTTACACCGAATCCTACTTAAAGAATTCTGTATATAATTTCCCCTATACGTAATCATTATCAATACAAAATCCTTATTTGACGCAAGAACGATGTTTTAACTCTCTTTAACTCATTCCCCTTACTTTATCCTAGAGCCTTCTAACAGCAAATTTGGTATATTACAACTGCATGCAAGCATGCTTGTCTACTTGGCTCATTGTATATTCAAAAAAAGACAACCATCTTTTCAATGATTGTCTTATCGTACAAGTCTAATATATTGTGTCTATAGGATTTTTACACATCCAAGAAACTATTATTTTGTGTAGATTCTTCGAAATCGTGTCATTTGATTGGTATACGTTTTGTTTCACGTTGATGTCAAAGTGTGTTAGACACCCTTTTACACCTCACTTAAGAATCTGTGCCAACTCAACCTGTCCATAGTCATAGTAAACAATAATTTTATCAAATGCAGAAAAATAATCAAATTTTGCTCGTAACTGATTTGCAATCTCTTTTGTTAATTTATCCGTGTAAGCCAGCTTTGATTTTTCTGTACAGTCTCCCTGATTAATTACAGGACAAATGTATTGAATATCTAACAAACGAGTAAAATGATACAATGCATTAAACAGAGCTTTTCTTTGTTCTCTCAAATCATTTTTATAGACACTTTCACACCTTACTAATGGCCCTGTATGAATCGTATGCTCCGGATATCCCCAATTACTTACCTGTCTTTCCAAAGCTTCAATATTCTTTGAAATATCTATTTCCTGATTATGTAAAACCATTGCAACATAGTAATTCGGCGAAGATGGATTGTATTGTCCAAAATCTCCCGATTCATCTATAAAAACACTAAGTACTTTTCCTTCATGTAACCGCCCCTTTATGTAGAAAAATGGCGAGGTAAATCCCCGCCAGCCGGTGGACCAGAACCTTTCGGTCAGCCCAAATATTAATGCACTTCGTGCAACAGATTCATATCTGTATAAATATTATATGTTGTTTTCCTTAAAATATCAACTCGTTTTTATATTATTTTCAGCCTCGCAGAGCGAAATACACCATTCGCACAAATCTTTGATTTGTGCTCGAAGTATTTCGTAATCATAGTAGTAAATCTCAACCATCTGGGTTCCTAATTACCAATAGCAAAACGATATAATACAATACAAGATGTAATGGAAAGGACACCCACGAAATTTTAGTGTTTTTAATGGTTTGCAGAGATTTCTATAACAAAATATAATAGTTATTAAATCCCTAAAAGTACTTCAAGTGAGAATTCAAATTTGTACTAGTCCTTCATCTTCCGAATTATATACATACATATCAATGTCTATCTCCGTCCTTGTTGCGTGACAAAAATCAATTACATCCAAAGACGGTGCAAGGCAAGGATTCATGTCACCCACATAAATTGAGGGAACAATTTCCAAAACGAAAATAACATCATTTTCTTCTCTTATTTGATTAAGCAATTGTATTTTATCTTGTAGTAGTGCGATAGTCTTTCTCATTTGATTATCAACTTCCACATCATATTCCGTACATTTGCCAATTTCCCAAAGAGCAAAATCATACCTCGTGCCATTCCGTCGCAAATCTCCAATTTTCCAAGTTTTTTCAGGGGTAAGATTTAATATTTTAGATACATCATCAGGATTAAATTTTCCAACTATCTTGAAATATGTATAGCAACTATTTCTTGTACTCATATATACTTCCAACAACTCCTTATTCATCAAGCATCAGTTTTCCTGCTTTTGCTTTTGCCTTTAACCGAGCCATCTGTTCCTTTTCAATTTCTTGTATGCTTTTCTCCGGTGTCGGTAAATCCTTTCTCAATTTTTCCTCTGTCTGCGAAATACGGAAAAGATTTGCAATCAACTCTGTACTACCCATGTAGTCAAGTATCTTCTGTCCGACATCCAGATTCTTCCTCTTATGAATATCATCAACATCTAATCCGCCATATAATCCCATGTAACCTGCGTTTTGAAAAATTGCAAATTCTTCATTTGTAATTACCCCTGCATTACGTGCAGTTTCCGCCAGCATTTGATTCCACTGTTTAATATCTCCTCGTACAACCAAACGCCTTCTATCTTCGTCTAATTCATTAAAATGGTCTGCCACCTCTTGCCTATATGTTTGGATTGCAAAATATGTTTGCCCTAACGCAATTACTTCTTTTCTCGGATCACCATTTTGTACAATCAGATAGCATGCATATCTAGTGAGTTCATAATCTTTCACAGGCTTACTTGTAATACCTACATCAACGATTTTCCTGACCTCAGGAAAATCGTTTCCAACCGAATGACCACTATTTTCACATGCTATCATTGCGCGTTAATTACATTTTGAAAATTTTCCCACTTTGTATACTCTAATGCAGGTGCAAGTTCTCTGGCAGACCAAAACTCAGTTCCATCTGGTCTAATTTGTTTTATATCTTCAAAGCGTTTGTATTCCTTAGCTTTTAATTCTTTCACTATGAACGCCTCCTATCTTCTTCATATCCGTTCTAGATTATACATAATAAATCATGCACAACTTCAAAATTCTTCTCTTTATTTCATTTTTATATTTTTTAACGATAACACCAGTACAACTATGCCAAATAAAAATGTAGCAAGCAATACTGTTCTTGCGACCCAAAATAAACATTGCTAAACCAATGATTAATAAAAGAAAAACATCATTCCAGCTTAGAATTTCTTTCACCCTATCAATATAGCAACTCTTCAATCTGTCCATTTTCAGGATGTGGTATTCCTAGAACATACTGCATTAGTGTCCCATGACAAACAACAATCACCGAATCAAAATCCTTATATTGATCCAAAACTTTCATAACACGTTGCTTCATCTGCTCCGCAGATTCCCATAAACACGTTTCCCCTATCGGATGTCGACCTTCATTCTCATGTAAGGCTGCATACGACTTTTCTGCAATAGCATCTGGTAAAAATTCATATGATACTGCATCTGCTAACCATTCATGCAAATCCGTTTCGACCTTTATATCTATATTTAACTCTTTGGATAGAATTGCCGCACTATGCATCGTTCTTCCAAAAGGTGATGTAATAATCAATTCAGCATTTGCCAGCCTTACATCCTTTGCTGTTTCTTTAATCTGGCTAATTCCTTTTTCAGATAACGTCATCATATTGTAACTAAAATCTTTGTAAAACTTTTTTCCTGCCATGGATGTATCCATTTGTCCGTGTCTAACAAAATAGAATGTTGTCATCTGTATTCCCTCTCTTCTTTTCAAATAATCGCGTGCTTTCAATCTCTCCACAAGACTGAAATTCATCTATCCCAACAAGTTTTTTTATCCTCTTCCGTTATTTCTCTAATAACTTTGCAAGGGTTACCTACCTCAACACAATTGCTCGGTATGTCCTTTACAACAATACTTCCTGCTCCAACATATGTATCCTACAATATTTCATTCCTTATTGTCTCCAATTCTATACACTTCCATTTTTCTCCGAATATTTCAAAGACTATATCTTCTTTCATGGGGATTTCTTGAAACCCGGCTGCCTTATAGCAATAATATGCCGAAGGGTTGTTATCAAAAACGCCCAAGGTTATTTTTTCTGCTTTCAGCATATCGAAGGCATATCTCATAGCCATTTGTATCATTCTTTTTCCGTAACCCAAACCACGCTTGCTGTCATCAACAATAATAAATCCCAAACGAATTATTGTCTTTGTCTTACTTGTATAACGCAGTATCAAATGACCAACCGGACCATTTGCATCCACTGCTGTTAGGGGATAAAAATTATCCAATTCCTCACAATCACCATTACATTTCAGATATTTATAGTTAATATCCTCTGCTGTTATTGGATACGCACCATATCTGTCAGCGCTCCATTTACGAAGATCCCTTTCATCTTTAATCCAGCTTACTATTGTCTCTGCATCTTTGGGCTTATATGGTCTTATGATTAACTTCTCTAACGGTTCGTTTATCAATTGTTTTTTCATAATTTCATAAACCTGTATTACACCATTTTTGCATTCCCAAATTCCATGATCTACGGTTTGGTAACCTAAATGAGAATATAATCTGCAAGCCGGTAATGAGGCATCTATATCAACATAGTCATGCTTTTCTTTTATCATTTCTTCTAGCTGATTCATAATAAACGTTCCATAGCCTCTTTTTTGATAACCCGGCAAAACATAAACTCTTGTAATATGATTTCCATTTTTTGTTCCAGTGCCGATTATCCTCTTATTCTCTATCAAAATATAAGTATTTCCAGCCTCAATATCCTTTGTAATATTTTCACGACTATGAAATTCACAAAACATATCTACAATTTCTTTCAAGTAGTACTTAGGATAGACCGCCTTGATAGTCTCCTGTACAAGTACATATATCTGTTGTGCATCACCTTTCTTAGCTAACATTAATTCCATATCCATTTCCTCCTTGTGAATAGAACATAGAGTTTGCAAGCAAACTCTTCGCGCGCAAGCGGTGTCCAAAGGACATATTTCTTTTCCGCGAGTTGCGCATCGTTGCGAAGCATTTATATTGCCATTTTCGCCCTGATTATAAGCTTTCAATCCATGAGAAAAATTTATCCAATCCTAAATTCTCTTTTCTTGTCTCCAAAAACATTCCTGCAGTATACCAAGAATGGGTATTCTTCTTATCTAACACCGAATACAACTCGCATACGTTACCTATATGATTAGCTTTTTCATATAATTTTTGTGCACAAGAATATTCTATCAAGCCATCATGCTCACTTTGAATCAATAACATTGGTATATGATTCTTGTCCATCAGAAAACAGGGTTCTCCAAGATTTCTGTCATATCCTTTCTCAAACAATTGATTTAACAATAATTTTACAGACAACGACACATTTCCAGAGAAACTATACGGACCACCCACACCTATAAAACCGATGATTTTTGATATATCTACATTCAATGCCTTCTGCCATCTTTGACTATAACAAAGAATTGACGATAAATGTGCTCCTGCTGATGGACCCGACACAATAATCTTAGAAGTATCTATTTCTTTTTCAATCAAAAAATCTATTGCTGCACAATACCCATTGCATACATCTTCTATTTGACATGGATATTTGTTTTTAGGAGACAATCTATACCCAAGTGAAATAAACCGATATCCTTCCTGTGCTACACACTGTCCAACAAAATCAAAAAACTCCGGCGAACCGGCATTCCACCCCCCACCATGCACCCAAATTATTACTTTATCAGAATTAACATTTGAAGGTTCATAATATAAAAAATATTGTTTCTTATCATTCCCAAAACAAATCTTTTGCGGGTTTATTACCTTTTTTATATTAAACATTCTTTTATATAATCCAAAGTAGCTTAAATTTTCACGTAACGAATCGTACATATGGCTTATCCTCCATTTCCTTTATCAAATTCTTATCTGTTCGACTTATTCAAGTCTTCCCAAATTACTTTACACCGAAATACTCTATTGCAAATATCACACCTACGCCAACCATTACACTTCCCAGCATATATGCTAGAGCTATAAGTGCATTGCCATTCTTAATCAATTCGGCTGATTCTAATGCAAAAGTAGAAAATGTGGTAAAGCCTCCACATACTCCAACCTTAAGAAACAGTACCATGTATGGATTCAGATTATTGCTCTTGGTTGCTACAACGGTAATTAAGCCGATTACGATACACCCCACTATGTTAATTATGAATGTTTTTAGTGGAAAAACCGTAACCTCATTCAACGGAATTAAGCCAATCAAATATCTACAAACTGCTCCTACAAAACCTCCCAAACCTACGGCAAGTATATTAAGCATTCCTTCACCCTCTTATCTTTCCTATATTACGTACAATTCTCATGATAGTATATCACTCTTTCCACCAAATTAAAACGGGTCTTTGACACTTGTATTTTAGTAACATTATAAAGAATCCTTTATTTAAGCCATTTATGGCTTATTTTTTTGTCAAATTTTTACGTTTTAGTATGTACTTGTTTGTGCTTGTGTGTTATAATGGATACAAGGAGTGAT
>JAFQOE010000163.1 GCA_017395635.1 Lachnospiraceae bacterium | reverse complement strand
TAATACCTACTGCAACAGCATAGTCAATGTCTTTTGCTGCCCATTCACTCGGAGCAGGACCGGTTGTCATTGTTATTTCCTCGCTCTTTGGAATTTCGGTAGCTGTTTTTGCAGCCGGAGTTTGTGAGCCTTTAACTGTATCGTATTCATAATGAATTTCTGTATCTTCTTCAAGTGCTTTATTGAGATTATACTTTTCAATCAGTTTATCAACAGTTCCGTCCGAAATGAGTTCATCTAATGCTCCTGTAATTAAAAGATATTTTTTCTCTTCTTCTGTCGGGAAAGAAGATTTGAGCAGCGTGTCAGACATTCCCTCTTTGAATACGATTGAATAATACTCCGTACTTTTTGTTGATGTTTCTCCATTGTTCTCAGTTATTGTAGCTCTCAAATAAGGTCTTGAAAAATCTACAACCTCTCGTCTTTCATTGGTTTGTGATATTGCGGAAATAGCACAATCCACCTCGCCACTAATAACCGCCGGAATGAGCTTATCAAAAGGCATATTTACAAACTCAACACCATAGCCAATTCTTGTGGCTATGTAATTCATTAGGTCAATGTCAAAGCCAAGCATTTTGTCATTTTCCATATATTCAAATGGTGGAAATTCTGCATTAACACCTACTTTGATAATGCCCTCAACTTCTCTTGCTCCTGAAGTTGTAGTTTCTTCTGCAAATGCTACTGTTCCCATTGAAAGGAGCATTGTGATTGATAAGATAATAGATAATAATTTTTTCATTGCGTGTACCTCCTAATTGCCGAGCAGAATTATTTCATATTCCTTTTCAGGTATTTCCACACGACCTACATAACCGTTTCCATGCACTTTTGGTTCTGGTCTGTCCTGCGGAAGAATTATTATGTTGTTATTTTTGGATTTTCCGAAATCGAATTCCCATTTTTCACCTCTGTAAACTCCATCATGGAATTCTAAATCTTTTGCATACACCACCGATGATATGGTAATCAATGTGATGATTGTGAGTGTTATAGCAATGAGTTTTTTCATCATTCGTCCTCCTTATTCTGCAAGAGTAAATGTTCCTGCTATTTTTGATAATTCTTTCTGTAAATCTTCGTTTGTGTTTTTCGGGAACTCCCAAGAAACGATATAAACTGTTTCGCCTGAAATATGAATGTTAAACCATAATGTATCTCCGTCAAGCTCTTGTCCGCAAAGAGATTGTCCTAACAAGTCCTCGAAGATATATTCGTCATAGTCTTTTAAGAACTTTGTTCTTGCGGATATTTCATCAGAGTTTTTATATGTTGTTACTTTGATTTCAACATCATCTTTTTTGGTGTATTCCCATTTTTCTTCTAAAGCTCCGTCATCGTATTCTTTCTCATAATGATAATCTTTTTCCGGAACAGTAATTGTGTAACCTTCGCCTTTGTGTGATCCACTTTCACCGCCGATAGTAGTGTATATTTTATCGTTTTTAGCTTCAGGGAGATAAAGGTTCTTTTGCTTATCATCTTTGCATCCGGTAATCATAAGCAGAGTTATCATAAGCAAAATTAAAGTAATTTTCTTCATTGGTTTACCTCCTTGTTAAGATTTGATAAATAGAATAGTGTTACAAGAAGTATTGTTATTGCAAAGCCTACACCGGAATAACTTTCAAAGCCGTATGCAACGGGCAAGAGTGATAAGACACTTGCTATTGCACTTTCAACTCTAATACCTTTCCAAAGTTTTTTTGATTTACAGATTATCGCTGCTACGATATGTAGCAAAATAACAACTGATAATACTGCGGTCAAAAACGGTGCGAAGTTAGCATATCCAAAAGGTGTTAAGCTAAAGTAAGAGAATGTTTCTCTCCACACACCGCCTTCTTCGGGTGGTCTTGCAAAGTTTAGAACAGCTCCGTATGGTAAAAGCTCCAATATCACAACTGCTATTATAACTATAAGGCAGATATATTTTCGTGATTTCATTGACATACCTCCTTATTTGTTCTTTTTTATAAAGAATGATGCAACAAACAAACCTACCATAGCTACTGCATATATCTTGTAACAAGTTCGCCATTGTTCAGCTCCGAACTTATAATCTCCGATGTATATTGTCTTGCCGAGAGTGGGAGCTGATATTGCAATAAACACAAACACAACGGCAATAATAAACATAATTAAACTGATTAACCGTAGTAATGTTCTTTTGCTCATAGGCTCAACTCCTTTAACGAGATTTTTTGTTGAATACTAAAGCCAACACTACGCAAATAGCAATGCCGATATAGTAAGGAATGGCAAGATAAAATGCTGTATTTGCCGGAGCACTAAATCCTTTGTGCTCAATTCCACAGAGCATATTAGCATAGTTGAAAGCAACTACAATGCAAGTCCAATGGGATAATACTAATGCAAGTGCAGTAAAAATATTTCTCAAGATCTTAAATTTCTTCATTTGTCATTCCTCCTTAATCAAATATTGCTCCATCAACAACGGGTGCAAAAGATTCTGTTGCATCGCCTGAATATTTGTATTTCGGTATTCTTGATGATTTGCTTTCTATAAATTTATATCCTTCACCCTCTAATATCTCAAAGGTATATACATTGTTTCCATCATCTGTTTTACAGATAATCTCGTTATCTTTGACCTCGTATGTTCCTTGTGCTATATAGCTTGAGAACATAGACCAAAAGAACTGAAATTTTCGATTCTCTTTA
>JAFQOE010000076.1 GCA_017395635.1 Lachnospiraceae bacterium | reverse complement strand
TGTAAAAATGATGCCGATAGGATTGAATTCTTGAATTTCCGCAAGCGTCATAGTATAAGGTCTGACCTCACAATACACTTTGCACTCTCTCACTCTACGGGCAATCAACTGATCATACTGTCCGCCAAAATTTAAAATTAACATCTTTTGATTTTGCATTGTTTTACCTTTCTTAAAACATAGTGATATATGCATCACGCTCAGCACCGACAGATACATACTTGATTGGGCATTCAATCATTTTTTCAATATATCTTATATATTCCAATGCTTCCTTTGGAAGGTCTTCCACTGTCCTACAATTACTTATGTCACATTGAAAGCCCGTCAGGTATTCATAAATCGGCTTTGCGTTATTTAACTCTTCTATACCGGACGGAAATTTCTCTACTCTATGCCCATCAACTTCATATGCTACACATACAGGAATTTTATCCATATAGGAAAGTACATCCAATTTGGTCAGTGCCACATATGTGCAACCTTGCATTTTTGTACCATATCTGGAAGCCACAACATCAAAGCCGCCTACCCTTCTAGGTCGTCCTGTTGCTGCACCATATTCCCCACCTGCTCTGCGTAGTTCTTCCGCCTCATCACCAAACAGCTCACAGGTAAATGGTCCTTCTCCTACACAGCTTGAATACGCCTTCATAATACCAATACTTTCATCCAACTTTACAAAAGGTACACCTGCTCCTATCGGGGCATAGGATGCCAATGTCGTGGATGCAGAAGTATATGGATAAATTCCAAAGTCAATATCTCTGAGAGCACCAAGCTGTGCTTCAAACATAATGGACTTTCCTTCTGCAATGGCATTTCCCAAATACTCAGTAGTATCACAAATAAATGGAATAAAGAACTCTCCATAGGTCTGTAACCATGTAAGCATTTCCTCTGCTTCAATAGGCTCATGTCCATATCCTTTTTCCACAGTCAGGTTTTTCCACTCAACAAGATCTTCTAACCGTTCCTCCAGACATTCCATATGCAACAAATCTCCCATACGCAATGCTTTTTTCATATACTTATCTGCATATACAGGAGAAATACCCCTACGAGTAGATCCAAATTTCTTATCCAGTAATCTGTCTTCTTCCAGGCAATCCATTAACTTGTGATAAGGCATACAAATAGTAGCCCTATCACTAATCTTCAAATGCTGCGGTGTTACTGCAACACCTTTTTCAGACAGCTTTCTTACTTCTCCATATAAATGTTCCAAATCAATTACAATGCCCGGTCCCAAAATATTAACCGTATTCTCCCTGCATATTCCGGAAGGCATCAAGTTCATTACAAACTTACCTTTCTCATTGATTACAGTATGTCCTGCATTATTACCGCCCTGATAACGGACCACAATATCATATTTTTCACTAAGCAGGTCAACCATTCGGCCTTTTCCTTCATCTCCCCAGTTTGTTCCGACAATTGCTGTAAGCATATCCATTCCTCCTAGACATTAATTTGCGCTTCTACATTAATTCGCTGCTGATTACTCTCTAACATTGGTTTAACAGTTTCCGTAACAAATTTTTCACATTGGTATTCCGCCATTCCTGTAAACTTCGCAGGATTAAGCAAGCTTTCAATTTCTGATTCGGTCAACCCAAACGATTCGTCTGCTTTAATACGCTCTATTAAATCATTATCCTTACCGTATGTTTTTACCTGTTCTGCCGCTTTAACCGAATGCTTACGAATTGCCTCATGTAACTCTTGTCTGTCTCCGCCTTTATTCTTTACGCAATACATCAATATATTTTCTGTTGCCATAAATGGAAGCTCTGCCTCCAGATGCTTCTTTATTACAGCCGGGTAAACCTTAAGCCCTCTAATCACATTAATATAAAGGTTAAGAATGGCATCCGTTGCAAGAAATGCTTCCGGCACAGACAATCGCTTATTGGCAGAATCATCCAACGTTCTTTCAAACCACTGTGCAGATGCTGTTATTGCTGTATTCTGCAAATCGCAAATCACATAGCGAGCCAAAGAGGCAATACGCTCACTCCTCATCGGATTTCTTTTATATGCCATAGCAGAGGAACCAATTTGTTTTTCTTCAAAAGGCTCATCCACTTCTTTCAAATGACTGAGCAATCTGATATCACTGGAAAATTTAGATGCACTCTGGGCAATTCCGGATAATACCTGTAAAACTGCAAAATCAGCTTTCCTGGTGTATGTCTGACCACTGACACTCTGACATTGTGAAAAGCCGATTTTAGATGCGATTTTCTGCTCCAGCAGCTCTACCTTCTTCTCATCTCCATCAAACAGTTCCAAAAAGCTGGCACCTGTCCCAGTAGTTCCTTTACAGCCAAGCAGTTTCAAATTATTCAGTTGAAAATTAAGCTGTTCAATATCAAACAGCAAATCATTCATCCAAAGACAGGCTCTTTTCCCTACTGTTGTTGGTTGTGCCGCCTGAAAATGTGTATATGCAAGAGTAGGAAGCCCCTTGTACTCCATTGCAAACTCGCTAAGTGCCTC
>JAFQOE010000162.1 GCA_017395635.1 Lachnospiraceae bacterium | reverse complement strand
TCTGCAGGCAATTGATAGGACCACTGGTTTAAAATCCCACAAATTATATAATGATTTGCTCGTGGTAGATCCTGAAAAGGAAAAGATTACAGAGGAACAGACTTATCAGATTACGGATGAAGATTTGTCCAAATATGGAATCAGTAAACAAAATAGTACAGAGGAAACAGACCTGATTAATACAAGAGATGGTTTGACAAATCTTTTCAAAGAAATTCAGGAAAAGGGATATAGAAAATGCATATTACCTATGGGAACTTATCGAATTAAGAGCACATCTCGTTCAGAAGCAATATTTATTCCTTCTTATCTGACTGTAGATATGAACGGAGCCACATTTAAGCTACATACGGTTGCTGATAATGAAGATGAACTTGGAACTCTGATTGTATCATTTAAAGATGTAGAAGATGCGCACCTGATTAATGGAATCTTAGAGGGTGACAGAATGGAACGAAAGGAATTGGGACTTGAGAATGGGTATAATGGAGAACCAATTGATACATTGGCATTCAATGGTGGAAAATATTGTTCCATTGACAATCTTGTTATAAAAAATACAACAGGTCATACTATTATTACATCAGGTATAGGTGGTAAATGGGCAGGATTTACAGAATACACACCTGTAAGAGTAGTAGACGGTGAAGAAATAAGTGACGATAGTTGTTGTACGACAAACTATGCAGACCTGACTAAAATAAAAGAGTGTTCAGCTTATGTACGTGTTGGTCAAGGAAATGGTTATAGAGGTTTGAGAGGAGAATCTCCTATCATCTATGTACATTTCTATGATGTGGATAAAAATTTTATTAAGACGGAGACTGCATATCAGTACAGAAATATAAGAATTCCTGAAGATGCTCAATATGGACGAGTTACATATTTGGGAAAAGTAGATGCCAGTGACAAATACAATTCATTTTATGAAAAGACATTTGGTGATTTTCATGAAATTACTAACATTGATTTTTATGATACAAGAACAACGGCTATGGCACCATCTACTTGTAGCAATTTGTTAATTGAAAATGTAACCTATACAAGATGTGGTAATTCCATAACCCCAAGTTCTGTTGATTTTGAAGATGGATGGCAGGAATGTCAGGATGTATATTACAGAAACAATACGGATATTGAGAATCCAGGCTCGGCTACAGTAATTGATAATACAGGATTTAACCATGTATATGAAAATCTAAAAGGGCATAAGCTTGTAATAAGAAGATCAAATATGGGTTGTGTTGTAAGAGATATTGATGATATTGAGGGAACTACTATTAGATGGGCAACCGGAAATATTGATAACAGTAAATTCTGTAGAAATTACAATAACAAAGTTGCGGGTTGTACTGTGTCACATGGAAATGAGACGGAGGAATTAAGTAAGCATAAAGTCAAAAATTGTGTAATAGCAAAAGGAGAAAAATCAAGTATTGATGCCGTTGTATATGATAATTGTACATTTACAGGATTTGGTGGTAGCGAAATGGTGTGTACAAACTGTACCATTAACAGTACTACGTATTTAGGTGACCAATTATACTTTTATGACTGCGTTTTTGAAGATACAACAAACAGCACAGAGGAAATGCTATTCAGGTTTAATTTAAATGATGCCACAAGAGTATATGAAGACTGTACATTTAAGGGAAAGAGTGCATTTATATGTAACAATGCATTCAATAGTGGTTTGTTTAAAAATTGTACATTTGAAGATCTGAGAATAAGGGTAGGTCTTTGTGAAAAGACGGACAATACACTGATAGAATTTGATAATTGTACAATCGCTTCATCTGCATCTGATTTTATACACTTAGGTCCAAATGGATATACAAAGGGGTATATGAATTTGAAATTTAATAATTGTAATATTACCCATACTGGTGACAATTTCATTTATTCATATGGAAGAGCAACGAATGAGAGTGTTATAAAATTTGATAATTGTACAGTTAATAAGAATTCAGGAAAACTAATTACAGGAAATGGAAAAGTTGGAGGA
>JAFQOE010000161.1 GCA_017395635.1 Lachnospiraceae bacterium | reverse complement strand
TCTGCAGGCAATTGATAGGACCACTGGTTTAAAATCCCACAAATTATATAATGATTTGCTCGTGGTAGATCCTGAAAAGGAAAAGATTACAGAGGAACAGACTTATCAGATTACGGATGAAGATTTGTCCAAATATGGAATTAACAAGGAAAGTAGTACGCTAGAGGAGGATCTCATTAATACGAGAGATGGTTTAAACCAGCTTTTTGTAGATATTCAGACAGAGGGATATAGAAAATGCGTATTACCAGAGGGGATCTATAGAATTCAAAGTGCTGATACTAATCGAAAGGAATGTATAAAAATACCATCGTATCTGACTGTAGATATGAATGGTAGTACATTTAAACTAGATACGGTGAAAGAAGACAGAGGAGCAATTCTTGTTACATTTGACCAAGCAATTGATGCACATCTTATCAATGGAACAATAGAGGGTGACAGATTTGAACGTAAGGAATTAGGGTTAGAACAGGGATATCTTGGTGAAGGGATTAATACAATCGGAATTAGTGGAGGACAGTATTGTTCTATTGATAATTTGATTGTGAAAAATACGACAGGACATACAGTTGGTGTAACCGGTGTTTTTGAAGCTGGAGCATGGCCTACGAACTTTACACAGGTTAATATTGTAGATGGCATAGAAGAGGACAATGAGAACTGCTCTACATCTGACATGGTTGATTTGTCTAAAATTAAGGAAAAATCCAATTATGTAATGTTAGGAAATTGCTTTGGATATAGGGGGTTAAAGGGAGATTCACCTATAGTTTATTTTCATTTTTATAATGAAAATCAGGAATTTTTAGAAACGGTTACGGCGTATCAGTTTAGAAAAACTAGAATTCCGGAGAATGCAAAATATGCGAGAGCTACCTGTTTGGGAAAGATTCAGACAAGCGATATGCCGATATTTTTCTATAAAGATTATGGCTTTTATCATGCGATTACCAACATTGATTTTTATGATACAAGAACAACAGCTATTGCTTCTGCAGGAAATAATATTCTAATTGAAAATTGCTCATATACAAGATGTGGTAATTCCATTACAGCGAGTTCTGTTGATTTTGAGGACGGATACCAGGAGTGCCAGGATATTTACTATAGAAACAATATTGATTATGAACGTCCCGGTTCGGCTACTGTCATTGATAATACCGGTTACAATCATGTGTACGAGAATTTGAAAGGTCATTCTATGCATATTAGAACCGGAAATGTGGGTTGTGTTGTAAGGAATATTGATGATATTGAAGGAACAGAAATCAGGTGGACGACAGGAAACATTCGCTCCACTAAGTTTTGTAGAAATTATAATAATAAAACCCGTCTCAATGATATGACCAATGGAGCAAGTGAAGTTCCGTTAAGTGAGCATAAGGTGAAAAACTGTGTCATGGCATCTACCGGGGGGACAGGGTCAATTAATTCGATTCTCTACGAGGATTGTATTTTCTATAATCTTTGGGGAAGAAATATTGTCTGCCGCAATTGTACAATATATGAAACAGGATATCTGTATAATAACATATATTTCTATGATTGTATTTTTGGGAAGGAGGACAGTGAGGAAGAAATACCAATCCGCATCAATCATGTGGACGGCGAAAGAATTTTTGAAAATTGCAGGTTTAAAGGAAAAACCGTAATTGGCAGCAATAATTCTGCAAAATTTACCAAATGTGTATTTGATGATGTAAGACTGATAGCGAATTTATATCCGGAAGAGCAGACATCAGGTGTTGTTTATGATGATTGCACCATGTTCTCATCTGCTGAGAATTTTATGCATATCGGTGTAAATGCGTATTCGAGGGATTATATGGATATTGTGTTTAACAATTGCAAGATTACACATACAGGTGAACGGTTTATGTATCTGTATGGAAAACCTGTCGGAAATTCCAAAATGGAGTTTCACAATTGTGAGATTGTGAAAGATACCGGAGTGTTATTAGGCGGATGGCTAAAAATATCCGATTGCCCGGAAACATCTTTGCAAATCTTATTTGACAATACAACATTTAGTAAAGAATTGGATGACAGTTATGCAGAAGATCAGAGCAAGGTAAAAATTCTATACTCAAAAGAGTAAAGGAAAGAGAAGCTTTACAATAGGAAAATAAGGTTCCATAGACGTTTGCGAAACTCTGGTTTCGACAAAATATGTTGTACAAAATGATGTACAGAGAAAGAGAGGTACTTATGAAAAAAAGAAAAGTAAGACAGATACTGGCAATGCTGCTTTCAATGGTGCTGATTATGACAACCATTGTCTCACCATCAGCTACGGTTTTTGCAACAACAGCCACAAATGAAACCCGGTCCATTACACTGGATGTGAAATCAAAGGTAACCATGTACCTGGGTACCAGCAGGAAGATCAAGGTAAAAAGTGTAACGCCAAAGAGAAGCTCCAGGAAGGTAACCTATGAAAGCAGTGACCCTTCTGTAGTAAAGGTATCCGGCAGCGGAAAAATGAAGGCCTTAAGGGAAGGACAGGCAACCATAACCGTTACCTCTGCTTCCAACCCGGAAGTGTACAAAGAGGTGAAGGTTACCGTAAAGAATCTTGTAAAGAATAAGACTTACAACAAGATGGTCATTGCCCTGGATAAAAAGCCACGGACGAAAAAGCTGTCCAGAGCATCCAGGGTAAAGACCTCTTACTTGAAATTTTCTTCCAGTAAGAAGAAAGTGGCAACCGTATCAGCAGCCGGTGTGGTAATCGGAAAAAAGGCAGGCGTCACTAAGATTACGGTAAAGGGAAGAAAAAGCATCGTAAAAGGTGCAAAGCAGGTAATTACATTATACGTGGCAAAAAAGTCAGTAGAGACAGTGGCACTGAACAAAACCAGTGTTACTTTAAAACCGGAGGAAAAGGTAAAGTTAGCCACAACGGTAACACCGGAAGAGGCAGCTAATGTGGTGGTATATACCACTTCTGATGAGAAGGTGGCTGCAGTAAACCAGAGTGGAGAGGTAACAGCGCTGCAGGAAGGTACAGCGGAGATTACGGCTACAACGGTAGATGGCAGCAAGAAGGCAGTCTGTTTCGTAACCGTCAGCAACGGTTTAACAGAAAAGGCAACGGAAGCAGGTGGCGATAAGGGAAGCGGTGAGGCAACCACTGAGAGCAGTAAGACAGAGGCCACCACAGAAAAGAATCCGGGAAATACTCCAGAAGACAAGACAGAGGCAACGACAGGAGAGAATACCGGAAATACCACCGAGGATAAGACAGAGACCACCACAGAAAGAAATACTGGAAATACCACGGAGCATAAGACGGAGGCCACCACAGAAAGAAATACCGGAAATACCACGGAGCATAAGACGGAGGCCACCACAGAAAAAAATACCGGAAATACTACGGAGCATAAGACAGAAGCCACCACAGAAAAAAATACCGGAAATACTACGGAGGACAAGACAGAAGCTACTACGGAAAAAAATACCGGAAATACTACGGAGGACAAGACAGAAGCTACTACGGAAAAAAATACCGGAAATACCACGGAGGATAAGACAGAAGCACCAACAGATAATAAATATATCCAACCATCTATAGAACGTGAAGTTATAGGTTCACAGATAAAAGTTAGTTATTACACAGAGAAACTTCCTGATTGTGATGACACCTCATCTTTTGAGATGCTCCAAATTGATTTTACGGATGGAAAAGAAAAAGATGAAATCATACTTGGCGAAGATGTTTTAGAGGTTCCTTACAAAACATCCATAAATCCGTATCAGATTGCAAAATATGAAACAAGTTACAAT
>JAFQOE010000075.1 GCA_017395635.1 Lachnospiraceae bacterium | reverse complement strand
GATGTAACTGTAATTGCTCTCGGTGATGCTGACTTTATCGAAAAAGGTAAAACCGACATTTACGGCAAAATCACACTTCCTACTTCTGCTGACGGATATACCGATGAAGAAGGTCATGTAAATGTTAATGAGCTTAATGTTCTCGTAAATGATGAACTCGGTGCTATCGCAGATGCTTATGTTAAATATAATGACGATAACACAATCACAGTAACACTTCCTGAAGAAAAGACAATCACTTATGCAAACCGTATTACAGTAACAGTAACCGATTCTATCGGCGGTGCAGTAAAAGACAAGTCTGTAACTGTTAATGACATCAACGAAAAGACATATACTGCTCTTACAGATGAAAACGGCAAGGTTGTAGTTCCTCCGGTAAATACCGATATGACAGATGCCGAAGGTAAAGGCATTGTTAATGGATACAATGTAGTTATCTATGACGAAACAAAGCCTATCGAAAACGCATATATCGAAATGGTTGACGGAAAGCTCAATGTAGTTCTTCCTGAAGGTGTTGTTTTCGACTACCACAACAGAATTACTGCAGAAATCAAAGATGCAGACGGAAACCCTGCAAAAGAAGTATTTGTAAACTTTACAGATGGCAATAAAAATGTTGAAACTGTTGTTTCTGATGAAAACGGAAAGGCTATCGTTCCTCCGGTTCACAAAGATATGACAGATGTAAACGGCGAAGCAACTGTAAACGGCTACAAGGTAGTTCTTGCAGACGAAAAAGCTCCTATTGCAAATGCTTATATCGAAATCGTTGATAGTAAAATCAATGTGAAGCTCCCTGAAGGTGTTGTATTTGATTACACCAACAGAATTACTGCAACAGTAACCGACAAGGAAGATAAACCCGTTAAGGATATGAGTGTTACATTTACCGATTCTGAAGATAAGAGCGAAAGCAATCTTACAGATGAAAACGGCAAAGCAAGTGTACCTCCCGTATATATGGACTACACAGATGTAAACGGATATTCAGAAGTTGACGGATATATCGTAACTGTTGTTAATGAAAAAGGTGCAATCGAAAAAGCACTTGTTACACACAATGCAGAGGTAAAGAACGAAGATGAAACAGTAAAAACCGCTGAAAACATTACAGTTCTTCTTCCTGCAGGTAATGTATTCGATTATGAAAACAGAATCACAGTAACAGTTCAGAACAAGGCAGATAAAACATCTGTTAAGGATATGAATGTTATTATTACCGAAGCTCCTATCAAGGCTGAAGATGCAACTGAAGAACCCGTTGCAAAAACTTTAACCGATAAGACGGATGCTAACGGCAAGGCAGTATTCCCTCCGCTTAATGAAGATATAACCGACAACGAAGGTAACTCCGGTGTTGAAGAAACAAAACCGGGCGAAGGCGAAAATGCTGACGATGTAAAAACTGCTTACAAAGTTCTTGTGGCAGACAGTAAAGGCATTATCGGAAACGCATTGGTTGAAATCAAGGACGGAAAAGTAACTGTTACACTTCCTGAAACTCATACTCTTACCACTTCTAATCAGACTACCGTAACTGTAACTGATAACGAAGATAAAGCAGTTAAGGGTGTATCTGTAACTATCAAAGATAAGACCACATCCAAGTCAGGCACAACAGATGCAAACGGCAAAGTAACACTTCCCGTTAAGTCATCCGGCGGTGGTGGCGGTGGCGGTTCTTATTCTGGCGGTGGCGGTGGCGGAGGCTCCTATGTTTCTACCACAGTTAAGATTACCGACAAAGACGGAAAGACCGTATCTGTTACAAGGTCTGTAACAAGCACAAAAGCAACTTTAACACTTCCTACGGGCAAGAACCTTTTGGAAGATGATAACTACTACACAATTACAGTAACCTCCGGCTCAAAAGCAAAAGCTGATTATCCCGTTGTCCTCAAAGACAAGAAAGGTAATGAAGTAACCGGAACAACTGATGAAAACGGTATTATCGTTCTTCCGGGCAAAGAACACAAAGCATATATCTTTGGCTACAATGATGGAACATTCAGAGCAGACAACGATATGACAAGAAGTGAAGCTGCAGCAATCTTCGCAAGACTTATTGCAGAAGAAAAAGGCGAAACTGTTTCCGGCAAGGCTACATTCTCTGATGTTAAATCAAATGATTGGTGCTACAAGTACATCGGTTATCTTGAAAAGTATGACATTATTAAAGGCTATTCAGACGGAACATTCAGACCTGATGATGCAGTAACAAGAGCTGAATTTGTTACAATGGCAGTTCGCTACTATGACCTCTTTAACGATGTTAAAAAGAGCGATTACACAGTAAACTACAAAGACCTTACAAAGAGCTATTGGGCATACTCTGACATTGCTTATGCAAAACACATTGGTTGGCTCAACGGTTATGCAGACGGAACCTTTAAGGGCGATAACAACATCACAAGAGCTGAAGTTGTTACAGTAACAAATCACGCAACTAACAGAACTCCTGATGAAGATTATATCAACAAGAATGTGTCAACTCTCAATAAGTTCACAGACCTCAAGAATAATTCTCATTGGGCATACTACGACATTATGGAAGCCGCAAACACTCACCTCGGCGTAGCAAACAAAGATGCTGAAAATTGGGTAAAATAAGAGCTTTCACAAAGGGGCAATTTTCAAAGGTTGCCCCTTTGAATTTGTCAAAAAAATTTTTTCTCCCAAAATTTTTTGTGTTTGTTGAAAAATGTCGATATAATGAAATCAGGAAACCAAACAAACCAATTTTTTAAGGAGGAACAAACGATGACAAAGAAAATTTTATGTTTAGTAATGGCGGTTATGATGCTTGCAGGTACAACGGCGTTTGCTTGCGACACAACAGAGGATTTACCAATCGGATATTACAACATTGTATATGCAAACAGATACTTATTCTTTGCAACAGACGGTGGCTCGACTTTCAGACCTCTTGAACTCCCTCGTGGAACAAAGGTAAACCTTAATGATTACATCCCAACAAAAGAAGGTTATGAATTTGAAGGTTGGTACACTACACCGAGAGAGCAGGTCGAAAGAATAACCGAAATCACACTTGATGAAAATTCAGTTGTGTGGGCAAAGTGGAAAATCAAAGACGGTTTATCCGAGCAACAGATTGATTCAGGTATTGTTGCAAGAGAAGTAATTGGCAATCATGTAGTATTATTGACCGCTAATGGCGAAACTTTAATTGCACCCGTCACAGACCTTTGGGTGCAGCAAAACGCAAGGCTTGAAGCCATGATGAAGCTTTACAATCAGAAATTTAATAAACAATAAAACGGATTGAGGGTGATTTGAAAAAATCGCCCTCTTTTCAATTTAAGGAGGTGGT
>JAFQOE010000007.1 GCA_017395635.1 Lachnospiraceae bacterium | reverse complement strand
GTATAAGTTTTGATTGAACTATCTGCAAGATTGCGAAGCTTTGCTTCAATATGTAATTGTTTAATATATTCTTCGTACATAAATGACCTCCGTAAAATAAATGAAATGTTAATTGTTCCATAATCTCTACGGTGGTGCATTTGCAAAATAAAACTGCTTGTGTAAGCAGCCTAAAAGTGGTATTCTTTTCATAGGCAGTGTTGGGACTAAGCCCGCGTTTGAAGTTTGTTATTGGTGGTACTTTAACAATACTATCTTGGGACAATCCTGTCACTGCCTTTTTTAGAAAAAGTTGAAAAAATTGCGTCACAGCCTTGGCAGGCCATCGCGCAGCGATTTTGTTCAATTTGAATTTGGTGGTGATGTAAAGTGAATTATCAAGAGAGTATTGAGCAAACAAAACAAGGTTTTGAAGAAAGCTTTCGAGTTGGAGCGTACTATAATAAGCAAACAAGGGATGATATGCACTTGGAATTAATTCTAAGGTGTATACAAGTGGAACCAGGAATGAGAATTCTTGACTTAGGAACTGGTTCAGGCTATTTAGCGTTTCCATTTGCAGATAAGTATAAACAGGTGGAAGTAGTAGGATTAGATATAGTAGAAAAAACTTTAGAGGAAAATCAGAGAAAGGCTGAATTAGAAGGCATTAACAATTTGCGTTTTGTGAGCTACGATGGAATGGATTTTCCGTTTGATGATAATTCATTTGATATAGTTATTACAAGGTATGCATTGCACCACTTTCCAGCAATTAATGATACATTTCGTGAAATTAGTAGGGTGCTGAAGAACAATGGAGTATTCTTTTTGTCTGACCCAACTCCGAATGATGATGATGTAGAACGATTTGTAGACGAATATATGCAGATGAAAAAAGATGGACATATAAAGTTTTATACGAAAGACGAATGGAAAAAAATGGGGAATTCAGTTGCTTTGATGTATATTGACGATTTTGAGACTAACATCCGTTTTCCAAGGAAAAAAGATACGGCTTTGGAGTTTGATGATATCATTAGTAGACACAATGAAGCTGTTATTAGGGGATATGAAGTTGAAATTATAGAGGATGAAATTTGGATTTCAGAAAAAGTAAATAATCTTTTATTTAGAAAAAATAAGTAATTATAGAATAGATGTTTTTGGGTAAAATTTGTAGAAGTGTGGAGAAATATATTATGAATTGTAGAATTAGAAAATGGAAACTGTCAGATGCAAAGGATTTGTCAGCTACTTTATCGAACAAAAAGATACAAGATAATCTTCGGGATGGTTTGCCATATCCTTATTTAGAACAAGATGGTATTGATTTTATATCAAGTATGCTTTCTGCAAACGAAGATGAAACATTTGCGTTTGCGATTACATTAGATGATAAAGTGATTGGAAGTATAGCGGTTTTTCGCCAGCAAAATATTCACAGACAAACAGCCGAAATGGGATACTATATTGCAGAAGAGTATTGGGGAAAAGGAATTATGACAGAGGCGGTAAAACAAATCTGTGAATATGTATTTAAACATAGCGATATTCTTCGAATTTATGCAGAGCCTTTTGCTTATAATATAGGGTCTTGTCGAGTTCTTGAAAAAGCAGGTTTCCAGTATGAGGGTACATTAAGAAGTAATGCTGTAAAGAATGGTAAAGTTATTGATATGAAAATGTATTCTCTGTTAAGGGAAGAACAATAAAATTTCCGGCTTCTGGTTAGTCTGAAAGTATGTGTTTATTTGAATTTTGAATTTGGTGGTGAAGTGTTATGAGAAGAATAGATAGAGAGATTATAGATAAAAGTAGAATCGAAGAGTTTATTGCTAAGGAACAGATATTGCGAATTGCTTTTTATGATGAAGGCGATATTTATATTGTTCCGGTAAATTATGGATATTTATTTGCTGAACAATATACTTTTTATTTTCATGGGGCAAAGGCAGGAAGGAAATATGAACTCGCAAAAAAGACACCATCTGTAGGATTTGAAATAGATGGCAACTATTCATTATTAGAAAGCGAACTGGCATGCGATTTTTCTGCTACTTTTCAAAGTGTTGTAGGTACCGGAAAACTTTCTTTGATAGAAAATGATAATGAAAAGATTAAAGGTCTTAATGCAATTATGAAACAAACAACGTCTAAAGCCGAATGGAATTACAGCAACGAAATGTTAGGGGCGGTAGCTGTATTTAGATTAGATGTTGATAAATTGTCGTGTAAAGCAAAGTAGCAAAATGCAAGTGAAGCTTTGAGGAGGAATCGTGTGATTAATATAGATAAAGATTTTCTTATAGAAACGGAATGTATTGATTATAACAATCCGATTATTCAGGAGAAGGTTAATGAACTTAAGTTGAATTCAGATTCTCAATTAAAATATATTGAGAACGCATATAGATTTGTTCGAGATGAAATATCACATTCGTGGGATGCTAAGTCAGAAGTGGTATCTCGTAAGGCGAGCGAGGTATTAATGAACAGAACAGGAATATGCTGGACTAAGTCAAGTCTTCTTGCGGCGCTTCTGAGAGCAAATGGAATACCATCTGGAATCTCTTATCAATTCCTTACAACAGCTGATGACAATGCCGATGAAGGTTATATTATTCATGCTCTTAATACAGTGTTTATAATTGAATTGAATAAATGGATAAGACTTGATGCAAGGGGAAATAAAGAGAATGTTCATGCAGATTTTTGTCTGGATGAAGAAAAATTAGCATTTCCAATCAGAAGTGAGCTGGGAGAAGTTGATTACAGAGATAATAATCCGGATTTGGATGAAAGATTGATTAAGATATTGAAAGAGAGCAAGAATATTCTGGAAATAACAACTGACTTTAAGATGTATTAGTGTTATATCTTCTAGTCTGATGAAAAGAGAGTGATAGAGAGGAAACTTTCAGGTTTCTTAATACTATAACTTTAATTCAAGTGGTAAAATCTTTGTGGTTTTACCACTTTTTTTGCAAACAGTAATCCCTTAGTATAGTTCGTTGTAAAGAAGTATGTCCTTAAATATATATTATTTTTTTGATACTAATCATTTTATATTTTTAAGGAGGTACGCTATGGAGAACTTTTCGAAGGAAGTCATGCAACTAATTCAAGCTAAGCTTGGAGACGAGGTAACTATTAAAATTGAGAATATCATCAAAACGAATGATATGAATTTAACTGCGGTGATGATTCATCAAAAGGATAAGGATACAGGATTGAATCTATATCTGGATTCTTACTATGAATCATATAAGCAAGGGTGTCCGCTTGGAAAAATCGTGGAGTCGTTGGTAGAGCAGTATCAATCATCAAAAGATGATATTCCTACATCAGAGACGATTGTTCACCTGAAGGATTTTGAGTTGATGAAGGAACATATTACTATCCGATTGCTGAACAAGAAGATGAATGAGGAATATCTTAAAGGTAAGTGCTATATGGAGTACTTAGACTTCGCTATTGTTTTTGCTATCACTATTGATGAAAAGCAAAGGGCGAGTAGAGATATTATTAATGATGAAGTAGTACAGTTGAAAAAAGAAATAGAAGATATCTTTGAAAAAACTGAATTTAATGGAAAAGGTTTGTTTACTACATCTAAATTGACTGCTGGTTTTATTGGCTCAGGTTCTACGCAAGGATTGAGGATAGCTATCGGAGGTCAGGGCAGAGGACCAATTAAGGTAATAGATGATGGAAATGTAATTGAAGATGCAACCTATTATTTTTCTTCTGCATGGACAGTAAAAGATGATGGTGCTGGAAATTATGAATTTTCATTTTCTGTGTTTGACAAAAATTCAGGGGATATGGTATCTAATTTAGTTGATAAAGTATCAAAAGTTGAGTTTCGTGAAGCGTGTGAAAAAGGTGGATATTGTAATCTAAAACTAGAAGATGAGTTGGATACTGACCCTGTAATGCCAAAAGATTATACTTATATGCAAATCGGATTTGAGAAAGATAAATTTCAGCCTTCACAAGTTGACTTGAAATTAAGTAATCCAGTACAGTACGAAGCGGAATTGGATGCTTACGAAACTTCTAAGGTAGAAGCATTAGAGAATGCTAATATATATGACGAAGGATTTATCTTATTATTGTGGAACAAGGGAAAATCCGATTATGAAGGACATGGTATTACAAACTGGTGCAAATGCAGGTGATACAACTATTATGAATTGGAAAAGTCTTAATCTCGATGTGATAGGTATGCAAGGCACAAATACCTTAACTCATGAAGATTCTCAAAATGCAATTGGTGAAGTACAACGAGCAATTAAGATAGTATCTGCGGAACGTTCAAATTTTGGGGCTATTCAAAATCGATTAGAAAAAGCATTGAATAATAACCACAATTATGCTGAAAATTTGCAAAGTGCTGAATCTAGCATTCGTGATGCGGATATGGCAACAGAGGTGTTGATTAATACAAAATATAATATATTGGAGAAGATAGGACAAGCAATGTTGGCTCAAGCTAATCAAAATAACCAAAGTGTTTTGAGTTTGTTACAATAATAAAGCAAAAATAACTACAAGCCTATATGATTCGGAAGGTGAATCATATAGGCTTATTTAATAGGTTTTTATCGTAATTCTCCATCCCTTTTGATTTCGCAAGGAGTAAATCCGAGAACAGTGCAGACAATTCTTGGTCATGCGGATGTGTCTACAACTTTGAATACATATACTTCAAGTTATAAGGAAGATGAGAGTAAGTGTTTTTATGGTTAATAAATTTCTAAGAATGGAATTAGAACTGTTAGAAACCCCTCTCGCATAGAAACGTGTGATACATTGCTTGGAATTACAGAAACGGAGGATATGATTATGCAAGAAAAAGATATGATTTTGCTTTTGGAATTAGTAGATGATTTGTTGCGGTTGAATGAAGCAATTAAGAATTTGGGTGGTCTAGGATATCAAGAGCGGTTTCAAAAACTAGATAATGTATATGAGGTTTTGAAAAATAATAGTGTATTTGCAGATTGTGAAGATGATGAGGAGATGCGGAGGTTTTATGAGATTGTGGATAGAGTGGAAGAAAGTGTCGAAAGCAGAGCGAAAATACTAGTACAACTGCTAAGAATCCCTGTCGTATGACATACCTTTAGAGAAGAAGTCCTTATTTTTTCTTGTGTATGTTAAATCTGCGTGGTAATATAATATTAATAGAAGTAATGAAGAAGTGAGGTGAAGTCTAATGAAAAACAATGAGGACATCAGAAAAATAATATTAGAAATAGTGCATGATTATCCAATAACCAGAGTTGATTTGTTTGGTTCTAGAGCACAAGGAACACATAGAGATGATAGTGATGTGGATTTGCTTGTGGAATTTTCAAAACCAGTTTCCTTAATTACAATTTGTACGATAAAAGATGTTTTAGAAGGAAAATTGGGATTAAATGTTGATTTATTACATGGACCATTAGAGGATGATGCCATGATTGAGATTAAAGAGGTGATAGAACTTTATGCAGCATAAAGATGCCATAATTATTAAGAAAATCATGAAAGAAATAAAGATTGCAATGGATTTATTGGGAGATGCATCTTTGGAAAGTTTTAAAGACAATGAAATGCAGAAAAGAGCTATTTGTATGACAGTTGTTAATATTGGGGAACTTGTTAAAGGTTTAGAAATGGATACGAGGGCAGAATATAAAAACATCCCATGGAAGGCAATGGCTGGGTTTAGGGATGTGACAGCACATAGGTATCAGACGTTGAATATGGAAGACGTATATATGACTGTTGTAGAGGAATTTCCAAGTATTCTAAATGATATGTTGCAAATTGACTTAGAAGAGGATTAAGTACTTGTAAGTAGATAGGTTTATGCTCGTCATATGTGTAACTTTAATTGGTAATGTGAAGAGCAATTTGGAAAGTGTAGATATGTTAGAAATTAGAGCAATCAGAGATATAGTTACGCCAATTGCAAAAGAATATGGGTTAAAGCGAATCTATCTGTTTGGTTCTTATGCAAAAAGTACTGCAAATGAAGACAGTGATATAGATTTGTTGATAGAAAAAGGAAGAGCACTGACATTGATTGACTTGTCATATTTTAGACAAGCGGTGGAGGAAAAAATTGGCATATCGGTTGATGTAGTTACAATATCAGGTGTTGCGGATGACTTTTTCAATGCGGTTAAAGGCACGGAAATATTATTATATGAAGAATAAGAATATATTACTTATGATAAGAGCAGTGTAATGGGAGTGTGAGTATGAGTAGAGTAAAAGTATGGATTGAAGCTCGTGAAGAATTTGTAATTAGAAGAGGATTTGCAACACGTGAAATTACTAGCAAGATGTCTGATGATGAGCTTAGTGAATATGTTTATTCTATTGTAGAAGAGAATAATATACAAAAAGAGTTTGATGAGTTTTGCCATAAATATTGTATGCAATACAAATAATAACGAATGGGAATATGTTGTAGCCGCAATGATTAAGTTGCTAGGTGTTAAGTTCCGACACCTCACCGACACTAATAATGAAAACAAAAATTGTAATTAAATTATTGTACTCTTTCGTGGGCAAGAAGTAGCCGAGGCAAAAGGATACTCATGCAAGAGAGGAAAAGTCTTTCGTAGCGTTCGAATCCTCTCTCGCACGTACATTAGGCAATCGTTGAAATACGGTTGCCTTTATTTTTTGTAAATTATATTGTAAGATGTGACCTTGTTACCATATTTTCTGTTTATATATATGTAAGATAAAAAACAGAAGGGAGACATTATGGAAGATAAAGATATTATTGCTTTATTTTGGGAGCGGTCCGAAAGTGCAATAAATGAGACATCAAAAAAATATGGGAAGTACTGTTATCATATTGCATATAGTATTTTATATGACGAACAGGACAGTGAAGAATGTGTAAATGATACATATATGAATGCTTGGAAAACCATACCACCACATAATCCTTATAAACTTTCTGCATATTTAGGAAAGATTACGCGTAATTTGGCATTAAATAAGTTGGATTATTATAATGCAAAGAAAAGGGGGAATGGCGAGATTCCTTTGGTTATTGAAGAATTAAAGGAGTGTATTTGTGCTACAGAAAATGTAGAGAAAATTGTTGATGAGATTCATTTTACAGATACACTTAATAGTTTTCTTGCTTCACTTTCTAAAGAAAAGAGAATTATATTTTTACGTAGATATGGCAGTTTATGATGGGGAACTTCTTGCTGAAAAGATATCTTATGAAGATGCAAGTGATATTAATATTTTGTTATGTTATACTGGTAATGATGTGCCACTTAAAAGTGATGCATGGCAAACATTGTCTGTTTCAGCGAGTTATGAAGATTATGATATGACATTGAATTGTGCGTTTAATGGAGAGTCTTTTGCTGTTGACGAAGAAAATGTGATAGATACGATTCAATATGGAGATACTATCATACAGATTTATCAGGGTGAAACTACGCCAGATTTTGAGTTAATATACTATGCTGTATTTGAATATCAAAATGTTTGCTATGAGTTAAAAACTTGTTCTTATGACAAAGAATGTATTTATGAAATACTACAAGCTGTGTTGGGTGCAAATGAGGAAATAGATTCTAATGGTGAACATAATTTCACTGATGTTTTAGGTTATAAGGATTATTCTGTTACAGTGGAACAAAATATGCCAGGGTTTATGATCCAAAAATATTATGCGAAAGTAGATGGTGTAAAAAAATGTATTGCACAAGTTTATGGTTATGCTGTACCGGAACCAGAAGTATATAGCAGAGATTTAGATGGAGATGGAATAAGTGAACTGATATGTAATTGTATGGCGGGTACTGGAGCAGAGCGAGTATACATTTTCCGTAACAATGGTGGTGTGATAGAAAAAGGACATCTTTCTTATGATTTGTGGGATGAAACAATGTTTTCAGGTATTACTAATAGAGGTTCTGCTTATATTCAAGAAAACTACATAGCAGAAACAAATACGTTTGAAATCGTATATCCTACAGAAGATGGTTCTGAAACAATTGTCATAGAAGATATGAATAAGATTGAGTTTGAGGAATTTGTTGAAGAATTTTAAATTTACATAAGGGAAGTAATTTTACTCTTGTAAAGAGATTGAGAAATCCATTAAAATATAGATGTAAAAGCATTTTTACATGCAAAAAATGCCGAAGTCAAAGGTATTTGATAGACATAGTTGTTGCGATTCGCTACAATCTAGAAAAATTCAGGAGGCAAGAGGAATGGATATAGGTATCAAAATTAAAAATGCACGAATTAAGGCAAATCTTACACAGGAGCAGGTAGCAGAAGCACTTAGCGTGAGTAGACAGACTATATCAAACTGGGAGAATGAGAAAACGTATCCCGATATAATCAGTGTAATTAAAATGAGTGACCTATATGATATTAGTCTTGACCACCTATTAAAGGAGGAAAAAACTATGTCAAATTATCTGGATTATCTGGAGGAAAGTACTAATGTAGTAAAGAGCCAAAATAAGTTTTCTAAGCTAATTGTAATCATGACATACTTTGTGATTTGGGCTATTTCATTAATTGTATTTTGGTTCTTTACAAACGAATCGGATGCAATGGGATTTGGTATTATGTTCTTGTGGGTGTTACTTCCTGTTGCAACCTTTGTAACATCTTTACTAATTGGTAGAAATGACTACTGGGGAAAACGCAAATGGCTTTCGGCAATTGTTTTTGGTATTATGTATATGCTTGCGGAATATGCAACATTTAGTGCGGCAAACATGGTTACGTTTGGCAAAATCAATATGCCGGAGTTTGGAATGATTCTGACTGGAGCAATTATTTCCGTGATTGGATTAGGAATTGGTTCCGGAATTAAGCATATGAAATGTAAAGCTCAAGAAAATTCAAAATAAAAGAAAAGTGGTAGACGTGAAAAATCTACCACTTTTTTGTGTATACAATGAGCCAAGTAGACAAGCATGCTTGCATGCAGTTGTCTGTTTGGCGAATGTACATCATCGAGCTGATAAGCGAGATGGTGTACGAAGTATAAAATCGAGTAGGAAATGGCCTACTCGATTTAACAATGAGCCAAGTAGACAAGCATGCTTGCATGCAGTTGTCTGTTTAGCTTAATGTGTTTTAGTAAAATATACAAGCTACTTGTATTTATAAATATAGTTAGCTTATTTTGGGGATATATGATAGAATGTTCATTGGTTTGATGCTGATAGAAGATGATAACCGGGATATACTGAGATAAGAATAAACAGAGGATTTACAGATGAGAAAATGGTGGATTGCTTTTGCTATAGAAATACTACTTCTATTACTTGTAGTTTGTGGCTTTTTCGTTTATCAAAATCAATATAGAGCAAAATATCAAAAGATTGTAGCAAAGCAGCAAGAGATGGATCAAAAAAGAGAAAAACAGATACAAGATGCATTGGAAGCAAAAGTAGAAGAGGAAAATAGGATTCAGAGATTAAAGGATGACATGGTGTCCGCAAGTATTGCAATTGATGAAGAATTTGCCGATTGGTTATATATTCAATATACACAAGTGAGTGAAGAAATTGCACTTGCGATAGCAGATAATAGCTATGAGGATAAGATGTGGTATGAACACATAGGGAAATCTATTTTTGTTTTGAAAGATGAGTATAATGGAATTTTGGACTCTGAAGCAATGATGTTGGAACATTCTATTTATAAGAAGGAAAGTAAGAATCCAGAGTATGCGAGTCTTTCATTTGCAGGTGATATTTCCTTTGCGAATGATTATGCACCGGCACAGAATTATACGAGATTGGGGATAAATGGTGCATTTTCCGAGAGTGTTCAGAGTACCATGAAAGAAGCGGATATTTTCATGTTGAATAATGAATTTTGTTATACTACATCGACTACACCGATATCCGGCAAGACATATACATTTAAAGCAGATCCGAGTTTAGTAAGTCGCTTGGATGAAATGGGAGTTGATATTGTATCGATTGCCAATAACCATGCATATGATTTTGGTGAACAGGGTTTTGTAGATACAATGAATACTTTAAAGAATGCCAATATACCTTATGTAGGTGGTGGTGTTAATTTAGAAGATGCAAGGAATAATATTGTATATTTTATTATCAATGGTATGAAGATAGGATATATCGCGGCAACGCAAGTTGAAAGAGATTTGCCAATTCTTACACAGCCGGCAACGGAAGACGGTGCAGGCGTAATACGTTGTTTTGAGCCGGAATTGGTGTGCGAAATGATTGAAGAAGCTGAGAAAAACTGTGATTTTGTTATCGTATATCCTCATTGGGGAACAGAATTGATGAAAGAAGTACAAGAAGATCAACAGGCACTTGCTTACGCATTTATTGATGCTGGTGCAGATGCAATTGTAGGTGGACATCCACATTGTCTTCAGGGAGCAGAATATTATAAAGATGTTCCGATTTTTTATTCTTTGAGTAATTTCAGTTTTAGTAGCAAGGTAGTTGATAGTACGATTTTGAATTTGGAAATAGCAATTGATGGAATTCGTAGTGCAAGATATATTCCTTGTAGAGAAAGTTCAGGAATGACGTATCAGTGTGACAAAGGTAAAGGTGATTACGAACAGATTCTAAGTACATTAAATATATATTCTGTAAATGCACAAGTTGATGAAGACGGATATGTGACACAAGTGCAACTGATGGAATAGGAGGTTTATGTAATGTAAGTGAAAAATATTTCCAAACATATAAGAATATTGTATAATATCACTTGCTTACATGGTTGAAATCAATAATAGGTATAAGGAGAAGGGAAGATGTTAGAAAGAATAAGTGGTCCTTGGGACTATAAGGTGCAACCAAACAAATTATTGGAGTTGGTAAAGAATGTTGGAAATATGGAGCAAGAAGGCACTGGCTATTATGTGGAAAGTGAATCAGAGATGCTTACAATTCTAGAATACTTGAATTACGGAGAAACAACGAATATTACAGAGTCGATGATGTCTCAGCTTGATCAGGTAGTGAAACAATTAGAATCAAAACATTTATCTAAAGAAGACGAATATGATAAGGGACCTAAGTTGGGTGAAGAAGAGTTTTATGATGGTCCGATATTAGGATTAGATGGTATACTTTAAAAGAAGTAGTAATTATAAGAATACTGGTAACCATGAAGGTACTGAATAGTTACGAATACTGAATAGTATAATGATTGAAAAAGGCTATTTCTTAAGACTTCATGAAGGAATAGTCTTTTCTGTACAAATATGTTATTATGATACATGACGTCGCTAAATAACGGATTGTTATGGCATATGAAAAGTAGTATTACAAGGAAGTTAGATAATGAATATGGAAGCATTGAATATTAAAGGGGTACAGTTTGGTGAAGGACAGACTAAAATTTGCGTACCAATTGTAGACCATAGTAAAGAAGGAATATTATCTTATGCAGAACGGGCTTTAGATACCCATCCTGATTTGTTAGAACTTCGAATCGATTGGTTTGAAGGAATGCATAATGTGGAAGCAGTTCTTTCTTTGTTAAAAGATATCAGAGAAGTTATAGGGAATACCTTATTATTGTTTACAATTCGAACCAATAATGAGGGAGGAGAAGCGGATATTTCTGTTGAAGATTATGAAATTCTTTGTAAACGCGTCTGTGAAAGCGGATGGATTGATTTGATAGATGTTGAAGTATTTATGGAAAAAGGATTATTGGAACGTATTACAGAAGTGGCGCATAATCATGACGTGTATGTAGTAGCAAGCAATCATGATTTTGAGAAAACACCGAAGGAACAAGAGATTGTTCGTCGTTTAGTATATATGGATGAGCATGGTGCAGACATACCAAAGATTGCAGTGATGCCGGAATGTGAGCGAGATGTGTTGACACTATTGTCGGCGACGTTGCATTATTATGAAGAGGGTGGCAAGAAACCGATTGTCACCATGTCTATGGGAAGGCTTGGAGCAATCAGTCGCATGGCAGGTCAAGTATTTGGCTCAGCGGTAACATTTGCTACAGCAGGACAGGTTTCCGCACCAGGACAAATCACAGTCAATGAAATGAAACCTATTTTAAATGTGTTACATTTAGATAGATAGTAGGAGGTTCTTACATGGGGAACACAGAGGATAAGAAAGATATAGAACTAAAGACAATTCCAAGAAATCCTAATATTCCAATTAAGGATGAAGAAGTGAATGAGATATTGAAACAGGCGGCGGAGCAAATTTCTGAGAAGAAGAGCGAAGTCGATAAGGTTTCTGAGTCATCAGAAAAGAAAATTGCTGATTTGAAGGATGCTAAGTCGAACTCTACAAATGCCACAGTGAAAAGTTTGGAATCAAAGGAGAAAGAAGATTCGGTTAGAGAGAATATCAATTTGACTAGTTCTACGAATAAAGAATCGCTTGATAAGAAAAGTAAAGATTCCAAAGGCGAAAAAGCAAAAGACAAGGAGTCTACATCCGAACAAGCTAGTAAAAAAAAGGAAAACGAAAAAAGCGCTACACAATCATCTGTTGGAAAGAAAACGGATGATAAAAAGTCACACATGGATAAGAAAACAGATAAGGAAAAAGCAGTTGACACAACGAAGAATGACTTGAAACAGAAAGAATCCCCAAAGTCAAATGCTGATAAAGATTTCAAGGTAGAAGATGATGTATATGTTTCTAAGAAGTCATCAAATTCTGAAAAAAGCTCTGCAAAGAATTATAAAATGACAAAGGGTGAAGTGGTTAGCGCTGTTTTTGAAGGAATTTGGACCGGAATTAAGTTGGTCGTGTTACTTACCATTGTTACGGCAATTGTAGGTTTCTTTATGTCGAGAGACATGTTGATTCGTGGTCGTAGTGGGGAGCAGCTTAGTAAGCAAAATATGAATGTTGCCGGAATAACCAGTTCCACAAGATTAGAGGAAAGAAAAGCCGGCAAAAGCTGGAATGAAAAAGTTAAAAAAGAAAAGATTACTATGACAGCGGACGATGGAAAGATTTTGGTAGCACAGAAAATAGTTGTTAATAAGAATAGTAATGATTGGGTTGTCATTTTACATGGACAGAATGGAACAATAGAGGATATTTATGACATAGGCGCTCGGTATGCATCGGAAGGTTATAATATTTTGATGCCGGATTTGAGGGCGCATGGTGAGAGTGAAGGTTCCTTTTATGGGATGGGCTGGTTAGACCGTTTGGATGTGATTAACTGGATTGATGTGATTTTGGATGATCATCCATCTGCTAATGTAATTATTCATGGTATTGATTTGGGTGCAGACACAGCGCTGATGTTATCAGGAGAGCCATTGAAGGATTCGATTAAGGCGATTATAGCGGAGGGTGCCTACACCAATGCGTGGGATGTCGTGAAGACTGAATACAAAGCGCGTCATGAAAAGTGGCCGGTATTTCCTATCATGCATATGGTTAATCCTGTTGCTAAGGTATGGGGCGGATATAGTTTGAAGGAAGCAGATGCAGTAAAGCAGGTTAAGAATGCCAAAATTCCGATTCTTTTGATTCATGGACAAAATGATACTTATGTAACAGAAGCAATGACGGAAGAGTTAAATGCGGCGATTGCATCGGAGCATGAAGTTTTAAGCATTGCAACCGGAACGCATGAGGATTGTAGATTTGCTGAGCCGGATACTTACTATAATAAGGTGATGGAATTTATTGAGAAGCATGTTAAGTGATGAAAATGAGATGGTGCACAATTTGTGCACCATCTTTATTTGTTTGCGCGCCATGGGCGCGCTCTAACGGGTGAAAGTCCCGAACACGCCTAGGCAACGAGGAAGTGTATAGCTGAACAGCAAGGGTGTCCATCGCGAGGTGGAATCTGAAGGAAGCTGTAGGCAAACTCTTGGTCC
>JAFQOE010000160.1 GCA_017395635.1 Lachnospiraceae bacterium | reverse complement strand
GCGTCGTAGGTCGCTTCGCTTGCTAAGTCCCAACCTCTGTCTCAACTCGGACGGCGATACCGGAGCGTTTTTTCGGGTGAAAAATTATCGCAGAGAATTTTTTGCCCGAAAACCCTCGGGCTTGAACGTGCAGGTATTGTCCCTCCGAGTTAACTTCTTGAAGGGACTTGGCGAGTGAAGCGGGATTTTCACGCTATGCTGTTTGTGGAAGAATATAGAATAAAGTACAATGAAAAGGAAATTCATAATCCTAATCAGCCTATGACATTATTATATTAGGTATATTAGCGGGGCAAAATTGAGATTAATGAAGTTTGTTCAGTCTTTAAGGACTGTTCATTTTTAATGAAAACGCTAAAATAATGAACAAAAATTGGGCAGAAAGGATGTTGTTCAATATAGCACCTATGTTCAATACGATTGAACAGCTCTGTTTATTGAATATAGAAACTTGGATTCTTATTTGAGTCAAATGCTTATTAAAAAACTTTTTTATAAAAAGATTTTTCTATAAAAAGAATTTTATATAAGGATAAAGTGCTATCTTTGCAGTGATATTACTTATAACAATAATATAGTTTACAGTTATGTGCATATCAAACAAGATTGGTCCTCCGGTTGAAGGTGAAGATTTCTTCGGCAGAGAGAAAGAGATTCGTAAGGCAAACAGATTACTTGACAGCAACCACTCATTGCTATTGTCAGCGCCTCGCCGTATTGGAAAATCATCGTTGGCAAAGCGATTGATTGAAGAGAAGAAACAGCAGGGTTGGAAATGTGTATATATTGATCTTGAGGAGACCACTACTGAAGAGGGATTTCTCCGTTTGGTTATTGAGGCTTTCAAGAAAAACGGAATATGGAAACAGCTCACCGAAGGAATGTCAAAAGGGTTAGTATCTGTTCTTGATAGAATAGAGAAAGTTACAATCGGTGGCGTTGTTGATTTCAATATAGGAAAGCGAGAGGAACAAGAGGATTTATACAAGAATTTGAAGGAACTTATAAAACACGATGAAGACACCTTTATCGTGGTGGATGAGTTGACGCTATTCCTGGGCATTTTGAACAAGAGCGAGAACGGAGCAGAAAAAGTCGCCTTCATCCTCAATTGGCTCAGAAGCCTCAGACAGGTGAGCAAGACAAATGTACGTTGGCTCTTCTGCGGTTCGGTAGGTTTGAGAAACTTTACCACTGCGATGAATCTTGGATTTACCATCAATGATTTGATGGAGTTCGGATTGGGAGAACTCACTCGTGAGGAGGCAGAAGGTCTTTTATCGGGATTGTGTAAATCTGAAGATATGGAAATGAGTGAAGAACTCATCAATTACACATTAGAGAAGTTGCACTGGAACATTCCATACTTCATTCAGGTTATATTCTCAAAGTTGGCAGAAGAGTACGAAGACGAGGTTACAAAAGAGAGCATAGATATTGCATATAACAAGCTATGCTCCGAAAACTATCTAAGCACTTGGTCGGAGCGTCTATCAGAGTATAGAGAGTATGAAGTACCCGCCAGACAGATACTTAAAGCACTCTCGACTCAATCCGCAGGATTGGAGCGTGAAGCAATGCTGAACATTCTGATGACAGGTCAAGATGCTTCAAAG
>JAFQOE010000159.1 GCA_017395635.1 Lachnospiraceae bacterium | reverse complement strand
CTAACCTCAATGCTGTTATTACCGTTACCTTGTCCCTTGATATTAGAAACGCTTGTGCCATCTACGGTGATATTACCAAGACCTTTTTCTATATCAAGTTTATAATCATCCTTATTACCAATTATGGTTATATTGGACTCTCCAACACCTAAATCGAAATCACTTTCACCTGTAAGAGCAGACGTCAAATTCAATTGACCGACACCCATATCTAAATCAAGGTTATGGAGTGCGCCGTCTATTATGGTGATCTTTCCCGCACCACCGTCAATGTCAATATCCGAGGTGGCAACAAGAGTATCAATGGTAACTTCACCGGCGCCGAGCTCAAAGTTCATTGTAGAAGCAGACAAGCTATCTACAGTCAGCCTTCCTGCACCGGTTATAATATTTGCTTTTTCGAACACCGTGTCTACAGGGACGTAGAGAGTCAATACAGCACCTGTATAAGTGTGAGCAAACTTCTTTGTTTCCTTGACCGTCAGAACACCGTTCTTATCTTCAACCGTAAGGTGCTTTAAATTGCTTTCAACAGAAAAGCTTTCACCTTGCTTAATGGTAAAATCAGCGGCATTGATCTTTACCTCAAGGCTTTGTATTTCCGATGATACTGAATAAGTTTTTATATCTTCGGTAACAGCATCGCCACTGAAAAATCCGCCGAACAAACCAAACATACTTAAAATTCCTCCGATAATGCTAACTGTGAGAAAGATAGCAAACGCCATCGCTATATATTTAACTGTTTTTTGAAACGTGGTCATTTTATTTCAACGCCTCCAAACATACAAGTGCCGCTTATGTAGATAGTGGGAGCATCCTTGTGTACGGAAGTCTTGTTAGAGATGCCACCAAAGATACAGTTGGAACTTACCTTTACATTGATGTTGTCGGGAACGAAAATATCAATACCGCCAAAAATAGCTGACACCTGAATGGCGCAATCTTTTTCGATAATAGCGTTACGGAGATCGCACTTCACACCGCCAAAGGTTGCGGTAAGTTCTGCACCCTCAAATACTTCACCATCATAATTCAGATTGCAACCGGAGAAGGTGGCACAGCCAACCTTTGTTTCGCCGCCATCTTGTTTAATCTTGGCTATGATTTCATTTGCTTTGTTACCAAAAAGACCGTTGAATACCATCTTAAGTCCCACAATTACAATAATGGCAGGAACAAGAAGTTTCCACAACATTGAGAAACTCAAAATATCTTGGCAGCACAATAACAGGAATACACCAACTGCTATACCAATAATGTTGCCTGTCTTTTCTCGTTCGGTAAACAAACCTACAGCACAGGGCACAATAATAAACAACGTCCACCAACCGTCAAAGAAGATGTCGATGTTCGTTATGTTTAATGCATTTAGTGCAAATAACGCACCCGCTGCAATAAGCACGATTCCCCAAATTACAGTACTAATTTTTTTCATTTTCGTTTCCTTCTTTCTTTTTAGATATAAATTTATTCCAAAGAATAATAATTCCTCGTTTCGTTCCAAAAGCAATAGTATATAAAACGAGGTAAATGCCTAATTCAAGCCAAAAGTTTTCCGAATGGAAAACCTTTAGCGACACGGCATCCGTAATTGAAAACACTATGCCTATTAACAAAACATCAACAATAAAATTAAAGATTTTCTTCTTTTTCATTTATCTT
>JAFQOE010000158.1 GCA_017395635.1 Lachnospiraceae bacterium | reverse complement strand
TATCGCTAAAACCGCAGAAGAGATATATGATATAAAATGCCACGGAAAATGCAGGGAAGAACAGCAATAAAATACTGCCGAAAATACGACAACCCGTGAGTATATTTGCAATATGTTTCGTCATCTGTTCACCTACAAATTGGAATTTACAGTTCTGTTTTCAATTTTGAGTACATCTTCATATCCAATACGTTACCGTTTTTCAATGCGTTGCTGCGAAGTGTGCCTTCATACTGGAAACCCGCTTTTTCAAGCACACGACATGAGCCGATATTATAGGAAAACGGCTCTGCATAAATACGGATAATATCAGTATGAGAGAACACATAATCACAAAGTTGCTTGACTGCTTCAGTCATAATTCCTTTACCCCAATATTCTTCCGCTATGTAATAGCCAAGCTCGGCTGTTTTATTATGGATATTTGTTTGACGAAAAGCACCTATACTGCCAATTACTTTTCCATTTACCGTAATTGCAAAGGCAAACGTATCGTTTTCATTAGCGGCAAGCATAGCAGAAATAAATTCCTTTCCATCCTGCTCAGTGTAAGGATATGGTAATCCATCTCGTAAATTATCCTGTATTTTTTTATTAGAAAGAGCTGTCGCCAAATCTCTCGCATCAGACAACTCCCATCTTCTTATTTTGCAGTTCATTATTCATCACCTCGGTACTGTCAAATTGGAATTGGTCGATTCACTTCTACCTGGCAATAATCGTTATTTTTTCTTCATTATTAGGTAAATACCTACAATCGCTCCAATAAGAGCAACTGGAGATAACCTTACAAAAAACCACTCAAATGCATGAAGAAGAACTCCGACAACGGCTATTTCAGGGTCACTGTAGTCCCACGCTAAATATGGGCTACCAAAAATAATTAAGAGCATCCAAACCGCTATTATGGCAACTGCTAATATGCTAAAGAACACTGTTAACTTTTTTCGCTTTGCGTTTCTACTCAGAGCAAGTTGCAAATTGATGATTTCCAATTTTTCAGAAATCACCTTTAAGTCATTTACTTCTGTCTGTTCAACAATTTCTCCAAGCAAAACACTTACAGGTGTGTCGAGTGCTTCTGATAAAGAAATCAACATATTAGAGTCCGGTACCGACAAGCCTTGCTCCCATTTTGAGATTGTTTGGCGAACCACATTTAACTTGACAGCAAGTTCTTCTTGGGATAATCCTTTTGATTTTCGGACTGCCCTTATGTTTTCACTCAGCATAAGGAATGCCTCCTTTCTTTTAGTAGTTGCCTGTATTGTATCAAAGTGTACCCGTTGCTACAAGCAATGGGTATTAACATTTAGGTTTGCAACTGAAATTAACAGACCATCAAATTCTTATTTTCCTAACTGTTCGACCTATTGGAATTTGTCTAACAGTCAAACTGAAATTTATCTTTTCTTATATGTCGCTACAATTCCAACTACAGAAGCCAAAAAAGTAATCGGTGCAATTCTTACAAACAAGAACTCAAACCCATGCATTATTGTTCCCGCCACCGCCAACTCAGGATCATTGTAATTCCAATCCAGATAAGAACTACTCATTGATGCAAGCACGATAAATATTATCACTATAACCGCACACAATGAAATAAGAATCCATCGAATCGTTTTGACCGTTGTTATACTTCTTTTTGCAAGCTGCAAATTAATAACTTCCAACTTTTTAGAAAGGGGCTTTAAATCATCGGTAGTCGGTTCTGCTATGGGTTCTCCAAGTAATTCACTTACAGTAGTATCCAATTCATCCGCCAACACAATCAGCATACTGGAGTCAGGAACTGACACACCATTCTCCCATTTTGATACAGTCTGTCTTACTACATTCAGTTTAATTGCAAGTTCTTCTTGCGATAGCCCTTTTGACTTTCTAATTCTTTTGATGTTTTCATTAAGCATAATCTATGCCTCCTTGTTTTGATGGCTCAATTATATATTCAAAAGAGCCGTTGCCACAAGCAACGCATATTAACATCCGCTTATTTATCGGCTTTTCACAGACAAATTGGAAGTTGACGCTCCATCAAACTGAAATTTGAGTCTCTGTAAAACTGGAATTAACCCATACAATTATTTTAATTTAGAGGTTCTTACGCAATTATCCGTATTTTGTAATTTTTCAATACTGGAATGCCAGTGTTAATCAGCATTCTCCATTTTTAATAAAGCAAAAAACGTAAAATTGCGGAAGAACCAATTTAGATATTCACAATATTACTTGCCACAGTATCTCGAAAAACATTGTCATGTTCTACCAGGAGC
>JAFQOE010000157.1 GCA_017395635.1 Lachnospiraceae bacterium | reverse complement strand
GGAGTGTTGACTCTCGCGGCATTCGTCAAATGTACATGCAAGCATGTCCGCTTGACTCATTGCTCGCGGAAATTAAATCCCTATGAAGATTCTATAACTTTTCGTGACACTTTTTGAATAAATGTTCAAAGTTATTAACAATAAAATTGCAAAAGAAAATCTGTCCCACCTCAGTGTCATCCCAATTGAAATGAAGGGAAAAGAATGTATCACTCCACCGTTACACTCTTCGCAAGATTTCTCGGCTTATCCACATCGCATCCCTTTGCAACCGCAACATAATATCCAAATAACTGTAAGGGAATTACAGTTAGCGATGCTGCAAACAGAGGATTGCATCTTGGAACATACACAACAAATTGTGCTGTATCCTCTAACTCAATATGATCCTTATTGGTTACTGCGAATATGTAACCACCTCTGGATTTCACCTCTACCACATTACTGATGGTCTTCTCATAAAGGTCAGGCTGTGAAGCAATTGCAACACAGAGCATACCATCCTCAATTAAGGAAATGCTACCATGTTTTAATTCACCCGCTGCATATGCCTCAGAATGTATATATGAAATCTCCTTTAATTTCAAAGAACCTTCCATCGATGTTGCATAATCAATTCCTCTTCCGATAAAGAACATATCCTGTGCACCTGCATACTTAGATGCGAACCGCTGCAAGCGTTCTTTGTTTGCCAAAATTTCTAATATCTTGTCCGGAATTGTCTGCATATCTTCCATTAATGCTTTGTACTCTGTATCTTCCACACAGCCGCGTACCTTAGCCAAATGCAATCCTAATAGATAAAATGCTGCCAACTGTGCAGAATATGCCTTGGTGGTTGCAACGGATATTTCCGGACCCGCCCATGTATATAATACAGATGTTGCCTCTCTTGCAATAGAAGAACCTACCACATTGACAATACCAATTACGGGGATGCCTCGTTCCTTAATATCTCTAAGTGCTGCCAATGAATCTGCTGTCTCTCCTGACTGGCTTACGATAATCGCAATGGATTCGTTTTCCATCTTAGGATTACGATAACGGAATTCCGATGCCAAATCAACCTCTACCGGAATGTCTGTAATCTTTTCAATCATATAGCGAGCAGCCACACCTACATGATATGCAGAACCACAACCAATAATATAGATGCGACGTAACGACTTGAATACACTCTCGTCAATTTCAAGTTCACTTAAATCAATTACTCCATCCTTTATTCTTGGACTAATGGTATCATGAAATACTTTTGGCTGTTCATGAATTTCTTTTAACATGAAGTGTTCATAACCGCCCTTCTCAGCCGCCTCCATATCCCATTCTACTCTTGAAATCTCCTTCTGGATGCTATCTCCATCTTCATTGAAGAATTCACAACTATCCTTCGTCAATTTCACAATTTCCAAATTGTCGATATATACAACATCACGGGTATACTCCAATATAGCAGGTACATCAGAAGCAATATACTGTCCCGCTTTAGTTGTACCAACAACCAAAGGACTGTCTTTACGAACAGCATATAGTTCTCCAGGATGATTCGCAAATAAAATTCCCAATGCGTATGCACCTTTCACACGATGCATGATTTTAATAATCGCCTGAATAGGATCTTCCTCATAATAATAATCCAACATATGAGCCAATACTTCTGTATCTGTTTCGGATACAAATGTATAACCTCGTCCTGTCATTTTCTCCCGAAGCTGCTGGTAATTCTCAATAATACCATTATGTACAACAGCAATTGATTTCTCACTGTTACAATGCGGATGTGCATTGGCAACAGTTGGTTCTCCATGGGTTGCCCAACGAGTATGTCCAATACCAATATTGCCTAATAGACCTGCTCCATCTGCTGTCATTTCACGAAGTCCTTGCAAGCGACCTTTTACTTTCACTATATTAATTTGATTATCATACACTGCGACTCCGGCTGAATCATAACCTCTGTATTCCAGTTTCGATAAACCATTTAATAAAATATTGCTTGCTTGATTATTACCTACATATCCTACTATTCCACACATAGTAAAACCTTGTATAATGAACTCATATGGAACGATAAAATAAATTGATTAATCGATAAAATTATGATATATAAATAATAATACATTTAGATTAGTCTAAAAAATATTATTTTGGAGGAGAAAATAGTGGAATGCATACAAAAAAAAGAACTTTGGTATTATTAGTTGCAATCATTTTTGTTTTTATTTTGGGAACATTTTTAACCACTAAATTTATAGAGCATGAGAAATGGCAAAATGCAACTATTAATAATTTAATATTACAAAATCAGCTTTTGACGGAACAAGTTAATTTGCTTAATAATTCACCTGATATTCAATACATTGACAATGGATTTAATTATTTAGCAATCGGAAATAGTATAACAAAACATGGAAAATGTGATTATTGGTGGAATGAAATTGGAATGGCCGCTACTGAAAAAGAAAATGATTATTTTCATTTGGTTAGTAGCTATTTAAAAAACAAAAACGATAATTTTTATTCTGTAGCTGTTAACTATGCGATATGGGAAACAAATGCAAATGATCGCTCTCAAACTTTTAATATGATCGATCCATACTTGAATGATAAGCTTGATTTGGTGACAATTCAACTTAGTGAAAATGCTAATGATTTATCTACTTTTCATACTGACTACACAGAATTAATAAATCATATCAAAGAAAAATGCCCTAAAGCTCAAATTTTATTAGTAGATGATTTTTGGAGTAATGAAAAGTCAAATTTAAAGAAAGATATAGCCTCATCAAATAATATTTCATTTGTAAATTTAAGCGAAATAAGAGGTATGAAAGAATATCAATGTGGCATGAATACGATTGTCTATGGTGATGATGGTAAAGAATATAAAGTAGAACATGAAGGTGTAGCTGCCCATCCTGGTGATAAAGGGATGAAATTTATAGCAGATGCAATTATAAATACAATAAAATGAAGTTGGGTAAATTAAATTTGGGGTAAAAGACATATTTGTAGATGAAAGAATGGTTAAATATACTCTATTAAATGTATAAAATTCAACTTGTTTAACTAATAGATATAAAGATACTGTTTCAATCAAGCAGTATCTTTTTCTTTGAACGATATTGAATTATTTCGATGAAAATAACCCTAAAATATTAATCTTTACTTTTATATCTAACCATGACACATTAGATAAACAAATCAAACTAGTTGTAGCTGAATGAAATACACCACTTATATCCATGTTAACAGAAAAAATTATGAAATCCAATTAAATGTCTATGAAAATTCTATAACTTTTCGTGACACTTTTTGAATAAATGTTCAAAGTTATTAACAACAAAATTACAAAAGAGAACCTGTCCTATTTCAATGTCTTCAAACTCACATTGGTTATAAGACCGGTTCCCATTGCTTATCCCTATTCCAAAGAAACGTTCGTTATAGACCGTGCTTCTTCTTCACTCATGCCTTGTGCAATCAGAGCCTTCGTTGCAGCAATCAAGTGATTTTTCTGCTCCGCCAACTGACTACTTTGCT
>JAFQOE010000156.1 GCA_017395635.1 Lachnospiraceae bacterium | reverse complement strand
TTTACTTTATAGGAAAGTTCTCCTTCGGAGAATTCTTGATATGAAAATAGCCCGCTGAAAAGAGGGCACAACAAGTAAACGATGTGAAATTAGAAGATGTAGAAGCCTTCTACACCAGCTTCATCATCAAATAAATCATCTTCGTTTAAGAAGTAATCCATATCAAGCAAGTCATCCTCACTCATGTGACGGATGTCATCAGCGGTCATGCCTTCTGGTGGATTCTTTATGTACTTGTTTCGGATTTCGTCTGAACGTTTTGCCATTTTGTGTCCCTCCATGTTTGAATTCATAGTAACACAGTTGGAGGATACTGAAAAGTGGTTATGCAGAAGAGGGTGGATGAACTTTAGCCATTGCCCTTTCGTACATTTCGTTCAGAGAAATATGCTGATGATTATGATACATTTCAAGGAATATCATAGTTTGTCCACAACACGGACATTTCAGGGGGTCATAACCAAAAGAACGAAGAGTGCAGTCACGCCAGCGGTTAAAAGAAAGAATGATTTTGTGTTTTTCTCTTGAGATAGCGAGCTGAAGCTTTTTGTTTTGTTCTTTGGTTCTGGCATAAAGACCGTAGTAGCGGATTTGTTTGAAGTGTTTCTCCGGGATATGCTGAATTAAACGTTGAATGAATTCTAAAACAGGAATGGTTTCAACGATTAGTTTCTCATCTTCATGACGATTGTAGTGAAAAGTGACATTTTCGCCGTCGTAATTATCAATGCGAGAAGTGGCAATAACAGGTCTGCCGAGATACCTACCGATATATTTGGTTACAACCTTCGGGTCGCATTTGTTTGGTTTCGCATAAACATAGAATCCATCTTTGTGCTCGCGATAGCATTTCGCTTTTACTTTTATAAAAGAAGGACCAAGTTTCTTTTCCAGTAGGTTGAGTAAAGCAGTTCGAAAAGCATTGCGTAGAAACGTATAGTTGAAGTGTTTGTTTGCACGCCAAAGACCAGATTTACCAATGCCGCCTTCAGAAACTAAGCAGTGAATATGAGGATTCCACTTCAAGTCACGACCGAAGGTATGGAGAACACAAATGAAGCCAGGTGTAAAGTTTTCGGTTTTATTTTCTTTATGAAACATGCGAAGAATAACACTTTGAACTGCATCAAAAAGTAGACCGAGTAAGGAACGGTCTTGAAGGAAGAACGGTCTAAGTTCAGAGTCAATAGTAAAAACGCAGTGTCGGTGCTGAACATTGACTATCTTAAAAGACATAGAGGTAGTGCGGTCTATGGAATACTTAGTCCCACAGGTTGGACAGAAGCGACTGTGGCAACGAAAAGGAGCGAATTTGAGAGTGCCACAAGAGGTGCATCCATACATGACGCCACCAAAAGATGGGTCACCACAGTTAATCATTCGATTGACATTTTCGATTACTGATTGGCGGGGATGCAATTCGTAAATCATTTGTTCGTAATTATCTTTGAATATTTCTTGTAGTATGTTCATGAAATAATTATAGAACAAAAAAGGCAAAAGAAAAACCTACCCCTCAAAGATTGAGGGGCAGGGGAGCTGAAGTGTCGAAGACACTATTTTTAT
>JAFQOE010000155.1 GCA_017395635.1 Lachnospiraceae bacterium | reverse complement strand
TTCTTTAGGCTACAATCAATAGCGGCGTAAACGAAAAAGCAGTCTTTAAATATAGAAAAACTGCCCTTTCGTTTGCGCCGCGTTTGATTTTGCCAAAGTGAACAAAGTAAGCGTCCGTGTAGCCGATATGTATGGACTTTCAATCCTTACTCTTATATCATAATGAGAAGAAGTTCTGGTTATGATAGTTGTGTTACAAATTGATTTCGTAAAATCATGGCACGACAAATAGACCTCATTAAAGAGGTTTTTGCAAAAGTATAAAATCTATTTTTAAATTCGAAGAGGTATTCGTTGTTGTGGTTTCCCCAGATGACCACCACAGCATTTACAGACAGTAACCTTGATACCATAGAGTGTTTCCAGCATCTGTGGTGCTTCCATATCTTTTAGCCTTGATAGATACTGCTTACAGCCAAGGAGATTCCGACATAATGTCAGATGCTGAGTCTTACTTCGTGTACATAGTAATCCGTAGTGTCTGATTCTTACAAAGCGCTTTGGTGGCACATGCATAAGAAACCTGCGGATAAATTCAATTCCGGAAATGGTATATTCTTTCCATTTGCCTTCTTCACGATAATCCTTCACATAGTAAGTAACAGTATTTTCGTCCATGCGAATGATACGATGATTGCTGATGGCAATTCTATGTGTATACTTACCGAGATAATTAATGACAGACTGTGCACCATTGAAGGTTTTCTTGCAATGAGGAATCCAGTCTTTTTCATAACAGGTATTCAGCAATTCTTTGAAAGCATAATGATTGCGATATTTTTCACTACTTCCATGAAACTGAAGCTTCTTCTCATTCCACAAGCGTTTGAGCTCATCCATATATTTACCACGAAACAGCTTTGACAAAATCTTTACCGGAAGGAAGAATTCTTCACCTTTATCACGCCACTGATTTTTAGCAGTCAGGCCACCGCCAAGCAGGATAACATGAATATGAGGATGATAATTCATTTCGGATCCCCAGGTGTGTAACACACAAATATATCCCACCCTTGCACCGAGATGCTTTGTATCGGCTGTTAACTCATTGATAGTTGCAGAAACAGAATGATACAGTGCATCATACAGAAGTTGCTGGTTGCTGTAGATTAAAGAGTTTAATTCCTGTGGGACTGTAAATACCACATGGAAGTAAGGAGCTTCGAGAACATCTTCACGACGTTTATCCATCCATTTTTCTTTTGGGAGCGCCTGGCACATGGGACAGCATCTGTTACGACAGGAATTATAGTGAATCTGTGGATGTCCACAGTCTTCACAGAATTGTACGTTAGCACCATAAGCTCCGGTTTTGCAATTGATAATACAATGAGCCACCTTTGCTTGCTGAGGAGAAGGAGAATACTGCTCTAAATAGAGTGGATAAAACCGGTGAAATATATCCTGTACTGTAGGATTAACCATTTATTTCACCAGCTCTCTTATCAAAAGGGCTCTGAACACCTAATAATGCCTTGTTGCTAACATGAAGATAGATTTCAGTGGACTTAGGGGAACGATGTCCTAACAAGGTTTGAATATATCTTATATCAACACCATCTTCCAAAAGATGAGTTGCATAGCTGTGTCGCAGAGAATGCATGCGTATACTGTGAGGAAGGCCGGCAATCTTTAAAGACTTTTTGAAAACAAGTCTTGGACCGGAAGTTGTGAGATATTCACCAGTCCACTTGTTGGGAAAAAGAATTCCGGTAGGTCTTCCACAAGTGAACCAATATTCAGTAAGAATATCGAGAGCTCTCTTGGACAATAGTGCATAACGAGCTGTATGAGTTTTAGAGTCTCGTATATAAATCTGCATATTTTTTCTTGAAATATCTTCATAGTGCAAATGTAATACTTCTGAAATGCGTAAGCCGGAGGAATACATGATTGCAAAAATAGCTTTGTATTTTAAATCTTCCGTTGCATTTAAAAGTTTCTCAACATCATGAAAAGAAAGAACTTCCGGAACAGCATAATCGTTAATGGCTCGAGGTACTAAGTTATCATCCCATAGCTTACCTAAGACACGTTTATAAAAAAATACAAGCGAACCATTGTTATTGTTAAGTGTAGAAGCTTTGTCTCCTTTGCCTTGTAAATGGAGAAGATAATTTCTGGCATCTTCGCAAGTCAGTTCTTCGGGATTTTTTTTGATGTAATTCAAAAAACGAGAAACATTTTTCTGGTAAAGAGTAATAGTTTTAGGCTTAAGATTTCTAAGCTTTCCGACATCTTCGATTTTATTAATATATGATTCGTACATAAAAAACCTCCATGAAATAAAAGTAGTAATAATAACAGTAACTACCTATCATGGAGGCGCATTTGCAAAATAAAACTGCTTGTGAAAGCAG
>JAFQOE010000154.1 GCA_017395635.1 Lachnospiraceae bacterium | reverse complement strand
TGGTCCCAGGAAGAACTGGCGGAGAAGATGAATGTATCCAGACAGGCTGTATCCAAGTGGGAAGGTGCGCAGACGATTCCCGATCTGGGAAAGGTTCTACAACTCAGCCAGTTATTCGGTGTCACCACCGACTACTTACTAAAGGATGAAATTGAGAATGAAGAATTAAACGGAGATATTTCTTCAGATGCAGCAGTAAAAAGAATTTCGATTGAAGAAGCGAACGCATATATCGAGCAAAGGAAGAAAGCCTCTTGGCGTATTGCTCTTGCTACGTTCCTATGCATTCTTTCTCCCATCACCCTCATTGTGTTGACTATGTTATCGGAATTACCTAATGCTATTGTGACAGAAGTAACAGCGAGTGTGATTGGGTTAACCGTTCTCTTTGCCTTTATTCTGTGCGCCGTTCCGCTTTATATTTATTGTGGCTTCAAAAATCAGCCGTATGAGTTCCTTGACAAGAACATTCCTTTTGAACTTGAATACGGAGTGAAAGGGTTAGTTACAGAAAAGAAAAACGCTTTCAGACCAACCTATATTGCTTATAACATAATCGCAACGTGTGTATGTATTTTTTCAGTTGTTCCGTTGGTATTATTATCGTTTTCGGAGAATGAGATACTTGTTGCGGTAGCTCTTGCCTTGCTGATGATTACTGCAGGAATAGGCACAGGAATGTTCATAGTAGTCGGAACGCAAAATGCAAGTATGCAAAAGCTCCTTAAAGAAGGAGACTTTACCGAGAAAGAGAAAAACAGAACGGGCGTGAAAGAGGTTGTTGGATTCTGCTATTGGGGCGTTTTGACTGCAATCTACCTTACGGTAAGTTTCCTCAATAATCAATGGCATTTGTCTTGGATCATCTTTGCCGTTGGCGGGGTTCTGTTCCCGGTTGTTATGTGTATTTGCAATTCTTTTGCGGATAATCGTAATAAGGACTAAAATCAGCCCTCGTTCTATTACAGAACGAGGGCAAACTACCCTAGATGGATATGTAAAAGCTCTTTTGCATCGTGAATTGGGTTAATGGAAAAGGTATTTGATAGATACAGGAATGGACTCCCTATATACTTATGGCAGGTCGGTGAGCAAATCACGACGGAATGGAGGGATATGTATGGAACTGAATGAGCAAATCAAGAAACATCGAACGCAAATGAATATTTCCCAGGAGGAACTTGCCGAAAAGATATATGTAACACGGCAGAGCATATCAAATTGGGAGAACGGAAAAACTTACCCCGATATTCATAGCCTTCTTTTGCTCAGCTCATTATTTGGTATCTCACTTGACCAATTAGTGAAAGGAGATATTGAAATAATGAAAGATCTAATTAAGAAAGAAGAAATTGAGAAGATGAACCGTTATGGAAGTATCTACACTGTAATGCTGATTGCGACTGTTGTTTCTGCGGTTCCGTTGTTTATGTGGCTCGGTGTTTGGGCATTCATTCCTTGGGGAATCATTTGGGCAATCTCTCTTTACTTTGCCTTTAAGCTTGAAAAGATAAAAAAAGATAATGATGTTCAAACCTATAAAGAAATTGTCGCATTTTCTGAAGGAAAGCGATTGGATGATATACAGAAGCAACGGGAAATCGGTAAGCGTCCATATCAGAGAATTCTTTTAGCTATAGGTAGTGCATTGATAACCTTCGCTGTTTGCGTATTGATAGGCTTTCTGATGCACATATTTTTGAACTAATAGAAGCGAACCTACAAATTTCAATCTATCGAACAGATGATACGAGCCGGGACAAGTCCCGGCTCTGTTCTGATTTATCGCAGAACATTCGGTATTTAATGTACAACATTAAAACACCATTGACAAACATTAAAGTTGGTGCTATGCTTATACCATCCAAAATGCCAAAACACAGGAGGTATATATTATGAAGCGTATCAACAAACTCGGAATGGTCATTACAAAAATTGCGGAAGTATTTCATTGGGTGGGCGCTGTGCTGATGGCGGCGGCTACTGTCTGTTCC
>JAFQOE010000153.1 GCA_017395635.1 Lachnospiraceae bacterium | reverse complement strand
TCGCTTCGCTTGCTAAGTCCCAACCTCTGTCTCAACTCGGACGGCGATACCGGAGCGTTTTTTCGGGTTAAAAATTATCGCAGAGAATTTTTTGCCCGAAAACCCTCGGCTTGAACGTGGAGGTATTGTCCCTCCGAGTTAACTTCTTGAAGGGACTTTGCGAGTGAAGCGGGATTTTCACGCTACATACACTTTTTGTAGCTTATTCTGTCTTTCATTCGTAAAAAACGGAGTAACTTTGCAGTATTATAAAAATATAGTATATGGCAGATTGGCAACATCAGACAAGAATAGACCTATCATCTTGGATTATTCATTTCGTTCATGAAAGAACACCTGAGACTAGTTTTGAAGTTCAATTGAATGAAATGGCAGAAGAAGCGGAACTTAATGGTTGTACTATAGATAGAAGTGAGTTACAGTTTCCTGATTATTATACGGCTCCGAATAATCCCATTTCTATTTTTGACCAGAGTTTCAACGATGATTGGGAGTTAGATAATAATGCAACAGCATTTGAAGTTATACAAAGAATCATTCATGATGGGTTCATTCGTTCAGGATGGTCTTTTAGAAATACAGTACCAACTGTTTATGGCCCATATTCTGCCATATGCTTTACAGAAATGCCTCTATATGCTCTAATAGATTATGCAAACAAAAGACAATCAGGTTCTAAATTTGTTGGCAAATATGGAATAGCCTTCAAAAAAAATGAATTGTTTATGGCTGGAGCTAGGAATGTGATATATGGGCTTTCTGGAAGGCATAAAGAATCAGAAGAAGGAGATCCTTATTGGGGATATGGATTGAGAACATTGGATTCATCATGTGGGTTGGGGATTAATGAGCAATTTCGGTATGTTTATACGAAGTTATCCCATGATAAACCTATTGACTGGACATTTGAAAGAGAATGGAGATTACCAATCAAAGATGATCATTGGGGTGTCCCCGGATTACCATTTTTACTAGATAGAAGCATTTATAATAATCCTATCAAAGATGCATTTGTGATTGTAGAAACAGATGAGGAGAAAGATATAATTCTTGAACAACTCGCAAATATGTACAATTCAAAGGCTACCAATTATGGTTATGAGTACGATTTAGAAATGCTTTTACGAATTGGAGTTGTTTCTATTGAAGAATTATCCAAACATGATTCTTTTACACAAATAAAGATTGATGATATTACAAAAACACATTTTAGCAAGTTAAAACTAAAAGATGTAAATGATGAGGTTTATTCAAATATTGATAAAGCTCTTGAAATAGCAGGTTCTGTATTTGATACTGAATATGAAAAACAATTGGTAAATTATGGTGGAGATACATATTCCTATCCTATATCACACATGAAATTATGTACAGATGATTATACCGAAATTACCCAAGGAATGATGAATAAAGGTATTGCTTGTTGTTTCGGTGAGGGCAGATATTACATTGAGATAAATAGACCGTTTACGGGAAATGAATGTTTTGGATATGATGTAATGAGAGTTGTCGCAGATGCAATAAGTGATTTCTTAGGACAGAAATTTTATGCTTTCGCAATTCCTGACTAATTTAATAATAATCTTACACAACGAGTAAATCTCGAAAAGGAGAATGAGACGCTCCTTTTCGAGATTTCTTTTTTATGTGTGTATAGTCCACCCGTGAATAGGATTCAACAATACAGCAAACGATTGGTCGGGCTGTCCGTGATAGAGCAAGCCTCCGACAATTCCTGTTCTACCATCTGGATATACCTGTCGGAATCCGAATGAGTGAGGTGCAGAGTCATAGTAGAGTTCAATCTCACATGGGCAATTGGAATTTTCTTCCCACTGTTTCAAACGGTCAATACACTTTTGCAGGGTGTCGTTCTTGATTTCCTTTGCGTAGGCAACAGCCTTTTCATAACGCTCTTGACATAAAATCTTCATACTTGATATGTTTTTAAGGGGTTTATAATAAATCTTCATATACTCCAAAGCCGTAGCAGTCGGCAATGTAAAAGTCCTCACTGCCAATTTCTGCGAGTGACTTCATATCTTCCAGCGTATCGCAATAGAAGAAAATGTCATCATCCTTTTCGGTATAGGAATCC
>JAFQOE010000152.1 GCA_017395635.1 Lachnospiraceae bacterium | reverse complement strand
CATTGCTGTCCGGTAAAAGTTCCGGACGATTATTATAAAGTTTAACAATTAAAACAAAGTTGGTTCGGTAGAACCATCCAGTTCATTGACAATATTGTAGTTAGGTTTTGCAAAGAGGTCTTTCAAGCTGATAGTGTCTGTTAATGAGATACTTACAATCTGCAGCATCTCGTAGATAGAGCGTTCGATGTTCATCTTTTTCTGCACAATGGCCATCATACAGTAGGCTATGATTGCAGAGTAGATCTGAATGCGGACTGCATTTTCAGACGTACCCCAGAACTTTTTTATCTTCAGATGTTGCTTGATCCACTTGAAGAAAAGCTCAATCTGCCACCTGTTATGATAGAGTTCCGCAACCATTACTGGGCTGATAGTCAGAGCATTGGTGAAGAATATGAACTTCTTCTTGCTCTCTTTGTCCAAGTAGATGACTCTTCTGATCTTGTCAGGGTACCTCTCCATCGTCAGTTGACCGGCCATGTAGCCGACTGCATCTGACAGTATCCCTGATTCTGGAGGAAATCGACGCTTCCACTTCATCGGTTTGAAGTCGTTGTTCGTCTTTCCTCTGATGACAAAGTAGGCTCCAATGCTTTCAATGTTATGAAGACGTTTAAAGTCGTTGTAACCCCTGTCGAAGATGTAGAATGAGTTCTCTTCATATGGTATGACATCCATTGCTTTTGTATCGTGAACCCTTGCTGGTGTAATGTGAAAGAAGGTTGGAATTTGAGTCTCGAGAGCATACAGTGTATGAACCTTGACACCTCCTTTCCTCTTTCTGAACAGAGCCCACTCAAAGGTACTCAGACATAAGTCAATTGTCGTAGAATCAAAGGCATAGACGTTTCCATTCAGTTTGAAGATGTCAACGATTCGGCATCGTTGAGCTTCAGCGATTACCTTGTAAGCAAACTCCTCGAAGATGCGATAATCGCGTTTGGTGTTGGCATCTGCAAGAGTACTCTTCGCAGCGTGCTTGCCAAATCCAAGGTGATAGGCTTTGGATGCATGAGCCTGGGTTGCCAGGACAACATCACGAAGACTTTCACGGTTGGAAAGCTGACCGAACATCAGGACGCAAAGCTGGTTATAACAGGTGAACTGCTTGACATATTTGTCGCCACCATATTTCCTTGCGAGATAGTTGAAGTCGTTACGATCGAGGAAGTCTAAAAGCTGAGAGAACACGTATTTTCCTTTATGCATATGCCATTCTACGTTAGTCTGGCAAAGATAAATTCAAATCGGTTGACTCGAAAAACCTCTATAACTACCTAACCTTCAATATTTTCAAAGAACTTTTATGATTTTTTACCGGACACTAATGTCCATTCATAAATAATCTACCTAAATCTGCACGTATATTACCCCATGTGTTGATATTTAAAACAAAACTCTCAATATTGTAATTCTTTTCGGGGTTGGCATTGTTTATTTGTTGTAATGTAAGCGCTGGCATTTTAATTAATTTCATTTTTTAGATTCTTTCCAATATTGTACAACATCAAACACCTCTGTTTTCGAATATTCTTTCATATTAGAAATAGCTTGACCATTACCTAATTTCTCAAGATTATGAATCGCAGTATTCCCATCTTTCACAGTAAGACCTAAGAATTTATTTATAGCTTTTGTATTTGCCATATCATTAATAGGTAATAGGAATGAAGTTTCACATTCCTGCGAGAAATCAAAATTAGCAGTATTGTATTCTGCTATGCCTTGTGACAATAGGAACACCGATACACCGTAAGATCTGATTTTTCTTAAGATAACTTCAAGAATCTCCAAAGATTTCTTTTCTCTGAATAGGTCATGTGCCTCATCAATCATCAACACATAACGCATTTCCCTGTGGTCATCTACAACCTCAGTTCCTCCCATATTAGAGAATACATTGAAAATGTAGTTTATAATTAAAAATACAGAGGTAAAACGTACTGTACTATCTAACTCGCCTGACAATGATAAATAATAGTTGTTGTTAAGAAATACACTAGGATTGTTTATCTTCGAAGCAAATAGTTCATATTCACTAAGTCTTCCCATAATTTCGGTGAGAGTATCCCTAGTATCTCCAACCTTTTCCAAAATAAGGTCATATACTTCTTTCAGTGATGGATATTCACCTGTAGTATGCTGAATAAAAGCTTCCTGTACAGCGTCTTTTAGAGTTTGCTGTTGTTTTTTGCCAATATTAGAATACTTAGCTATTATATCAACAAATTTATTGATGCCAACCAACTTATTTCTATCATTTATATTATCTATAAATGATAGTGGATTGAGAGGAAATGGTTCATCAGGGGCGTTAATACATTTTGTGTGGGTTTCATTGAAGAAACCTTCCATTTTCTTTTTATCCTCATTAGAAACTCCTTTAAAATCCAAAAAAAGAAAATTAACTTGTCCCTGAGTTTTGGCTACTAACTGTCTTAAGAACTCTAATGCAAATTGAGACTTGCCAGAGCCTGATTTTCCAGCTACAGCGATGTGTTGATTGTTGTATATTTTTGTATTATTAAAACAAAAAGTTATAGGCTCTTGTGTTTTAGGATTATATCCTATTTTTATGTCTATTGGACCTGTAAACGTCGTTTTATCTATGTGTTGGTTATTGTTTTTAACAGCATCAAGCGATACTGGAGCATCCTCTATCGCATCAATGCCCTTTCCTAGATTTTCAATTAAAAAATCAAAAAAAGTGTATTGAGGCCTATTCTCGAAAAGATAGTTGATTGCTTCTAATCCATGATCAATATGTAATTTAACATATTTGGGGATAAGCTCATTGTTCTTATTAATACCGTATGCCTGACATATTAATGCGATGTAAAAATCCTTATAAGAATCAAAGAGAATATGCTCCTTATATTCTTTTCCTTGGGAGTCATATGTGCTAAACTCATTTTGCTTAAAACGTTTACCTGTAGATAAGGAGTATCCCAGAGCAACACGCGCTATTATGTTTTCCTTAGCACCACCCGGTAATTTCTGTGTCAGGTTAGATACGATTGCTTGGTTAGCAGCTGATGTTTTTATATTAATTTGCATAACTAAAATTGTCTATATTGATCAAATAACACATCTGGAGATACTTCTTTGAAATGAGAGCCAGTCTTGGTGTTCTCAATTAAGTAAGCCCTATTCACATATGATTCTATAAGTTTATATTCTTCCTCCGTTAATTCTTTCATTAACAGAGGAAATAATATTACCTGTTTTGAAACATTTGGATAGAATTTAGTTAGAATATTTTGACTGTGATTAATATCAAACTTTTGCATTGGGCTATCAATAAACACAGGAAATTCCAACTCAGTTTCCTCTACTAAAGCACCTAATAGTGCCGAGGCAAACATCTGTCGCTCTCCCATTGATAGAATACCTTTATCTATTTTTCTATCGTTTGAATCATATAAATTAATGTCTACATCTTCGCCATTTCCTTGAATATCAACGACTACTTTATGAACTAATTCTTTCTTGTGTAGGAAACTTATGAGTTTGCTCTCCAATTTCTTTTCTAATGCTTTTTTCTTTTCATCTTTAAAGCGCAATAAGAACTTTTGTATCGTATGAATCAGCCTAGTGGCTTCGTCATCAACAGCTTTATTCTTAGCAGACACATCTATCTTTTTAGATAAAATTTCTTTTTTCTGCTTGGATGCTTTTATATTATCTTTAGTTTGTTCTTTCTGAATATTCAAACGAGCAATTTCTTCATGAATATTTGTTATTTCTCGCTCTTTTGTGTCTTTCTTCTTTCTTAGATTTTGTATATAATCACTTTCAGCATTTTTCTCAGCTTCTCTAATTTTACGTTCAATAGAATATAATTCGGCTTTAGCCTTCGAATATTTATTCGAAAGCTCTTCAAAAAGCGACTTAGACTCTTTTACCTTCGTTATTAAAGATATAAAATCATCAAATTGAATATCTGTAAAATCGTGTAAGGTCAGAAAATCTTTATACTTAGTTGCATCAAAATCACTATAGAAGTGCTTTAATATCAACTTCCTAATTTCATCTTCATAAAAACTTCTAATTTTAACGTCAATATGACCGTTAAAATTATTTCTAGCCCTATCAAGATCGTTTAATATATCATCAGTTTTTTCTTCTACACCTTCTAGTTGCAACTTATTCTGACGATATGCTTTTTCCTCTTTAAGTTGTGTTATTAATGTGGATATATCATTGCCAGCCAAACCAAAGGGAATATAACTGTACAAATCCTTAAGACCTTCTTGAGATTCATTTACGTCTGATTGACATTTTTCTTGTTGAGCCTTTAACTCTTTAAGTTTGTCAAGACTCATTAAATCACCTTCTCGAATTAATTTTTCTTGTAATTCATTAAGTTCATATTTCAAGAGTGTCAAATCCTCGTGAAACTCAGTGATTTTTGAATCAATATCAGCAATGCTGTCCTCATCTGTTGCAATAGACGCCAATAGCTCGTTAAACTCCTTTTTGTCTTTAGGCTGAGCAGACTCTCGTCTATAATCATCCTGAAGCTTCTCTAATTCTTTCTTTAACTCATCGTACTTTTGAATACCTAAGACCTGAGAGTATGCCTTACTTAATTCAGCTCTCTGTTCTGGGGTGTTGATTTGTGCAAATGACACTATTTTTTCGGCATCAAAGAAAAAGAATTTAGCAATCTCAATAGGTAAAATGTAATCACGAATAAACATTTCCTCCTCATTTTTGTCGCTAAATAAATCATTATCTTTGCCGTCAATAAGAATTTTAAGCTCATCGTTTGTGTTTGTTGCACTATCGTATGAGCGTATAATGGTTATTTCTGTACAAGTCGTATTAGGTATCTCAACATCAGTAAATGTAACAGAAACAGAAAATCGTGTTTCACCCTCTTGTGCGGCTTGAGTATTTAAACTATTTCCAATGTATTTATTATACCCGCCTTTCTCGTCAATCTCTTTTTTATATAAATCATCTACCTTCTCCATGTTCTTGCCATATAGACACCAAACTAGAGACATTAGGAAAGTAGTCTTACCAAAACCATTGTTTCCGCTAACAATGATTATATTTTTCTCCCCGTCAGGAGTCAATACAATCTGATTAACTCCTTTGTATATGCGGAAATTATTTAATTCTATTGATTTAATAATCATTGCTTCTTGTTATTTACAAATTCTTTCAACCTAGATTCTATTTCATTCTTTAGACCTCGACGGCGTTGCATCAAAGATTTACTTCTTTGTAAAAGCAGTAATTGTTCTATCAACTCACCCTCTTCTGGATTCTCAGAACAGATTTCTTTCATTAAATCTGCCTCTAATTTATTTTTAATATTTTCCTCCATATTGAAAGATTCTTTATAAATTGAATTGTATATTTCTGATACTTGATAACCAAAATTAAAATCACGATACCAATTCACCTGGATAGCTATTAATTCTTGGTCTGATATTAATTTTATTTGGGGGTCATGCTTCTGTAAATCATGTTGCACTTCTAATAGTCGTCTGAGCATTTTTGCACGATAACTAAACACATATGGTCCCATATCATTAATTGCTCTTCTTCCATCTCTTCGGTATGGCATTCTATTTTCTATAATATTTCGTTCTTGGTCTATTTCAATACGAAAATCATATAGTGGCTTCATCCATTCTCTGCCATTTTTAATTAGAGAACGCATAGATTTATCATCTTTTACAACAGTACAAACCCAACAACCAAATCTACTTTGCCCGCAGGAACCATGACTTTTGTCAGTAACCACAGTTGGACATTCATAATCATCAGCACTTGCGTCTTTATAAATATTAAATAGGATAGAGTTGTCAAAGCCCCAGGGTGATGGTATTGCATTAATTATATACCAAACCTCCTCTAACATCAATTCTTTTATGGGTGCATAAACATATGTATTCCTTAATATTGTATGGTTTGTTAATCTTTTACCATAAACCTCATGTTTTTTTATTGAACGAGCACGAGTCGCACTCTCGGCCTTTCTTGTGCCGATAAGTATTATTGCCTCACCGCACTCATCAACCTGTTCAATGATAAAACGCGCAGTCGGCTTTATCTTCATCTTGTCTGTACACCAACGAAAAGCTGTGTTAGGAACAGGATACCCTTTACCAATAACGTTGACCCAGAAAGAATCTTCTAACTTTGGCTCTGTTTTTCTGACAAATATTGGTAAATCTTCTTCTCTTGCTTTTGTTTCTATTTGTGCTAAAACTTCATCTACATATGTAGCAATAATTGGATTCTCAACCATTGTATCGTTACACACAACATATATGGGACGCCTAAGCTGGAAAGGGGTAATAGTATCTCTTTTTATTTTTCGTAATGCTAACCATACAAGTGTCAATAATACAGTTGAATCTTTTCCTCCACTGAATCCAATAATCCAGGGACGAAAAGATGTATCTGCATACATGTATTGGTCTAGAATTTCGTCAACTATATATTCAATACGTTTTGACATACTATCTATTTGGTATTACTTGTGTTATTATCTATCAAATCTTTCGGATCTACATTCAAAATTTTAGCTATCTCAAAGAGGACTTCGAGACTGGGTTGGCGGCGGTTGCAGACATAAGAGTTTACTATGCAGAAACTCTTGCCAAGCCTCTCTGCAAGCCAAGTTTGTTTGATGCCTCGCTCTTCGAGCACCTCTTTTATGCGATTTTTGGGCTTATCCATATTGTTTGTTTTTACTTTTTACAAAAGAAATCTATTGCCAAATCAACCATAATTGCAGTTATAGTAACACCACGCTTAGCCTCATCATCCTTAATAGACGATTTTACGACAGATGATATAAAGCTTGTGGCTAAATGCAACATTTTGTTGACAGGCTTATCTTCGGGTTTGTTGTTGAGTATTGCATCAATGCCTTGAAAAACCGTAATTGCGGCATTAGCCTTTGCATACTCCTCATTGCTAGGCTCTATGGCCTCGGCAACACTCATAGCATACTTCGACACAGCAAGGAGATCCGCAACCTTTAACTGACGACCTTGGGCGTTCTGATACAACACCTCTTCTTGCTGAAAAGTATGAGTCGGTCTATATAAAACGCTTTGAGCGTATGTGTAATTATGATCGTAAAATTTATATTGAGATAGTGTTTCACTAATAGCTTTTAAACAACCTTCAACATTTAATTTTACATCTTCATCCGAGATAAAACACCAATTTAAATTCCGAAGAAACTTATATCCATATTGTCTTGTAAAGACCTTATCTATGCCGTTTTTTAAGGTTGTAACATGATTCGGATTACTTATTAAAGCGGCAGCAACGGCTCCTATCATTTCATCTCTACGACCTGATACATAAGCTCTCGAAAGGTTAGAATACGCGATTTCTAACCTTAGTATTTCATCGTTTCGCTGTTGCTCAAGTATCTCTAATGACTTCATATTCTATTTAATTCTATATTTGTTTACAAAGTTATAAAATATTATGCAATACAAAGCTAAAATCATCGAGAAAAACACCTTTCTAAATTAGAAAAATTTGTATTTTGCCTTACGATTTGTAAGTAATGTGGAAGTTGGGTCGTTTGTAAAGCGAAAGAGGGGCGGTCAGAAGGTATAGAGACCATTTGTCCGACGGTTACAAAAATTATTTGTAAGCCTCGGAAAAATGCTCGAAATAGATTGGCGTTTCAGAATAGATACCATTTGTCCAATGGTATTAGAATTTTTCTAATTGCTTCGGACAAATGCTCTGTAGATATCTCTGATGTGGGAGTATATTTCTCAATCCTAATACACAAATAAACCCATTTGTCCGATACTATCCGAAAAAATTGGATACCTTCGGACAAATGAATCTCTCACATTCTAAGGTTGCTTCAAGCGTTAAACATCAACATCCTTCAATGGTGCTCCATAGTTGCAATGGCGTCCCATAAAGCCGCGTTTGATGCAGGGGAGGTTGAGCGTTTGGTAATACTTGTAGTCGTCATCCTCGGTGCAGAGGTGTTTATACCCGTAGCGGGGCATATACTCCTTGAAGAATCGTACAAGGTCTTTGAGGAGTTCGAAGCGGTGCTCTCGCAGTTCATCGCGGAACTCGCAACGGGCGATGATGATACTCCAGTCAGGGTAGTTGCCTACGCCCTCGCTATACTCCCAGAAGCGGATATAGATATCCAGACTTCCCCTGTGAATACTGATGCAGATGCCGTTTGCATTCCACATAACACTGCACGCATTTCTGTAACCATATCTCTCGCATAGGTAGAGATTGAAGTCACTAATCAAGTCATTGTAATTAGCTTTGTACTCGTACATAGTCTATAAGTTTTAATAGTTTAACACATTGCTGTCCGGTAAAAGTTCCGGACGATTATTATAAAGTTTAACAATTAAAACAAAGTTGGTTCGGTAGAACCATCCAGTTCATTGACAATATTGTAGTTAGGTTTTGCAAAGAGGTCTTTCAAGCTGATAGTGTCTGT
>JAFQOE010000151.1 GCA_017395635.1 Lachnospiraceae bacterium | reverse complement strand
TCCCAAGTAAGAAACCCTATGCCGCCGATTATAATTAAAGACATTACTGTAATATTGATTATTGGATTTGTAGCATATGAAGTGAGAGATGAATATTTCGCACCTTCTGTTCCCATAATGTCAAATCCGGCATTACAAAAGGCAGATATAGAATGGAAGAAGGACATCCAAATTCCTTTTATTCCGTAATCCGAAATAAAGGTTGGCATCATTACAACAGCACCGAGCAGTTCTAAAATAAATGTTACCTTTAATACAAATCCGGTCAGCCTAACAATTCCACCAACTTTAGGAGCTGCTATGGCTTCTTGCATTGTACTGCGTTGCATTAACGTTATTTTCTTACCGGATAACAAAGCGAAGGAAACCGCTATTGTTATGACACCTAAACCGCCTATTTGTATAAGTGTAAGAATAATGCTTTGACCAAACACCGACCAATAGGTTGCGGTATCCTGAACTACAAGCCCTGTAACGCACACTGCCGAGGTTGAGGTGAATAATGCTTCATTAAACGGTGTTACGACACCGCTCTTTGTAGATATAGGGAGCATCAGTAATAACGCACCCACAAGTATGACTCCGGCAAAGCCGAGTATTATGATTTGAAATGAGGTTAGTTTCCTCTTTTTATGTAACAGATCTGCCATAACGCATCTCCTTATTCTCTTTATCTATCATAATTATATTATTTTGCGTTTTAAGATGGTGTTATGGCATTAGTTTTCGCATTAAGATTGTATAAAGAAAATGGAGTTGACCGTTAAAGTCAACCCCAAACAAAAAAGCTATTTATTTTTTTATAAGACAATGAAGTTTCTGGACAAATTCTTCCGAATGGTTAATGCTTAGTTCTCCATGATTATAATTCTTAATAATTTCCAAGTTTGACATTGGTAAAAAACCAGCGATCTGCTGAGCAGATTTCTTCATAATCTTTCGTTCTTTACTTCCGACAACAACGAGTGTCTTTGCTTTGCATTCAGCAAGTGTGTTCTTAATACAATATTTTGAATTAGCCGTTAAAAATGAAATCATATCCTTCTTTGTAATATTGGCTGTATCAATGTAATATTTATCGAACAATTCTTTCCTTATGTGCAGTGCTTTAAATTGAATTTTAGAAAACCATCTCTTTTTAACAAGCGGATAGCAAATGTCATATGCAGGTTTTATCATAGCTGAAATATACTTCATCGGTATAACCAAAGCGCTTTCTATAATTGCATACTCACATATATCGCTTCTCTGTGAAAGCATTTCAATAAGCACCTGTCCTCCAAGAGATAAACCACCTATCAGAAAAACTCGACCTTTAAAATTCTCATCAATATATGTAATAAGTTCTGCTGCATTGTCTTCTATCGATGTGAATGGTGTATTACTTCCAAAGTGTCCGTTTAATATAGGTAGAATGATGTGGAAAGAATCCGCGAGTTTTTCTGCCACTTCTTCATAATTCCACCAAGATAACCCACCGCCATGAAGTAAGATAATAATATTCTTATTACCTTTGCCGTATTCTACAACTTTCATTGATTGTTACAATCCTTTCGTAAAACAATTAGTGCAGTATTATCATTTAAGTGAATTATATCATAATATCATTTTTATAACAAGAACATTGATTTTACATAACTTTTTAATCAAGAAGAAAGCGGTATGGTTTTTTTGCCACACCGCTTTTTTAGATAAAATCTTATCAGTTAACAATAAGAAGTTTCAACTTATTCAGCTTTCTTGCTGTCAAGGAATTTATACACAAGTGCTGCAAGAACACCACCAACCAAAGGTGCTACCAAGAACACCCAAACATTTGTAAGCGCATCGCCACCAACAAACAGAGCGGGGCCGAAGCTACGAGCGGGGTTAACGGAGGTTCCGGTGAAGGAAATACCAAGGATATGTACGAGAGTTAAGGTCAAACCTATTACAATGCCTGAAACTGCACCGTTCTCTATCTTAGAAGTAACACCAAGAATTGCAATAACAAAAACGAAGGTAAGGATAATTTCGATTAAAATGGATAATGCAATATTACCCTCATAAAGAGCATTTGCGCCCAATCCGCTTTCCTTACCGACAAAAGCCATCAGCACGGCTGCACCTGCTGTTGCACCTGCAAACTGAGCAATTAAGTAACCGATAAAGTCTTTTACCGAGAGTTTGCCACTAACCAACATTGCAATTGATACGGCAGGGTTGATATGGCATCCTGAAATGTTGCCGATAGAATATGCCATTGCAACAATAACAAGACCGAAAGCAAGAGCAGTTAACAGATATCCTGTTCCGTTTTCAGCCGAGCAACCGACAACTGCGGCAGTTCCACAAGCAAAAAAGACTAACACGAAAGTTCCAATAAATTCTGCTGTACATTTTTTGAGTAAATTCATAAATCTTTTCCTCCCATATTAATTTATTTGGGTTTTGCTATTTATATTATATATTACAAGCAACAAAATTTCAAGAATAACTGAATTTTGCAAAAGAATAAATTGTAAGATAAAATAAACATAAGTTGAAGTATATCCTTAATTGTTGTATAATGAATATATAGGAGGTTTTCTTAATGAAAATACAGTTTATAGGAGCAACCCACGAAGTTACAGGAAGCTGTACTCTCTTGG
>JAFQOE010000150.1 GCA_017395635.1 Lachnospiraceae bacterium | reverse complement strand
GTGCATCTGTGTCACTACCGGCAGCTATTGAAACTGCGGTAGAAGATGCAGGCTTTTGGGCAAGTATTCCTCTGTGGCTTGTTACAATCTTGGGAAGTCTTTTTATAACCATAATGTCATTTATTATGATAATGTCGGTTTATGGACGATTTTTCAGACTATATATGTACACGGCGCTTGCTCCCGTACCACTTGCAACATTCGCCGGAGAAACAACGGCAGAAATGGGAAAACATTTTGTAAAATCTTATGTAGGTGTATGTTTGGAAGGTGCAGTAATTGTACTTGCGTGTATAATCTTCTCTGCCTTTTCAAGTTCAAGTACGCCAACACTTGATACGAGTATAACTACTGTAACTATGATATGGAAATATATCGGAGAAGTAATTTTCAATATGCTTGTATTAGTCGGACTTATTAAAGGTTCAGACAGAATTATTAAAGAAATGCTTGGAACATAAGGAGGATAAAATCTATGTTTAACAATGTAATTAAAAGTAATGAATTTGATGCGGTAATAAAGCTTCAGGAGAATATTGAAATGCTTGAAAGCAGACTTGCCTATATGCAGTCGGTAAATGATTATTACAAAGAAAACAATACAACTCTCGGTCATCCCGAAGTGCCGAATGAAACGGCTATGGAGCTTGATAAAAGAGTTAAAGACGGTCAGGCTACACCATATCCCGGTCAGTTCTTTACGGAAAACCGCAAGGAGATCGACAGACTTAAAGCAGTTATTGAAAGAATACAGACAAAACCTGAAACTGTTTTTAAGAGTTGGGAGTTTAACGGTGGCGAAGCGGTAGTCAACCTTGCAAATAACAGACTTCAGCTCAACTTCCCTGAAAAGCCAACGGACGAACAGATTGAAGTTCTCAAGAAGAACGGATTCAAGTGGGCACCAACTCATAAATCTTGGCAAAGACCTCTTACACATCAAACAATGTCGGTATGCGACAAGATTGATTTTATTAAGCCAAAGGACGGTAGAAAGCCTACGGATATTCAGCCGAAAGCTCCGCAGAAAAACGAGCCTGAAAGATAAGGAGGTAACGAACTTTGGAAATTCGTATAAACAAAGAAATTAAAGATTACCACGAAAGTCTGTTTATGGGACTTTCAATGCGACAGTTTATGTGCTCTCTCGGAGCAGTAGGAGCAGCAGTTGGTATCTATTTTGGACTTTCAAATGTTTTAGATAAGGAAACCGTGTCTTGGCTTTGTATTGTATGTGCGGCACCTCTTGCTGCAGCAGGGTTCTTCAACTACAACGGAATGAACTTTGAACAGTTTGTAGTGGCATATATTTATAGCGAATTTCTCTGTTCGGGAGTTCGCACATACAAGAGCGAAAACTATATTTATGAAGCTTACAAGGAGGTATTAAAAGATGTTTCTGTTCGGAAAGAAAAAACCAAAAAAAGAAAAAAGAAGAATCCCGAAAACAGTTCAGCAATCAATACCGATTGACAGATTGTATAAGGACGGAATATTCAAATGCGGACACACTTATTCTAAAACATGGAGATTTTCTGATATAAATTATGCCGTAGCTTCGGATGATGACCAACTCTCTATGTTTCTTGCTCATTCTGCACTTATTAACGGTCTGCCTACTGATGCAATGGCAAAGATAAGTGTGTTTAACAGACAGTTAAGTAAAGAGGTTTTATCAAACCTTGTAACACCTAATGATGAAGAAAATTGTAGTGTGTATGCAAACGAGCTTGCTGAGATTTTCAGCGATAAAATGGCAGACAGTAACAACATAGTTCACGATAAGTTTATTACTATATCTTCTGAGAAAAAGAATGTCGAAGAATCAAGAACATTTTTTACCCGTGTTGGTAATGACTTGACTGCGGACTATGCAAAATTATCTTCTAAAACTACGGAGCTTGGATATAAAGAAAGGCTTCGTATTTTTTATGATTTCTTTCGTAATGGTGATGCGGGCGAATTTGAGTTTGATATGAAAAAAGCTATTGCCAAAGGCAAGCATTTCAAAGACAAGATTTGCCCGGACAGTATCGAGTTCAAAAGCGACCATATCCGTATGGGAGAAAAGTTTGCAAGAGTTATATTCTTAAAAGAGTATCCGTCATTTTTGAAAGACAGTATGCTTTCAGAACTGACGGATTTTTCACGCAGTATGATGTTGTCTGTTGACATTCAGCCAATCGCAACAGATGATGCAGTTAAGCAGGTTCAGAAAAAGCTTCTTGCTATTGAAACTGACATCACCAAATGGCAACAAAAACAGAATATGAATAACAACTTTTCTGCAAACATTCCGTATGAAATGGAACAGATGCGAAAAGAAATCAAAGAGTTCTTAGATGACTTAACTACCCGTGACCAAAGAATGATGTTTGTAACCGTCACTCTCGTTCATGTGGCAGATTCTCTTGATGAGCTTAACAACGATACGGAAACACTTCTCTCTATCGGCAGAAAGCACCTTTGCAACTTTGCAATACTCAGGTATCAGCAAGAGGATGGGTTTAATACAGTTCTCCCGTATGGACTTATGAAGATTAAGGCGGTCAGAACTCTTACAACCGAAAGCACGGCAGTATTGATGCCGTATAAAACACAAGAGATTATTGATCCGGGCGGTTTATATTATGGTATCAATGCAATATCACATAATCTTTTGATGTGTAACCGAAAGCTGCTTCTAAATGGTAATGGGTTTGTGCTCGGTGTGTCAGGCTCAGGTAAATCGTTTGCATCAAAGCTTGAAATTGCATTAGTAAAAATATTCACTAAAGACGATATTATCGTAATTGATCCTGAGCGTGAGTATGCTCCGCTTATAAAGAACTTGGGCGGTGAAAATATCAAGCTCTCTGTATCATCATCTAACCATATTAACGCAATGGCAATCAATAAAGATGTTGATGATGAAAACCCGGTATCAATGAAATCAGAGCTTCTTATTTCTATCTTTGACGAACTGTTAAAGAGTGGCTCATCCCGTATGGGTGGCGGTGTAGGTGCTAAAGATAAGTCAATTATAGACCGTTGTTGTATCAGAGTGTATGCCGACTATATGAACGGGAGAACGGACAAAGAGCCTACACTTATGCAGCTCCGTGACGAACTCTTAAATCAGCCTGAAGCTGAAGCTCACGACCTTGCTCTCTGTCTTGAAATGTTTACAACGGGTAGCCTAAATGCCTTTGCACATCAGAGTAATGTTGATGTCAATAAGCGAATTATAAGCTATGACATATTGGAGCTTGGCGAACAGATGAAATCAATCGGTCTTTTGATTATGCTCGATAACATTATGAACCGTGTAATCGAAAACAGAAAAAAAGGCAAATATACAAGAGTTTACATTGACGAAGCACACTTATTCTTCAAGAATCAGTATAGTGCTGACTTCTTGTTGAAGGCTTGGAAGCGTTTCAGAAAATATGGCGGTCTGCTTACAGGTATCACACAGAATATATCCGATTGTCTGCTTAATGAAACTGCAAGAGGTATGCTATCCAATAGCGAATTTCTGCTGATGCTCAATCAATCGCCTTCAGACAGAAAGGACCTCTCGGAACTGTTAAACATTTCTGATACACAAATGAGTTATATTACAAATGCAGGAGCCGGCAGAGGTTTAATTAAAGTCGGCGGTTCTATCGTACCATTTGTAAATGACTTCCCAACAGATACGGAACTCTATAAGCTGATGAGTACCAAACCGGGAGAAGGTTAATTTATCAAACAATATCAATGGGCAGAGTGCAAAAACTCTGCCCTTAATTTATGGAGGTCAATATGAGAAACAAAGAAACCGAAAAACTTTTTAATCTTGCATATACGGATGCGATGACGGGTGTATATAACCGTGCTGCTTACGAAGAAAGAATTGCAAAGCTCCGTAAAAGAAATGCAAGACTTGATAACATTATGATTGTGATTGCCAAAATTGATAGTCTTAAAAAAATCAAAGAAACCTTTGGTAATCGTATGGGTGATGATGCTATCAAAACTTTAGCAAGTTGCCTGACAAGAACGGTAGGAACTAAAGCTGATGTTTGCAGAGTTGATGAAAACGAATTTATCTGCATTGCAGAAAGGGATATTCTCTCTTATGTTTCCGAATTGAGAGATTTGGTAAGCTTTGAAAACAGAGAGAAAATCTATCCGTTTTCGGTATCTCTCGGCTATGCACTTTTCAATCCTAAAAAGCAGAAAACCATTGACGATTTAATTTTCTATTCTGATAAGAAAATGAATGATATAAAAAACAGAAAGGCGGACAAATAATATGCAATTAAAAATTGAAATGTATGATGTAAAAGACGAAATGATTTTTGACACAGAGGAAATATTTGCACATGAAATAATTCAGGAGGTTGACGGTTATTATTGTGTTCCCGTAGTATTCGAAATTCTTGATGAAGATGAGAATGAAGTAGCAACGATTACGGCATATTTTCTTGATGAAAGAAGAATTGCCGACAACGGCTTAGAAATTTCAACTGTTGCTGATATGTTCAGTCAGGATTTGTATAACGCAGTAAACACTCTCAAAAAATCCGAAAATTACAGCGATATATGTTCGGAAGCATACACTTGTTACATTGAAACTTTGTATGTTTATCCGATGTTTAGGGGACTTGGAATTGGTAAATATCTATGGGAAAACATTGCAGATATTTTTGAATATTTCACGAACAGAAATATTCACGCAATGGTTGTCTATCCTAAACCTCATGTACTGATTGAAGGTAGAACAAATACAATTAAAAGAGCCATTGAAGATGATGAACTGCTTCAGGTAATGAAACATTGCCTTGTTTCAAACGGCTATGAAGAAATTGAAGATTCAAATTACTTTATGAAGATTTATTTGGATGAATAATCGGAGGTGATTTGTTTTGAGTGAAAAAGACATCAAGACGAAACCTAAACAATCCCCAAAGTCAAAAGGTTCTCCTAATATGCCGAAAGTTGCGGTCAAGAGCAAAGATGCGGTAGTAAATACTGTTAAAGATGCAAAAGCCGTGATGAAGGATACACTTGTAAAGAAAGCAGTTGAATCAAAGCTCGGTACAGAACAAGGGTATTCCGAACCACCAAAAGCAGACACAGAAGCTTCAGAACGAGTTGAAAGTGCTGCTTATACAACTGCCGATACAGTTTATCATAAAGGCAAAACATTTACACAAAACAAAGTCAAAGAACAAATACAAAAGGTTAAGACACGGGAAAATGAAACACCTGAAAATCAGGAACCTACACCGGAAGAACCTGAAACTCCTGACAAAGAACCAAAGACGGTTGAGAACGAGCCTAAAACGGACGAAAACACCCCTAAAACGAAGGAAAACTATAATGCCAACGAACAACCTTCAGGAAATGAAAAAGCCGTAGAACAAGCGAAAAGCAAGGCTCAGGAGAAAGCAACTGTCAAGACCAAAGAGGAATATTTGAAATCTCAAAGCGAAACATCTTCTCACGGTGTTAAGACAAAGGAAAACTATATAAAACAACATACACCTGAAGATGCAACAAAAGGTGTTAAGGGTAAGGAGCCGTTAAAGGCTCCTTTTTCTTCGTCTGACTCTGCTATAACACCTAAAGATGCCCGGAAAGAATATGTTTCAAAAAAGCTGAAAACAAAAGCCGAATATCAAAAAAGACAAGCTGAAGAAAGTGGTTCAGAAGCACTAAAAAATGATACACATTCCAAAGCTTCAGAATTAAATGCTCCAAAGGAAAAATCAGCAGATGCCAAAACAGATACGGCAGTTAAAACGGATACAGCAGAAAAAAGTTCAGGTAAGTCAATGGTTAAAACAAAAGAAAGCTATATGCAATCTTTGAGAGAATCAAAACCTGAACCGATAAAATCTCCATACAATAACACTCCAAAATTAAAGCAAACTGCAAGCTCGGTTAAGCGGAGCACGGCAAATTCAAAGAAAGCTCTGAAAACCCGTGATAATGTTGTAGGACAATCAAAATCTGTTGTTAAAAATGGTAGTGCCTATACCACAAAAACTGCAAAGAAAAAAGCAACGAAAGCAACCAAGAAAGTTGTAAAAACTCAAAAAGAAGTAACAAAAAAAGCCGCAAAGGAAGCTGCAAAAAGAGCAAGGCAAGCAGCTATAAAAGCAGCTCAAGTTGCAAAGGCGGTTGCGATAAAAACCGCAAAAGCAGTAGCCGCCATTGGTAAAGCTATCGCAGCAGCGGTCACAAAAGCAGCAGCGGCATTTTTCGCAGCCTTTGGTTGGATAGGTGTTATAGTTGTTTTGGTAATTTTAATCGTTATAATCATTGTTGCAGCGATTGCCGGAAGTCCTTTTGGTATTTTTATCTCAGATGAAGCAGCCGATGCAGACAGTATTCCCGTTTCTTCAATCGTAAATGAATGTAATATGGAACTCTCTGCTCGGCTAACTGAAATAGAAGATAACACTACTCACGATAGGGTCGTAATGGAAGGTGAACAAGCCGATTGGAGTTTAGTTCTTTCTCTGTTTGCAGTAAAAGTTGCCGGAGTTGATGATGAAACCGTTCAGGATGTTGTAGTTATTGATGATGCAAAAAAACAAAAGCTCAAAGATGTTTTTTGGGATATGCACACAATAACAAAAAGAACTGAAACTGTAACAAGCGGAGAAACAAGTGAAATTGTTTTGTATATCACAATTACTGCAAAGACGAAAGATGAAATGATTTCAGAATATGGCTTTACACGAAAACAAAAAGAAGCTCTTGAAACTCTGCTTGAAAATGCAGATGGATTCATAGGAGCTACACAAAGTCTTGCAATCTCTGATGCTACGGCTCAAGATATTATTGATAATCTTCCTGATAGCTTATCTGCAGAAAGAAAAAATGTTGTAAAGAAAGCCTGCTCCCTTGTAGGTAAACTTACATACTTTTGGGGCGGTAAATCTTCTGCAATAGGTTGGGATTCCGAATGGGGCAAGATGAAACTTGTAACTGCTGAAGGAAGCCGTTCCACCGGATGTATGCGACCTTTCGGACTTGATTGCTCAGGTTTTGTTACCTGGGCATTTCATAACGCAGGCTTTTCGGAGTCGGCGATAGGTCACGGTGCAAGCACTCAGGCTTCCAAAGGAACCCGTATATCGTGGAGTTCCGCACAACCGGGAGATTTAGCAGTATATGACGATAAATCTCACATCGGTATTATCGGTGGTCGAGATAGTAGCGGTAATATACTTGTTATTCATTGCTCGTCAGGAGCTAACAATGTTGTAATTACAACGGGCGGTTTTGGTTTTGCAGTAAGACCGAACTGCTATTAAAAAATGGCACTCTAAGAATAACTTCTTTCTTAGAGTGCCATCTTTTTTATTTGCTGAGATTTTTCATTACTGAAATAACACTTTCAAGTGAGCTTTTGTCTAACTTTTTTGATAATTGATGTATTTCTTTTATCAAAAGAGGATGCTCATTATCTTCTTCAAAGAATTCGCTCAATGTTACACCTAATTCATCGCAGATATAAAATAACATTTCTATCGAAGGGTTTGAAGTGCCTATTTCGATGTGATTTATATAACCTACAGATTGACCTAATCTCAAGCTAAGTTCTCTTGCAGAAATGTTTTTAGCTGTTCTCAAGAACGCTATGCGATTTCGTACAAACTCCATGTTCATTGTCAACACCTACTTCCATTTATATTATACACTCTCAGACATCACAAAGCAGTTGCTAAAAGGGGCTGTTTGTGCTATTATATTCTCTGTGAGTGATTACGATGTGCATAAACACTTTTTATAGATATTATTTGCACATCGTACTTATAATACTTATATATCATTTTATATTGGAGGAAAAGGTGGATTATGGAAAACGAAAAGATTAAACATCGTTGTTGTTTTACCGGACACAGACCGGATAAGATTGAACTTGGAGAAAAAGAAATAAAGCCTTTACTTGAAAAAGCAATAGATGAAGCAATTTCAGAAGGCTTTGTGACTTTTATAACAGGAATGGCAATGGGAACTGATATATGGGCAGCGGAGATTGTTTTGGAGAGAAAGAAAAAGAACAAAAACCTGCATCTAATATGTGCTTTACCTCATCCCGGATTTGAAAGCAGAAGAAATTTTACGGAAAAAATAAGATTCTCTAAAATAATAAAAAAAGCTGATTTAGTTAAGGAAATCAATGACCATTATTTCACGGGATGCTATCAGGTGAGAAACGAATGGATGGTCGATAGATCTAATCTTGTTATTGCAGTATTCAACGGTCAAAAAAGCGGCACAAAAAATACAGTTGATTATGCAATAAAAAAAGGTATTAACATTAACAATGTACTGCAGAACTAACTGTATGATAAAAAAATGAGTTCAAAATCATAAAAAATTGTAGCATAATAATTGTCAGAGTTCGTTAAGCATTTTCTGAGAAAGAAGTGCAACTAACGAATTCTTTTTTTACCCACAAAATTTTGTTTTCGCTAATTTAATTTTTGCTTTTCTTAACAAAGTTTGCCTAAACTATTGTAATATTTACAATTATATGATATAATTTATTGTGTCTAACTATATAAACAGAGAGGTGACAAAAATGGCAGTATCATACAAGAAACTTTGGAAGCTTTTAATCGACAAAGATATGATGAAAAAAGAGCTTGCCCAAAAAGCGAATGTGAGCAATTACACTCTTGCAAAAATGAACAAAGGTGAGAATGTAACCACAGATGTTCTCGTGCGAATCTGCAAAGCACTTGAATGTAATCTTGATGATATTATGGAGCTTGTTGATGAATAAAGTGTACTGCTTTTAGTACAGTTATTCTGATAAAATTACAGAAAGGAGATTCTTATGACCGCTACACCGTTTCACGCATACTATACGGCAAGAATACTTGATAGCTTGCAAGATGACGATAAATTCATACCGACTTTTGCCTCATCAGATATAAAAGTGTACCCTTATCAGGTCGGCGCTGCTTTGTTTGCAACACGCTCGCCTTATACAAAGGGTGTAGTTTTGATGGATGAAAGTGGGCTTGGAAAGTCAACTGAAGCTATGCTTGTTGTTACGCAGAAATGGTATGAAGGAAAAACGAGAATCTTAATTGTAGTTCCCAATAGTGATTTGCTCATTCAATGGGAAAAGCTTATTGAAAACAAGTATTCCATTCCGTTCATCACAATCGCAAATGCAGAACAACTAAAAACAAATGGCGAAACATTCGAGCAAGATGCAGTAGTTTTAACTACATACGATTTTGCCACGCAGTATAGTGAGCTAATCGAAAAAACTGCATGGGATTTAACCGTGTTTGAAGAAGCAAGTCTGTTATCCTCGGTTCACAAGGAAGATAACAAGCAGGCAAAAATACTAAAGAGAATAGCCAAAGACTCATTCAAGCTACTTTTAACCGGAACTCCAATCGAAAAGAATATTCTTGATTTATACGGACTTATGTATTTCATAGATGAAAGCATACTCCCTTCCGAGCAAGAATATATGTCAAGATATTTCAGGAAGCCTGAAAACTACCCGGAGCTTGCAGAACTTGTGAGCAAGTATTGTTTCAGAACTCTCAGAAGTCAAGCAAGACATTATGCAAAAATTCCTGAAAGAATAGTTATCACTTGCGAATTTGAGCAATCAGACAAAGAGCAAAAACTATATGACCTATTAAAAGCATACATAGATAAACCTCAAAAGATAGCCTTCCCCGAAATGAAGCCTTACGATCTTGCACTTATGCTATTTGACCTGCAAGGTTCGTCAACTCCGGCAATAAGGAAAGCTATTGAAGGAATTATAAAGCGACTTGAGAAAACAAACGGCGGTGAGCAAGAACTTGATGAATTTAAGGCAATGCTTACTGCTTGTGATGATATAGAAACAGATGAAAAACTGAAATTGCTTATAAAGGCTTTGGAACAATGCTTCAAGCTGTTAAAGAAAGCCGGAGCAAATAAAAAAGCAGTTATATTCACCGAAAAAAGAGAAACACAACAGTATTTGTATGATGCCTTGAAAGATAGCTATAAAACATACATTTACAACGGCTCAAAGGATTATAGAGAAATATCCGGGTTTAAGACAGACGGAGAGATTATCATATCCACCGACAACGGTGCAAGAGGTTTTAACCTTGAGGAAGCTTCGCTCGTTATAAACTATGATTTACTCTATAACACCTTGAAAATGGAACAACGAATAGACCGATGCCACAGACTTAATCAGCAGAATGATGTTATCGTTCTGAACTTCCTAAATAAAAGCAATATGGCGGATGTCAGAAAGCTTGAGCTTGTTAATAAGCGAATGTTGGTTGCAGACGGTGTGTTCGGACAGACAGATGCAATCTTGGGTGGTTTTACAGATAACCTCCTAAAGACCTTAAAAGAGTTCCAAACACGAACAAAAGCACAGATAGATGCAGAATACGAAGAAACACTCTTACAGTATGAAGAAGAAAACAGACGGGATGTAGAATCAGCCGAGCAAGTTCTGTTTACTACATTTACAAGTGAGCTTGCAAAAAAGGTGAAAATCACACCCAAGTATGCAGATGAAAGAATTGAGAAAGTTAATTCAGACTTGTGGGAGCTTGTAAAATACTTCTTCAAAGAATATAACGAGAACCACACAGATTGCTATTTCGTTATAAACGAAGAAGATAAAACCATAAAAGCAACAGACTATACAGAGCTTCCGTTCCTTTTCTACTATTGGACCGGAGGACAAAATAAAAGATACAAAGCATTAAAAGAGTTTAAGAAAATCGCTCTCATTTCTCCGCTTGCAAAAGGCATACTCAATAATGTCGAGTGCGGCGATACGGGAAAACTAACTGTTGAAGGTGTCACGGAGCCGTGTAAAATAGCTTTCTACACAGTAGATATTCTTGCAGGACGAAGATACACCGGAAAGGTTTTCAATCTCCTTTGCGGAGTAACTGAAAGTGGTAAACAACTTACAAATGATGAGTGCTTGAAAATCCTATCATATCCCGTAGTTGATTATGAAGAATCAGGCAGAAAGCACGCTTGTTGGCTTAAAAGTCATTCTCCCGGCAAAATGGACAGACTTGTACCTCTTGATGAGTTCATAGAACAATCAATTCAGGACAGCAATTCTGCTCAGGCTGAAGAAATTGACAGAATGAAACTGAAAGCCACAACTGATAAAAATGCACTTGAACATACTCTGCAAGATTTAAGAACTGCAATAACAGATGTTGAAAAGCAGCTTGAAGCAGAATCAAGTGACAGAATGGCAAGACTTACTCTCTCTCGCAAACTTGGTGAAGCAAAGAACAATTTAATGCAAAAAGAAGAAAGCATTTACTTTGATGCAATGCGAATTGACCTTGCCTGCGAAGAAGATATTAAAAAGTTTTTAGAACGAGAACAGATAAATGCAAGACTTATGCGGCATTTTGAAATCGAAATCATAGGAGGATAAATCAATGAGTAACAAATTGGATGGAATGTCAATGAATATCGAACAGACAGAAATGGAAAAGTTAAAAGCCGTATTCCCACAATGCTTTGCGGAAGGCAAGCTTGACATAGATAAGCTCCTTTCTCTTTGCGGTGAATACATAGACAATGACTTTGAAAAGTATAAGTTTGAATGGAAAGGTAAAATTGAGTCATTGAAGCTTGCTCAAAAGCGTTCAACGGGAACACTTCGCCCTTGCAAGGCTGAAAGTGTTAATTTCGATGAAACAAAGAACCTTTATATTGAGGGCGATAATCTTGAAGTATTAAAGCTCCTTCAGACCGCATACTACAACAAAATCAAAATGATTTATATAGATCCTCCTTACAATACCGGAAGTGACTTTGTGTATGAGGATGACTTTGCTGATCCTATGGCTCGTTATAAGGAAGTTACTCAACAGACCACAAAATCAAATGCTGAAACTATGGGTAGATACCATACAAATTGGCTTAATATGATGTATCCGAGATTGAGATTGGCAGTTAATTTACTTTCAAATGATGGTGTGATTTTCATTAGTATTGATGATAACGAAGTAACTAACTTAAAGAAAATATGTAATGAAGTTTTTGGAGAAGAAAACTTTGTTGCTCAGATATGTATTAAAGGCTCCGGTGGCAGACAAGATAGTAAACATTTTGCAGTTATACATCAGTATGTTATATGCTATGCAAAAAATATAGACAATTTCATTGCAGGAGAAGATGAAAAAGAAGAAGAAAAATTCCCGTATTTCGATGAAGAAAAAGGACTTCATTATAAGACTCAACTTTTGAGAAAATGGGGTGACAAAAGCAAACGAGAAGATAGACCAAATTTATATTATCCTATAACCGATCCTGACGGAAACGAACACTATCCTATGCTCAATGAAACAACTGAAGGTAGATGGCGTTGGGGAAAAGAAAAAATGGCTGAAGGAATCGAACAAGGATTGGTTACATTCTCTAAAGTCAATGGAAAATGGGTTGCTTATGAAAAAATATATGAAGGTCAACGCAATACTAAAAAATTTAATACTTGGATAGAAAGCATTGGAACAGAAAGCTCTATAAACATAATCAAAGAATTGTTTGGAGAAAAGGTATTTGACTACCCAAAGCCTGTTGAATTGATAAAACAGTTGATAAAAATGGCTAATACCACAAGCGAATCAATTATCCTTGATTTCTTCTCAGGCTCAGCAACAACCGCACACGCAACTATGCAATTAAATCAGGAGGATGGGTTAGACAGAAAATTTATTATGGTGCAACTTCCTGAAATGTGCGATGAAAAGTCAGAAGCATCAAAATACGGATATTCAAATATATGTGAAATTGGTAAGGAAAGAATTCGTAGAGCCGGAAAGAAAATTCTTGAGGAAACCGCACAGTCAGTATTAGGTGACGAAGAAAAATCATCTCTTGATGTTGGTTTTAAGGTATTCAAACTTGACACTTCAAACTTAAAGACTTGGGACGGAACACCTATTCAGGACAAGCAGATAGATTTGTTCTATGAAAGACTTAATGCAATGATTGACACAGTTAAAGATGACAGAACAGATATGGATGTTGTCTATGAAGTTATGCTTAAAATGGGTATTCCCCTTGATGTAGAAGTTCAGTATATGGAAATCAATGACAAGATTGCATATATCGTAGGCGATTTTATACTTATGATTTGCCTTGCTGATAAGATTACTGCTGAAGATATTGAAGCTATGGCACAGTATGCTCCGGCAAAGATTATTTGTGCAGAAGCAGGCTTTGCAGATGATTCTGCATTATCAAATGCACATTATATTTTGAAAGACAGAGCTATTGAGTTAAAGTTGGTATAGGAGTTTTAATATGGAATGGATATTAAATAACAAAGAGTGGTTATTTAGCGGGATAGGTGTTGTTTTAATAACAACCATATTGAACTTTATTCCTAAGAGAGATTCTGATTATAAATTAAATTACAAATTTTTTGTTAATCTAATTGCCGGAATAATAGTAGGTTCTATCTGTGATTATCATATCAATCCAAATAAGGATTTTAGATTGTCAATAGCTACATATCTTATTTCAATAATTGTATTGTTCATTGTTGTTATTGTTATAGTTATGATAGCAAATAGCATAATTACAAGAGTTAAAACACATATATCCGTTAAAGGCTTAACATTAGAAGATTGTCGATATGTTGTAATGTGTAAGGAAACAAATCAGTATTTTCAAATGGATTGGACTAATTACGCAGAATTTGAGCATAAATGGAATAACATTCTATACATCAAGCATGGAAGCAAAATTCTAATGTATCACAAGTACAGAATATTTATAAAACCTCTTGCTTGGAAGTTAATCAAGAAAAGATTGAAGAAGGAGGATGATTATGAAGCTTAAATTCAAAAAACAACAATTTCAGACCGATGCAGTAGATTCAGTTGCGGATTTATTCAAAGGTCAGGAAAAGTTGCGTTCTACTTTTGAAATAACAAATATAGAAGCGATTGACTTAATCAATCAGAATGAGCTTGGCATTGGAAATGTTATC
>JAFQOE010000006.1 GCA_017395635.1 Lachnospiraceae bacterium | reverse complement strand
TCCCATTGCTTATCCCTATTCCAAAGAAACGTTCGTTATAGACCGTGCTTCTTCTTCACTCATGCCTTGTGCAATCAGAGCCTTCGTTGCAGCAATCAAGTGATTTTTCTGCTCCGCCAACTGACTACTTTGCTCCGCCAATTGACTACTCTGCTCCGCCAATTGACTACTCTGCTCCGCCAATTGAACATCCTTCTCCGCCAACTGAACATCCTTCTCCGCCATCGCCTTTTCATGCTCTTCGCACATGATATCTATATCTGTCATAAATGATTCATCGGTCATATCGTTCATCCCTTTCAGCTCTTCATAATGCCTGCTTAGATAATCGCATAACTTCCGAAGATATCGTTTCAATTTCAACGCATCCTCGATTGTTATATTTCCAAGCCTCACATTCTCATTGATACAACCGATTATAACATTAACAATATAGCTTTGCAACTGCGCCAAGTCCTGATTCTTCTTTTTCAGCGCATACCGTAGCTTTAATACATGAAACGGAATCAACACCACAAGCTTTCTCTCACTCAGTTCCTGTGCAGTTATTTCCGGTAACTTCAGCACCGGGACCTTGTACTCATACACACCTTGTCCTTCGTCAAATTCCAATGTCAGCACATACTCATCCGGAACTGTTCCCTCATAGTACAGATAAATAACCACCGGTCGCGGAAATCGTAACACATATCTTCCATCCCTTATTTCATGGGACCGGTTCGCATGCCCATACCCATATTCAAAAACTCGGAATACGATGCTGTTATCCTTTTCCATTTGTGCTTCCAAATGATATGCATACTTTCCATTAATGGTGATAATCGTGTCCGCTAATATCTTCTTCAGATTATCATCCTCGAATTCCGTCCAGTTGTATGTAATCGTGCTGTCCAAGGGATAATCTGTATCAAACAAACCATTAATGAGATTGATTACCGCTCTTGTCGATAACGTAATTACCTTTTTAAATACCTTGTCAAATATCTGAAATATTTCCTCCGGTGGGATGTTATTCGTCTTTTCTTCTGTTATACCTTTGTCCTCCAAATTCTTTCACTGCAGTTATATATTAATGAATTCATTGTCTAAATGTTAACAGAAAAAATTATGAAATCCAATTAAATGTCTATGAAAATTCTATAACTTTTCGTGACACTTTTTGAATAAATGTTCAAAGTTATCTACTTTCGAATATTTGATTGAGTTATTTGACGTAAAAAATCAACATTCCAATTAATCTTTTTATCCAACACTTTGAACAACGGTGTTTCAATAAAATATATTCTTAACAAATCTATCACAACACAAACCACATATACTCCTATGACTGACAAGATCGCATGCAACCATAGCATACCTGATTCATATTGACCGGCTACATCTAAGATATCCTTCCATAAAAACTGTCTCATCGTATCACTATTCGCATGAATCAGTAATACACCAAATGTAGCCGAAGCTACTGTATTAATAAATTTGTTATATTTCAGTTTCATATTCTTAAATGCTAAAAATGCACTAACTGCTATTAACACAGCAAATAGTTTATGACAATCATTCACCATATGATAATAACTTTCAAAACCAAATTGAACACCGATATAATCAACGACAATTATACTTAACCATGAAATTAGAATGATTATTCCAGTACAAACAAACCACTTTCCACTGCTATACTTAAATGAATCCGGATACAATCTAATGTATCCGCCAATCAGATAAATCACAACCAACCAGCTCACATAATTCCACGTTTCATGCATAAATAAAGTAGAGATTACCGTAAAATACAGCAATACTACCACAAGGAGAGCTCGATACTGTCTTTGATTCATATTTTTAATCAATATATTGATAAATGGTATTAATGAATAATCCGGGGTAAAATACATCACCTGTCCGGTTGTAGGAAATCATATTTCCGTTTTTTGAGAAATCACGATTCCGGCAAAAGGAAATCGTTTTGTCTATTAAACCTTATAATGGAATTATGCACCAGTTGGTGTAAATACATTATAGGGAGGTCTTGTTTATGACCAAGTATCGAGAGATTATCAGACTGACAAGTCTGGGGTTCTCACAACGCAACATCATGGCAAGCTGTGGTGTTGCTCAAAAAACTGTCGTCAAAGTTCAGAAGCGTGCAAGAGAATTAAATCTTGTTTGGCCGCTTGAGGAGACTATGACAGACATCGAGCTACAAAAGCTCCTATTTCAAAAGGAATATAAAGTATCTTCCAACAAACGCATGCCTGACTTTGCGTATATTCGCAAAGAACTGCTTCGCAATGGAGTTAGTAAAAAGCTCCTGTGGACAGATAAGCTGGCAGCTAAAGTAGACAGTATAGAAGAATTTACCAAAGCAATTAACGAATCGGATTCCTGATATAAAGAAGCCTATTTATACAAAAAGTGCTCTGGGCAGGTATTGAAACAAATAATACCTGTCTGGAATCTTTTTATCCAACCGCTCTCGCCCTTTTCTTTTATTCAACCGTAACGCTTTTCGTGTTTTTTGCCAAATTCTACTCTTTTATCTCTCTATGTCAATAGTTTTCAATCAGTTCACAAAATGTTCATGGTGTCTGACACCAATGCTAAACGTCCGAACTCAATTAGCCTGCTCTTTTCTTCCTCTAAGCTTAGTCCAAAGTTACCCATTCTCTTTTTCAGTCTCTCGTAGAACATATCAGCATCTGATTTGTATTGAAAACATACTACAAAATCATCAGCATATCCTTATCAATAAGATGCCCTATAGATGTGAATACCATGTTTGAATTTTCTTTAGATAGTTGTGATATTCTCTCCAATTTCGTTTTCATTATGTTCCTACCTCTGCGTGTAGATAATGTTTCCTCTTTGATATGATTCCGTATGTCAATGCTGTGAGGAACAGCATTCTCTCGCCTTCCCTCCACTATTTATTTTGTTCATAGCTTCGATGGTACTATGCGGACATCCGACTACCTATCATCCCTTTGCTTTTCTCCCTCTTCGGTTGCTTGGCATACCTGTGTTTACACTTGCACAGGAGACGATAGGTTCTCCCCAGTTGACCCTTCACCATTGTATAGCATGATAAGGTCTGCGACACCGTAGGAATGTGTGAAATCTCACCATAACGATAAACCCACATGTTGCCTTCCCTAAGACCCACAAGGTCGGCTTCCTAGATTAGGTGATTTCGGTGCTCAATACTTACCCTGCTACCTCGCTGTCTACGCTTCGCAGAACCGATTACCCGATACCACGCAAGACTTGCTAACGAATAAGGTGGTTATTCTCTTTTCGTGCAGGATTTCCGCCTGCTCGGTGAAGCGCCCTTGGCTGGGCGCACGGGTCAGGCATCAATGTAAAAACTTTTTCTTGACATCCCCCATAAGGCTTCCTATAATCAAATCATAAGCATTGTGAAATCTATCCGGTGTATGAAATCATACACAGTGCAGACCGGAGTCTTTGGCATTCGCCAACATTTTTCACACTCTTTAACTAAATGTTGGCAGGCGGTCGCAGATAGATTTTAACAACGAAGATGGTATCTGTGGTATGTCTGCCGGAAGGAGGATATATGGCATATACCAAACAAAAATTAAACAAAGAACAACCCGTCAAAAATCAGGTCAGTTCCCAATCATTTCAGGGAATGCCGAATACCGAGATAACAAACGCAGTATTGGCAGCAGATGAAGAATCCCAGTATGACGAAAGTGCCAAACGCTTACTGGGTCAGAAAATCATACTGGCACATATACTGGTGAAAACGGTAGATGAATTTCATGGGATGAAACCGGAAGATGTAGTTTTGTTAATCGAAGGAGAACCACACATCAGCACAGTTCCGATTGACCCGGGACTAATCAATCAGGTAACAGAAAACAATGGTTCGCGAATCAAGGGATTCAATACTGAAGATATCGAAAAAAATGAAGGAATGGTAAGATTTGATATCGTCTTCTATGTCAGAATGAAAGATGGCATCTCCCAGATTATTATAAATGTTGAAGCACAAAAGGATGAACCCGACGAATATGATATCTTAAACAGGGCCATCTTTTATGTCTGCCGGCTGATTTCATCACAGAAAGGGCGGGATTTTGAACATTCGAATTATAATGATATCCGGCGTGTCTACAGCATCTGGGTATGCATGAACATGGAAGAAAACAGTCTGTGCCATATTCATCTCACAAAAGATGATTTAATCGAAAGGCATGACTGGAAAGGGAATCTGGATCTGTTAAACATCGTGATGATTGGTCTGGCAAAGAAGCTTCCTGAGCATGATGAGATGTATGAACTTCACCGTTTGCTGGGTGCTCTTTTTTCACAAGTTTTAACACCGGAAGAACGATTAGAACTGCTGGATAAAGAATATAATATTCCAATAAAAGACAATATCAGAAAGGATGTGAACGTTATGTGTAATTTGAGTCAGGGGATCAAGGAAGCCGGTATTGCGGAAGGTAGAGCAGAAGGCAAAACAGAAGTAGTATTGAATATGCATAACAACGGCTTTACATTGGAACAAATCGAAGTTGCAACTGGAATGAACGTTGAAAAAATCCAAACAATTATTGAAGAGAATTCCTAATAGCAAAATATCTTTTATATGCAAAAGGCTCCAGACTGGTAGTATTGAAAAATCAATCGTACCAAGCTGGAGCCTTAATCCCTCTCAAACAAATCCCTCGTGTTGATTTACCTTCAAAATATGCATTGGATTAGGCATCAATACACACTTTCTATGTCAAGAGTTTTCAATCATTTCACAAAATGTTCATGGTGTCTGACACCAATGCTTTGGAATAACAACCCGCACCATCGCTGATGCAGACCGTACCTTGTCTCTACTTACGATTCATTTCTTCCATACATGCCGTTGCATCCACAAGTGCCATTACTACTTTCTTTGGTTCTTCCGCAATTTTACGTTTTTTATAATTAGAGTTCGGAGAAACTGATATGCATGAATATTCTTACACTCAAAAATTATCAAATACGGATGTTTGCGGAAGAACCGACTGAAATACATCATCCGTCCTGTTCATGGTGTCTGACACAATGTGGTCCGCCCTTTTCTTTTACTCAACCGTAACACTCTTCGCCAAATTACGTGGCTTATCCACATCTAATCCTCTTGCAACAGAAATATAGTATCCCAATAGCTGCAAAGGAATCACAGACAAGCTTCCCGCAAAATGTTCATCAATATTCGGAATATAGATTACAAATTCTGCAGTATCTTCAATGGCATAATGCCCCGCCATGGTAAGTGCCATAAGGTATGCACCCCGCGCCTTACACTCTACCATATTGGATACGGTTTTTTCATAAAGTTCATTCTGTGTCGCAACACCAATCACAAGGGTTCCATCCTCAATCAGACTGATGGTTCCATGTTTTAACTCACCGGCTGCATATGCTTCCGAATGAATGTAGGAAATCTCCTTCATCTTCAGGGAGCCCTCTAACCCGATGGCATAATCGATTCCCCTGCCAACAAAGAATACGTCATGTGCATTTGCATTCTTTGTGGCAAACCACTGTAATCGCTCTTTGTCTCCTGCAATAATCTCCTCTATCTTACCCGAAATACTCTCAATCTCGGAAAGGTAAGCTTCGCATTCCTCCTGATTGATGGTTCCCCGAACCGCTGCCAGTTTGATTGCCAAAAGATATGCAACAATCAACTGTGTGCTATAGGCCTTGGTGGTTGCCACGGATATCTCGGGACCTGCCAGTGTATAGCATACATAATCGGCTTCTCTTGCAATGGAAGATCCTACCACATTCACAATCGCCAACGTCTTTAAACCCCGGTTCTTAGATTCTCTGAGAGCTGCCAGTGTATCTGCCGTTTCACCGGACTGTGAAACCACGATAACCAGACCATTTTTATCTAATGGCATCTTTCTATACCGGAATTCGGATGCCAGTTCGACTCTGACAGGAATATCTGCAATGTCCTCAAATACATACTGGGCCGCCATTCCCACATGCCATGCCGAACCACAGGCAACGATATAAATGCTGGAAAATGATTTCATATCCTCGTCTGTTAATCCTGTATTTGAAAAATCAATACCCTTCTCTGTTACATAGGAATGGAAGGTATCCTTAATTACCTTCGGCTGCTCATGAATCTCTTTTAACATGAAATGTTCGTAGCCGCCTTTTTCAGCTGATTCTGCAGAAAATGTAATCTCTACCAGTTCTTTTTGAATCTCATCACCATCTAGGTTATAAAATGCTGCAGTTCCAGCTGTAAGCTTTGCCATTTCATGATTGCCAATATAATATACATTTCTTGTATAATTTAAAATAGCCGGAACATCTGAAGCGACATAGGTTTCTCCATCTGCAATACCGATAATCATAGGACTGTCTTTTCTTGCAACATAGATTTCATCCGGATAATCCTTAAACATCACCTCTAACGCATAGGAACCACGGACTCTGACCATGGTTTTGGCAAGAGCATCGATAGGACCCATGTTATACTTTTTATAGTAGTAATCTACTAACTTAATTACAACTTCCGTATCGGTTTCACTATAAAACTGATAACCGTACTTACTTAATTTTTCTTTTAATTCCTGATAATTCTCAATTATTCCGTTATGTACACCAACAACATCTGACTCCACTGTACCGGAACCGGAGCCTGTACAATTACCGGAAACATGGGGATGTGCATTGGTCTTTGACGGTGCACCATGGGTTGCCCAGCGGGTGTGACCAATACCACAGGTACCGGATAATGTATTTCCACCATCTGTTTTTTCACTTAAATTTTTCAGCTTACCGGTTGCTTTTATAACCTTGGCAAGACCGGAACCATCTCTTACTGCGATACCTGCAGAGTCATAACCGCGATATTCCAATTTTGAAAGTCCATTTAACAAAATCGGAGCTGCCTGATTGTTTCCTACGAATCCTACTATTCCACACATAATTTGTCTCCTTTTTCTATACTTTGTATTCTACGCCATATTGGTCTATCTTCCACACATCTATTATAAACCAATCGAAGCTTACCTAAATAAAAACCCAAACACCGGTTGTCCCATTGCAATGGCAAACACCAAAAATGCGATTACAACTATCCAAAACAAAGCCGCTATCCATTTCTCTTCTATAGGCTGCTGATTCTTCTTCCCAATCCCTGCTATACCAACAAAAATTCCATATCCTAATGCACAACCAAGGGAATTATGAAACAAATCATCTAATTCAAATAATCCCAAATGCATCGCCAATTGTATGAGTTCAATGGAAAGGGAAATGGAAAATGCTATACACACTACTTTCCAGTATTTTCTCATAGTCTTAAAGAATACAGGTAATAGGATTCTCCAATCAAACCATTCTTCTTACAAAAAATCATCCGCTATATCAATATATGTCATTAGTATAACCGATTCTTTGTCGAATTACAATTATCCAATTCTGCTTGAAATAAAATCATGTGACACACCATTACTCTTCAGACGACATACCATCCTTCTTGTCTCGCTCCACCTTCAACAAAGCCATCATATAGGATAATAATCTTTTCTTTTTAGCAGGTTCCATCTCATCATATTCACATACAAAATCCCATAAGTCATCTTGCTTCGTTATGACCCGCTGATTCATTTCATCCTTTTCAATTTGTTCAAACACTTCATCCACCCTAACATTAAGCGCTTTACAAATAGCGATGATTTTGTCCGAAGAAGGAACCGTTCCTTTTCTCTTCCAATCACTAATTGTACTGGTTGGTATTCCCGTTCTTTTTGATAGTTCTTTTTGTGAGATTCCTCTTTCCCTCATCAATTCAAATATTTTATAATTGGGGCCTATATACTTTTTTTCCATATTCCTCTCCATATCTCGCAATAATAAGGGAACCACTTTTTCTTCCCGTGTTTATTGTAAAATAGAATTGCTTGCAAAAATAAAAACATTCCCGGTTCCGAAACATATATTTCTTTTGCACAAGCTGCTATAATTATCTTCCCCCATTTCCTTCGCTATTCGTTCTTCAAAGATTCCATAACGAATCCTCGGCTCCACAAATTCTCTATATAACTGCTTATTCTTGTCCTTAAAATATCGGGTGTAAAATTCATTTATCCGTTTCATTATCTTGCTGATATCCTCATCTTTTGTTTCTATCAATAAATGATAGTGGTTGGTCATCAGCCAATATGCATGCACAATATATGAATATAAGTTACGTTTTATAGTTTTTTCTTCCATTCGATTCCGTTATTTCGGATTTTGTTCTCAAAAAAATGAAACCGCTTCGTTTCACTTTTTTATTTTACTCTTTTATCACTCTATGTCAACAGTTTTCAATCCAAATTGTTCATGGTGTCTGACGCCAATGTCTTCCATACCAGATGATCCTAAAACCGGAAGCACCGATATTAAAATTCGAGTAATAGAAGTTACCCTTGATGATGGAAGCAAAGAATATCTTGCAACCAATGTTTTTGACACTTCGCTTAATGCTGACGATTTCAAAGAATTATACTTTCTTCGCTGGCCTGTAGAAAGTAAATACCATGAGCTAAAAGCTACTCTTAATATTGAAGAATTTAACGGTGCCACGTCAATTTCTATCCAGCAGGAATTCTACATAAACCTTCTTATTTCCAATCTTTCTGCATTAATTAAAAATGCTGCTGATGAAGAAATAGAGAGAACCTCAAAGCCCAGCAACAAATATAAATACCAAGCCAACAGAACCTTTATTGTTGGACGCGTACGGAAGTATTTCTCAAGAATTGTACTAGGTTTTGATGAAATCTATACTATAGACAAAATTTTTCACGAAGCATGTAATTGTCGATCCCAAATCCAGCCCGGACGGAAAAATAAACGCCCACGTATCAATCGAAATAGAACTCATTTTAGGAATAGAAAAGTAACAAGCTAACACTATTCTTCCAATTTATTCAAAATTTTTCTCGTAATAAAATTCAAGGGACAACTGCGCCCTTTTTTCAGGAACATACCTGTTACATCATCTCATATCATATAAACCGATGTAAATGGACTTTTTTAAAGTTATATATTACAGCCCTATCAACGAGTAACTCCTCTTAAGTTGACTCTATTTTGACCACATTGGTGTCTGACACAATGCTTATCATATGCAAAGATAAAGAATAATCCACTTGGAACTCTAGGTGGATTTTCTTTTGAGATAGCCGTTACTGTGCAATTTCCGTCATGGAGCATTCGCTCTGTTTTTTCTCAGATAAATCGCTGGGTCACACTTCAGTCATTCCACAATACAGACAACCGTCTTTACAAGACTGATTTGCTCGCATCAAGCGAGCTTTTATTAATTCAGTAATACAAGTTGTAATGTTGTGCATCATATTCGTATGCTTCATGCACAATAACATGTAATAAAGCGTGATATTAGGTGGAATAATTAAATACTTATTCCTTCATCAACTACATAGTCTTTTCTTGCTTTTGTCCCTACAATAATATCCCATTTGTTGCACGGCAAACCGACGTTATTTCTCTTTACGCAAATATCATCTTCAGTGATAACCTGGTTTTTAGAAATTGGCCTTTTAGCAACAATTCTTTTCAGTACAACCTTAGAGATTTCCTTCTCAACTTTTGTTGGAACTTTTTCTCCGTTGCCCATTGCTGCTTCAATTTCACGAATAGCTTTAACATATTCCTTAAACTCATCAGGAGTAGAACTTGCCTTATGATCAGGCCCTTCCATGTTTTTATCCAGAGTGAAATGTTTCTCAACTACCCTTGCACCCATAGCTACCGCAGCAATAGCCACAGTATTTCCTAATGTATGATCAGAATATCCAACAGGAAGTTTAAAAGCTTCTCGGATTGTATTCATGGCGTTGAGATTAACGTTCTCAAATACACAAGGATAGCTAGTAGTACAATGAAGAAGCGTGATATCCGTTGCTCCGCCTTCACGTAGTGCCTGAATAGAAATATCAATATCCGCAAGAGAACTCATGCCTGTGCTTATTATTACGGGTATCTTCTTGCTTCCCATATATCTAAGATATGATATATTCCCAATTTCACCTGATCCAATTTTAATAAATGGAATACCGATGGAGATCAAAAAGTCTAAGCTTTCAGCTTCATCAGCAGTTGATGCAAATAATATACCGATAGAATCACAGTACTCTTTAATTTTTCTGAATTCATCATAACTTAATTCAAGACGCTTCAGCATATCAAATTGGGATTCCTGAACACCGGTATTTTCCTGCTGGTATTCTGCCTGAGCAACCGTTTTTGTGATGATTGCTTCCGTTTTCCATGTCTGAAATTTCACTACATCAGCGCCTGCTTCTTTTGCTGCATCACAAAGCTTTAATGCTGTGTTTAAATCACCATTATGGTTCACACCTGCTTCAGCTATAATCAAACATTTATCCATATTATTTTTCCCTCAATATCGATAGCATAATAATAAGTGGCCGTATTTCTCAACTTTATCAAGATTATTATCAGACCATCTCTTCTTCAGTTCTGTGTACTTTTCTTCATTGAAAATCCATTTTCCAATATAAAAGTCTTTCATATTATTACTGAATGACTTCTTAAACTTTAACAGTGAATTATCTGGAGAGGCATTATATCCACCACCCAAGTGGAATTCTGTAACACCCAGTTTATGAAACTCTTCTGCTGTTTTCCATAAGAGCAGGTTATTTGCCGCCATATTGGAAAAGGCATGGTTGCTTCCTTCAAGATGATAATGTCCAAATTTGTTTGAATACATAAATATGGCTGCACAGATCAGTTCACCATCTTTTCTGATGGTTCCTAAAAATGCTTGTCCCTTAAATTTATCCAAAAATGACTTATAGTAGTTTTCATCAAAAAAATAGAATTCCTCAGCATTCAATCTTTCCATTGTGGCGTTGTAAAGCTTTATAAACTCATTCATTGATGCAAAATCATACTCAGCAGAGTATACCAAGTCATTTCTTTCTGCTTTTCGAATCATATTACGATTTTTTGAAGTAATCTGTTTAGTCCATATATCATCCAGTTCTTCTTCTGTGTTGATTGCTACCGTGTTTCTATCAAATAATACCGGAAAATGATTCTTACAAATTTCAACATTATTCATAAGCGGATGAAATCTAATAAATCCACATATATATTTTTCTCTTAAGAACAATTCTTTAAGTTTCTCTACGGCCTCATTAATCCATTTTTCATCCGTCGTATTGGAAATTGGACCACCATAACCGTAAGCTGTCTCAAAATCGTAGTGACCATCTATCTCTTTCCTGATGAAAGGCATTAGAAGAATATTTTCATCACTTTCACATACTGCGCATAAAGCTTTCCCATCTTCGGACTCATACAATTTTACATATTCTTCTGAATAATATATATCACATTGAGAATCCTTGAATTTCTGTAAATATTGATTCCATTTATTAGTTATGACTGTTCTCATTTTATCACATCTCATCCTATCTTTAAAAACTTCTTTAGCACTCTAATTTGCTTCATCATATCTTCTGTACCATATCGTTGGTCACAGATCAATGATAGTTCTGTATCATACAATGAATTTGTTCCATTTATTTCATCGCTTATTCTTGGCCAGTGTTTTGGTGTAAAGATTTTTTCAGAAAAGAACGCTCTTCGTAGTTCATCTCTATTCTCAACAAAAATAGGAATAAATAGAGGCACGCTTACTTCTGAATATAAATGTGGTATGTTCATTTCCAACAGTTCCTCATGTAGAATTTTAGCATTCTTCTTCCTTTTGTCTGCTATCTCATTTAAATCAAGTGAAGTAAAAATAGTTTTTGTCGCTTCACTACAAGGAGATAAATATTTAGTATCCAATAATTCTTCACCTTTGTTAAGCAATGCTAAAGCTATACCATCATCTATATAATCGCAATAGTTCTTTAGTATATTTCCTGCCAGTTTATACTGAGCCCAATTGTTATCATACAATTCTATATTCCTATTCAATCTCCTAGCCGTTATAATCTCTGCACCATCGGGGCATGGAAACCATTTTCTTAGACTGGTAAATGAATAATCTGCAATTGTAGTGTTAAGCTCATAATACGCCTGAACATCGTCTTCAATAATTACCAGTTCAGGTATTAATTCCTTTATATGATTAATATCATCATCGAGCTTTGTCAATCCAAAGTAATTAATTAGAACAATGGCATCGTAATTCTTGATGCTTTTTAAACTTGTGAAATCTATATGGAGATTTTCATTAACACTGTAAAAAGAGTACGTCCACCCAGAATCGCACACAGTATTGGTTATTGAATCACATAAAAAGTTCGGAAGCAGTACCCCCCCTGTTTGCCAATTACGTGTTCCAATTCATTGAGAATAGCAAACAAAGCACATCTACCAGATGAAAACGAAAAATCAATTTTGTATTTCATTTCTTTATTATTTAGCGTTTCTTCATGAATAGAAAACTCTCCACCAATTATTTCGCCCATCAACTATTCTCCTATTTTGAAATATTTTCTTTTAAGATACTAAGGATCCTTTCGCTAGTGTGACCATCGCCCCAGTAATTCAAATCATTATGATGAACAAGTTTGGAACCTAATGTTACTTTGATGGCAGAACTAATAGCTGCTCGATTCGGTTCACATTGTAGTACGTTTCCACACTGATACCTGCCTTTTTGTCTATCCCCTATATTAATTACAGGTATGTTCATAAATGGTGCTTCAACAATGCCACTGCTAGAATTTCCAATTACTAAATCCACCTGTTTCATATAACTTAAGTAACGATAATGGCCTAGTGAAGGTATTACAACAATTTTATCTGGATACTTTTTAGCTTGTTCCTCAACACATTCATTAATCTGCTTACCACCAAAATCAGCGTTAGCGTATGTAACTAAAGTCTGTATGTCCTCCTTAACAAGTTCCTCTATACATGCGACAACATTTTCAAGATTGTAATCTATGCTTTCTCTAGTTTCTGCGTGGTATGTCATTAAGCCCCATCTTTTGTTAGGATTTAATCCCAAATTATTTGCTAGTTCTTCTCTTCCTAATAACTTTTCACGATTAAATGAATCCAGACCAGGCTCGCCTACAGACCACACATTCATATTGGATCCACGCATTCTAATTATGTTTTTTGCCGATTCTTCGGTACCTGGAAAATGATAATCAGCCAGCATTGACACTGCATTACGTACGCCATCATCAATTGCTCCCTCAGTAACATCTCCTCCAGATAGATGAATAATAGGTATTCTCATTACGAAAGCTGTGTTACATATAGGCAGCAGTTCATATCTATCTCCCAGAACAACAAGATAATCGGGTTCCAGTTTCTCAAAAGCCACAGCAAATCCTTCTGACATTCTGCCCATTGATTCAGCTATTCTTGCGGTTGATGAGGTATCTAATTTCGAATCAACAATATATGTAATATCAAATCCATCCTCAATAATTTGGTCGATTGTATGCCCCTGTTCTGCAGATAAATGTCCTCCAGTTACAATAATCTGTAATTTAAATTCTTCACATTTATCAATATCAGACATCAGCCACTTTAGCAAACCATATTCTGACCTTGCCGCTGTTACAAAACATATCTTTTTCATACCGCACCTGCTTTCAAAAGTGATTCTGCAATCATAAAGTCCAATTCAGTATCAATATCAATGGATCGATTCTGTGGCATGACATATGCGTAGCAGCCATGTTCCAGCATATGCTCTTTATTTTGCAGCTCTTTAGCTGTAACTAAATACAATGCACCATTATACCTATAAAACACCGGCAGCATCTGTCTAGGCAGGTCTTTATATTCCTCTTTGTCAAAGTTATCCATACATCCATCAGCTGGAAGAGTGTTACACCAGATTGGCGAATGGTCACACTCTGTCAAAGAGACAACAGCGTTTCCGTTTCTTTCATGAAGCAGTTTTATGGCACTCACGATATCATCCGAATTTCTTAATGGAGAAGTAGCCTGAAGAAGCATAATTTCGTCATACTCCTCGCCCTGTTCTTGCAACCGTTCAACAACCTCTCTTACAACATCCCATGATCCAGCAGCATCGCTAGAATTTTCTTCAGACCTTAGAAAAGAAGCTTCTGCGCCATACTGAATTGATATATCCGCATACTTTTGAGAATCCGTAGATACAAAAATCTTATCAAACATTTCGCTGTTTATTGCACACTCAATCGAGTAGGCAATGAGTGGCTTCCCATTTAGTTTTTTTATATTTTTATCTTTCAGTCCCTTTGATCCGCTTCTTGCAGGAATAATAGCAATTCTCTTCATAATCTCACCTACTCTTTATTTTCCAAATGTGCTCTCATTTTCTCCAATGCATCCATCTCACCCATGTCGAGCCATGCGTTTTCACTTATTGGATATACTCCAACGTTCTTTCCTTCTGATCTGTACTTCTCTATCATATCAGGGAATCCCATGAATGTTCCTTCTGGTATATCATCAATTACTTCAGGCTCAACAATATAGCAACCGGTATTTGTAAAGAAAGAAAACGTAGGCTTTTCTTCCATGGCTTTGATAGCACCTTCATTTGCCAGGTTCACAACTCCATATGGAATATTAAAGTTTTTTAAAGAGCATATCATTGTAATTAAATTCTTATGTTCTTTATGATATTCATATATTTTGTAGTAGTCTTCTTCGACTATATTATCACAGTTAGTAAGGATAAAAGTATCCTTTATCATGCCCTTAAGAAGGCTAACACCGCCTCCAGTTCCTAATGGTACATCCTCATCTACAAAATGGACATTGTAGTCTGTCTCTAGTTCTCCAAAGTAAGCCTTTATCATATTCTTTTTGTGATTGACTATAAGATAGTACTCGTTACAGCCATATTCGCAAAAGCTATCGATAATTAACTCTGCAATAGGTTTATTCCCTACAGGAATTAGAGGTTTGGGAAGAATCTTTGTATATGGGTAAAGTCTCGTCCCTTTCCCGCCTGCCATCATGACAACCGGAACCCCCTTTAATTTGTTTGAAGCCCTATAAACCTTTTTAGACTTATTCTTATTATCAACAACCCCAACAATATGCATCTGATTATCAACAACGGGAATTGCTGTGATAAAATTCTCATCCAGTAGTCTTGTAGCGTCCTCTTCATATTTCTCTAAAACATACTTTGGGGTATTATTCATTGCCTGAACAACAGAGGCCTTTAAATCACCCGTTTTTATCAACCACCTACGAATATCGCCATCTGACAAAGCACCAATAAGTCTTTCATCAGAATCGACTATAAACAAAACTCCTAGCGCATTTTCGTCAATCTTTTTCAGTGCCTCAGTTATTGTTATTGTTTCGAGTCCTACGTAGACTTCTAAGCAATCTTTAGTCAACACAAAAACCCCCTAGCACATCTTTTATCTGTTCAGCTACATACTCGATTTCTTCTTTGGTAATCTGAGTACTAGAAGGGAAATTCAAAATTCTGGTTGCATAATAAGGAGCCCTCTCCATCTTGTATGCAACCTCGCCCTGGTAAGGTACCTGTTCATTAATCAAGCCCCAAATGGCGCGGGTTTGAACTCCTCTTTTTTCGAGGGCTGTGATGATTTCACGCATTGTAGCTTTTTCTTTATCTCTATTGATTTCCAAAGAATAGAACCATTTGTTTGAAGAAGTTCCTTCTCTGAAACAAATCATTTTTCCAAGTTCAAATCCATCAAATAGCTTGCAATATAAGTCATAGTTGGTCTGTTTTCTTCTAATGAACTCAGGAAGTTCTTCCATCTGCGCAACACCAAGAGCTGCCTGAAGATTCGTCATACGGTAGTTGTATCCTACCTCATTATGTATATAGTAGTGAGGATCATTTTTTGCTTGAGTAGATAAGTAACGTATATGATCTACAACCTCGGACTTATTGGCGGTCACTGCACCGCCACCACCAGTTGTGATGATTTTATTTCCATTAAATGAGAAGCAGCCAAAATCACCAATTGTTCCAGCATATTTTCCTGCTAATGGGCCTTCCGTGTATTTCGTTCCCAATGCTTCAGTAGCGTCTTCTATAACTTTGAGGCTATATTTCTTTGCTATGTCAAGTACAGAAACCATGTCAACCATATTGCCGAAGACATGAACAACAATAATCGCTTTAACTGTTTTACCGTCATATTTGAGAGTGTTCCCATCAAACACGCATTCTTCTTCACAGAATTCCCTTAACTTTACAGGATCCATGCAGAAGCTGTCATCACAGTCGATAAAAACTGGAGTCGCAAACTGATATTTAACTGGATTTACTGCAGCGATAAAAGTTAACGGTGGAACCAGTACGACATCACCTGGCTTAACTCCTGCTTCCACCAAAGAAAGGTGAAGTGCAGAAGTACCACTTTGGCAGGCAGCAACATTATCTATATGCAAAAAATTAGCCATTTCTTTTTCTAATTTTGTAATGTATGCACCACCGGTCGATACCCATCCCTGGTCAATGGCATCGTCAACATATTTTCTTTCATTTCCCTCAAAGTTAGGAATAGATAATGGAATGAATTTAGACATGTTCTTACCCCTCTCTTACATCTTACTATCTAAGGATTTACCTGTTTCAATATGTTCGAAATTTGGTAAATACTCTTTCATAATTGCAACAATTTCTTCTTTGGATGTTTCGTTTTCAAAAGCTTTATTCAGTTTGGTAAAGAGAACTTCAATCTTTTCTTTATCCGGTATCTCTTTGCCGGTAACAACACCGAGTGCTTTTAGTCTATGTAGATCAACGCTTTCTTGCTCAGTATAGAACTCTTCGTAAGCTTTCTCACCAGAAGTATTTGACTTTGAATAATGTACTGGGTACTTAAGACTCCCATTTTTCAAGTCTTCTGCCCTATCAATTGCTTCTTCGTCACTATCGCATTCCGATACTTCAAACCCATTTTCTTTAAGGAAAGCCGTGGCAATTTTATCGAAAGTCATCATCTGTTCTTCCTCAAGACGTGGGAAGAAAATTTCTCTATTCTTACCAAGCATACATCCTAGCATGCAAATCTGCCCACTTTCTTCTGGAGACACAAAATATCGCTTAACATCTGACGGAGCACTAATTGGTTGCAGTTTCTGAAGTCTTGCTAAAAATCCTGCTGGAAGCGAACCATTTGAGAATGCAACATTGGCAAATCTTGCAGTCTTTACCTGGAACTTATCAGAGTATGCAAATATCACATCTTCCATGATTCTCTTACTTGCCCCCATGATATTTACAGGATTTGCAGCCTTATCTGTTGAAACGCAGAAATACTCTTCCGGAGGGAATTCTACTAAAAGGTCAAGAAGCAGTTTTGCATGTAATACATTGTTCTGTATTAACGCTTCTACAGAGTAGATATCCTTCTCAGATCTAACATGCTTATGTGCTGAGAAATTACCAACGATATCAAATCCGCCACGATTTCTAAACATCTTCTCAAACACAGGTGATGCAAAATCCATAGGATATGGTATGTAATCTTCCGGGACATACATTCCCTTTGTTGAGCGCAAATCACGTGTTAGTTCTGCCAAAGCATTCTCATTTGTATCAACCACTACTAAAGTAGATGGCTCGAAAGGAAGCACAGCTTTTATGAAAGATGAGCCAATAGAACCCGCTCCACCGATTACAAGAACTGACTTGCCTTTTATCTTATTACTTAATTCTTCTTTATTTGCTTTTATATCATCCTTAAACATTGATTTTGGTCTTTTGGTAACATAGGTACCAATGAATTTATCTAAATCGAACATTTTTACCTCCTCTTTTTTATATACTGCTTGATAGTCGTTTTATATCTATGTAAAAGCAATAATGTTACAACTATATAAATAACAATTGCTATGTATCTATATAAATTATAGGAGTATGATAGCGTTATAAAAATCATTGCAATACAACCGATGATGAGTACTCCAAACATAAAAATATTGTCGTATAAGTGTCCAAATTTAATTTTTTTTACAATTAGCATATGTACTAATAGCAAGCAAAAATATCCAATCAAAGTAGTATAGGCAGCTGCTAAGTAGCCTATTGAAGGAATAAACAGATAATTTAAAACATAGTTTACAACAGCTGCAATAACTGTTGCACCAGCCATACCAATGGTTTTCTTTTTGACTTGCTCTACATTAACATACAATGTATAGATTAATTGACATACACATCCCATTGCAACCGGTGAAATGACATATTTAGACTCAATATAATTTTCTCCACCAAGTATATACAGTACCTCTGGAGAAATAAGCATTATTCCAATTGCACAATACATGAATATACTTACATATACCTTTGATACTCTACGAATCTCTTCAAATTCATTTGAATTCAATTTATCGCTTAACCAAGGTGAAAATGCATTATTTATTGATAACGCAAGTATCGAAACCATTAATCCACAGTTATATGCCAAACTATATAATGCGGTTGATGTTGAACCCCAGTATTTTTGAATCATAATTCTATCAATTGAACCTAAGACGCTTCCTGCTAAAACATGTGGAATGTATGGTAGGCATACCTTAAGTGCATATTTCCAATACTTAATATAATTACAATTGATTTCTTCCCTTAAAAGGTATAAACATATTACCCCCAGCAGAACATTAGGAATTACGTTTCCTAATACCCTTCCATATAACTTATCGTTCATACACAACACTAATAATACTGATAATAGTGTTGAAACGATAGAAATGATTAAACTTACTGTAACCGTTTTCTTATATTCATATTCGTATCTTTCTTTTGCTTGATAAATATTTATAATGGCAGAGAACACAATATATAACACCATTGAGTTTAAGCACATTTGATCAACATTAGTATATACAGTTATAAAAGCATGCAATCCATTAAATATAACCATCCACACACTTCCAATTAACCCAGTTAATGCTACAAGTGAAAATACATATTTAGAAAAATCTTTCTCGAAATCATGTTTTGCGCTTATTAAACTTGCTTCAAAGTTTATTGTGATAAAAACCGTAAATAAACTCATCCAAGATAAATAGTTATTATATAGTCCAAATTCATGTTGTGTTAATAATCTTGTAAAAATTGGGGTAGAAATAAATCCTATGCTTTTTACCAAGAAATTACATGCAGTATACCAAACACCGGATTTAAATGCTTTTTTTCCTATATCTTTTTCCATATCAATCCTATTAAAAAAACCTCTTTTCTGACTTCAATTTATAGTAATGTTCTTTGTCCCTATATTTAAATACTTTAGCTGGATGTCCCCCAGCAATTGCACATTCAGGAATATCAGATACAACAGTACTTCCTGCCTGAATGATGGCGCCCTCTCCAATATGAACGCCACCTAAAATAGTTACTCGACTTCCTATCCAAACACAATCGTCTATAACAACATCCTTACAAATAGTGGTTTCATCATATGGTATTTTAGAACCTTCATAATTATGAACATCTGTAATTACCATACACTCTATTCCTGAATGAAAATAATCCCCAAAATACACTTTTCCACTTCCTTGGATATTCATGCCATTGAAGTTTACAAAATTTCCAATATGCGTTTTTCTATTTACATGAGTTTTTCCATTAACAATTAACCTTTTACCACAGGATCCACTTCTGCATCTCACATATGATGTTCTTATCTTATTTATTACACTAATCAAAAAATCCATGCTTAATTCTCCTCTAAACAATTTTTGAAAGGAAATCTTCTAACTCTGTAATTGTTTTGACAACTACAATTTTAGACACATCCGTATATTTTTGCTTGAGTACCTTAACCGTTTCATCATAATTATCTATATCATTTTTACTTAATAAGTCTGAATATAAATAATATAAAAAAACAATATATGGCATTTTAGAATATAATATATAAGGTACTAGTTGTGCTGTGGAGTATAATGCAATTAAAATAGAATCATTTGTTATAGCATCTTCACATATCAACTCCCATAATCCCGAATCCGTATCAACGACGTATTTTACATCATCATAAATACATTTGTCTGCTGGATGTTTTCGGATTACTAAATTTTCCAAATTTAAAATACTTTGTTTAATTTGTTCATCAATTCTTTTTATACTACTAGAATATGTATTATATTGCCAAAGCGGTTGTGTTAAATACATAATTCTTTTGTTCATGTATAATTCTGTATTCGTTTTAAATATTACGTTTAATCTGTTTACATATTCATTATCGCCACTTTTTATCATTCGACTCTGTCGTACTTCTTTACACATACAGTTGGTACAAAAATCCAGATTATTAACATACATCAACTGAGGGTATACTCTTGAAAGGTCGTTCCCAAAAAAGCGATATATTACTTTTGATAACATAGAGTATATTAAATTGACCAAATTCTCTGTATAACTTGCGGTTCCATCTTCATAATAATAAATTGCAGCATTTTTATTCATAAAAATTAAAGAAACAGAAAAATGCGTAGGAACCGCAATATATATTTCTTCATACTCACAAAAAATATTTGAACTCTTCATTCGAGATTTTATGTATAGCGTTGGACTAAAAAATTTTGTAATTTTTTGTAGCATTGAATCAGCGCTTCTCGCATCAAACGCAATCACTTGATTAACCTTCCAGAACATTTCAAGCTCATTCACTAATTTTTCATAACGGTCTATTATCTTTTCATCTATATAAAAATCAATATAAGAATTCTTTACAAATCCATTATTTATTAAGCCCAGAGCATTTAATAATTGATATTCGGTATCACAAATTATACAAATTTTTCTTTTTCCCATATCGCACCTTATTCAAACCAATAATTATGAACTAAATCCTCTTCATAATCATCAAAAAACTCTCTAAATTTTACTAATTGAGCTGGAATACCCATATATATTCCACCAACATCACTTTTTCCTTTGAAAACACTATTCACTGACAAAATAGAATTTCGTTGTATATAGGAACCCGGCATAACAACAGCTCGAGTTCCAATCCAACAGCAGTCTTCGACTGTAGTTTTTGAAGTGTAATATTCAAAAGTTCTCGAATAAGATTTATGACTACCTGAATATAAAATCGCATACATAGAGACATTAACATTATTTCCTATTATTAATCCGCCTCTTCCATCTAGTAAAGCACCTTCATTTATAATAGTCCCACTGCCTATGCTTATATCACGAGGACGATAAACTATCACATTCATTTTGATTCTTGAATTCTTACCAATTTTTAAGCCGCATAATCTATAAAAGAATTTTCTAATAATCCATGACGGTATATGATTAACAAAGTGATTCACAATCAAGTAATACAAACATCTAAAAAATGACTTCATTATTCCACACATCTCCATATTTTTAAGCTTTATTGTTCATTTTTAAATCTATCCCCTGTGGCTATATTGCACAAGAATAAATATGAAATAACTGAGTAAGAAAGATTAATATTTCCGACAAATGCTTCAAACAAACCAGATAAAATGAACACTGTTAAAAATGTATAAATTAAAGTTTTTACCTTGGAATTCTGTAAATTCTGTAAAGTAACAATCTTCTTAATATATATAAGAAATATTAATAAATATCCAACAATTCCAATCAATCCATTTTTTATTAAAATATTTAAATAAGCAATTTCAACGGTACCGTTCCATCCAACTACAGATCTAATATTGTCAACATATGATTGTCCTGAGTTTCTAAAGGCCATTTCTGCATTACCAAAAACTAAATGGAAAACATCACCTTTATAATAGTTTATATAGTTTTCTACGCCTCGTAATCTATAAGCAAAACTTTCACTACTCAATGCAATGTCCTGATACAATAAAATAAGTACTAACACTATCGCTGCAATATTAAAAAAAATCATAATTGAACGTGTTGTTTTTGATTGTTTAAAAGCGTTGTTTTGAAGAATCCAAAAAACTATAGCTAACATTATCCACGCACTTCGTGAATTTGCAACAAGAATTAACAAAATCCATATTAAACTTTTCCAGTTTTGTTTTTTATTTGAATAGTTCCTTAAGATAAGTTCAAACAAAAATAGTGAAATACAAATATATGCAAAATAGTTTTTATGTAACAAACCTGCATCAAAACCGTAGGCAAACATTCCTTCCACAGCAACGGTAAATACGCCATATCTTGATAATATAGCCAACAATGTTGAAACAACTATTCCGCAAATAATCGACGTCTTTAATTTTCTCAGATCCTCAGGTCGTCTTAAAATACCATTAGGTACCACAGCTATGGAAGCTAATATAATCATTGAAAATATAAGATTTTTCTTTATTCCAACTGATAAATTCTGCATAAAAATTCCAATACAGAACATAAACAAAACAATGGCTAATTGTAAGAAATATATGAATTTTTTTGTTTTTAATCTATACACAAATGTATAAAATAAAATAATAAAAAATGCCAAGTATTCAACAATGCTATCCAATCCACATGCACATAAAAACTTGTTATTACATAAAACAATAAGGAATATAGCAATGTAAAATAAACTTTCTTTTCCTACTTTAATTTTCATATCAAATCCTAATACTTTCTATCGTTTTATAATTTTCTCCAGTACTCCAACATATCAGCGATGGTCTGTTTCATCGGAATATCTTGCTTCCATCCTGTATCATTCTTAATTTTTGTAATATCGCCTACTATTATCTTCTCATCAGTTGGACGAATGAGTTTCTCATCAACCCTAATTTCGAGCTTATGTCCAATCTGTTCTTCAATCATTATTACGATATCAGATATTCGATATACGTATTCAGAAGAGATATTGTAAACCTCTCCTGCATTTCCGTTATCCGCAAGAAGCATCAATCCCTTAACTAAATCCCTCTGATCCATGATTGCTCTTTGGGTATCAAGATTACCAACTTTTAATTCCCAAACTCCAGACTTTTCAGCCTCAATTGCTCTCTTTGTAAAATCGGAGGTAACATCATTTACTTTTCTTGTACCTGTAGAGTTGAAAATTCTAGCTCTAATACAACGAATATGGTCATTCATAAAATATTGGAAGGAAATCAAGTCCTGACCGACCTTACTTACACCGTATGGATGAAGCGGTTGAAGCTGTGCAGTCTCCTTGACATAAACTTCCCCTTTTCCTTCCATCTGGTTAAGAGTCTCACCATATTCAGCACTAGAACATGCAACCACAACCATCGGATCATAATCGGGCTTTACGTACTTTCTAGCTTTCTTAATTGCCTCATAGATATTGATTGTAGAATTGATATTCACATCAATAGTCTCGGTTGGACTAACCCAGGAAACAGTTGGATATGATTGAGCTGCAAGATGATAAATCTGATCTGGAAGAAAATCCATAATCAATTCATCTATTCCCTGAGCGTATCTTAAATCACACTGTACAAACTTAATTGGAAGGGTAATTTGTTCAATATTCTTTTTATTTTTATGCCAAATACCAATCACTTCATCTCCACGATTGTATAAAAGCTCAACCATGTGTGAGCCGACCATGCCTCCTGCACCAGTCACTAATACTTTCATCAATCATTCCCTCCAAAAAATCTATCTTCAATCATTAAACATAAACAATGATAAACAGGAAGATGCAATTCCTGAATCATATATGTTTCATCCTCTGGAACTCTTATCGCTACATCTGCAATCGAGGCTAATTCGCCACCTTTGAAGCCTGTAAGACCAATTACATTTATTCCAAGCGCTCTTGCCACAACAGTTGCAGACATAACATTTTTACTATTACCTGATGTGGAAATTCCTAAAAAGACATCACCTTTTCGACCAAAGCCGTATAACTGTTGAGCGAACACTCCAATCCCATCCACATCGTTTATATAAGCTGTTGAAAGTGCTTCATGAGCAACAAGCGGAATAGCCATTAACCCTCTTTCAAGGTTGTGTGCAAGATTCTTTCCTCTTACCGCATCAATCTCTTTTAACTTCTCTGCAAACTCCGTAGGCACAGGTCTTGGTATTTTAAATCTTTTCATCAATTCACCTGCGATATGCTCAGAATCTGCAGCAGACCCACCATTTCCAGCGATGAGTAGTTTCCCATCATTTTGGTAGCATTCTTCTAAAAGAAGATATGCCTTTTCAATATCATCCTTACACGATTCCAGTTTTGGGTATCTATCTATAAGCAAATCAATATGCTTTTGAATTCTTTCTTCTAACATTAATCTTCCCTCATCTCGTATTCTTCTGGACTATAGTGAATAACTCTTGTACCACCATCCTCAAATTTGAATGGAATGTACATTAAATCCTTCATAGCCTCTTTAACCGCCTTTTGTTTCTCTGGTTGCACGTAAAATATAAGAAATCCGCCACCACCTGCGCCAAGAAGTTTTCCTCCAAGTGCTCCGTCCTTCATTCCTTTTTCATATAACTCATCAATGCCTCCGGTGCTGATTGCCCCACCTGTTCCTTTTTTTAGTCTCCAGGTCGTATCAAGCAATCTACCAAAATCATCTAAGTCTCTATTTGGATCAGTAAGAACTGCTTCAGCCTCATTCACAAGCTCATACATTTTTTTTAACTTTATCTTCTTATCTTCTGTTGAAGAAACCTTATTTGCCTTCTGTACATCAGAAGAAAAACGAGTAAAACCTGTAAAGAACATCATTAGATTATCGTTTAACTGTCTCTTTCTCTCTGGTGAGATAATAACAGGAAGAACCTCGTACCCATCTGCATTGAAATTGATTCTATTAAACCCACCAAATGATGCAGCAATCTGATCTTGCCAACCACCTATTTCATTACAGAGCACACGCTCTAAATAGATAGCTTCATCTGCTAATTTCTTCTTATCTGCGTATTTTCCTTTAAGCGCATAAAAGGCATTAAGCATACCAACAGCAAAGGAAGAACTAGTACCTAAACCTGAGCGAGCTGGAAGATCCGCTTCATATGTTAAACGAATCTCTTGCATATCAAGCATCTTCATAGCTTCTCTGATTGCAGGATGCTGGATGTCTTCCACGGAAGAAACGCGCTCTGTCTTAGAATAAGAAAGCTCATTTGACCAATCAAAAAATCTAGGTAAATGTCTTACATTCACATAGCAGTACTTATCAAATGTGGTAGAAAGAACTGCTCCACCATTTTCTCTAAAATAATCTTCCATATCTGTACCACCACCAAAGAATGACATTCGGAAAGGTGTTTTAGTAATTATCATATTATCTCACCTCCTTAGAATTACCTCATATAGCCATGAGCAAAACTCCACACATTTAGTATTTATGCGGTTTTGCGAGGCATGGCAACCTCATTTATCACTCCAAATTTATAGTAACAATCAGCTCCGAATGGTATAATTAAGTTGTCGAAATCAATTCACCGAAAGGAGCTGATTGTTATCTACCGTCAAGAAATTTTAAAAGACATTCGTCTTTTTACTTCACAACCAGTTGCAAAGTTTTACGATTCACTTTTCCTGAATCTTGATTTATCCTTTATTCCAGAATTCCCTAAAACTGGACGAAAAGGTTTTTCGAATCACGCCATGATTTGTTCCTTCATTGTCATGAAATGTGAAGGCTTTTCCATGATCTCAGACCTTGTGGATTATCTTAACAACAACCTTCTCATCGCCCATTTTTGTGGTTTTGATATTTCCAGACCACTTCCGTCTTACTGGACTTTTGATCGCTTCTTAAAAACCTTTGATAACGATTTTCTCTCCGATATCATGAAATCACAAGTTCTGTTTCTTTCATCCCAAGGTATTGTTGATGCTTCTTTTATTGGTCTGGATTCAACTCCCATTGCCGCAAACACTTCACAGAATAATCCGAAATCCTTTTTGTCAAACAAATATAATCCTGATAATCAGCCAAAAGCAGATATCGACTGTAAACTTGGTGTACATACTGCGTCCAATCAAACCAACGAGAAAAAATACGAATTCTATTGGGGATACAAAAATCATGTTCTTGTAGATTGCATTTCAGGTCTGCCAATTTACGAAGTGACTACAACCGCTGAAGTTCATGATTCTGCTGTTGCTCTGGATATCCTTGCGGATACACATTCGTTTCTCCCAATAACAGAATGTACCTTTCTTGCAGATAAAGGTTATGATGTCAAAGATATCTACAATCAGGTTAAGGAACTCTATGAAGGTGAATGTATGATTCCTCTAAATAAACGCAATACGAAAAATCCAAAACTTCTTCCTCAGGGCAATCCTATCTGCGAGGCAGGTCTTGCTATGTGGAAGGATGGTAAATTTTCCGATAGAGGGCGTACACGACAGAAATTCTGCTGTCCATTAAAATCAAGCAAAGATGCTGACTGTCCATGTCATCACAAAAACTTCTACAACGGAAAGAAGCATCGCGGCTGTACAAAGTACATCACCATTCCTGATGATTTAAGACTCTCTATCGACAGAGACAGCAAATACTTCAAAAGTAATTACTCTCTTCGTACAGAGTGCGAACGTTATAATTCACGGTTTAAAAACACAGGGCAAGAACGTATGTGGGTAAGAAACAAAGCATCTGTTACAAACTTAAATACACTTGCCCATATCAGTTTACTGGCAGTAGCTGTTGCCACAATCACTAGTGGTACAAGTCAATCCTACCGCAAACTGAAA
>JAFQOE010000149.1 GCA_017395635.1 Lachnospiraceae bacterium | reverse complement strand
TGGAGTACCGACAGATTCTATTTTTCTTTTAATACTTTGCTCAATAGGCGAAAGTATAACCCAACTATCAGACGAATCAAAACGACATTCTACGGATTGTTGCTGAACAAAATCGCTCATTTTTCAACATCAAGTCTTTCATTGATAAAACGAGATAGCGTATTCCTATCCACTTTGCATATTTTGGCTATTTTTCGTTTAGATACACCAACTTGTAATAACTCTCTAATCAGATTTTCTTTTCCAGATAACTTGTATTTTTCGGGAGAGTTCTTTTTTCCTTTTGGGCGACCAAGTATAACCCCCTCTGCCTTTTTACGTGCTAATGCTTCTTTTGTCCGTTGGGAAATAAGGTTACGCTCTATTTCAGCAGATAAACCAAAAGCAAAAGCCAAAACCTTACTCTGTATATCCTCTCCCAGTCTGTAATTATCCTTGATAGTCCATACTCTACATTCTTTTGTCATACATACGTTGAGGATTTCCATTATCATAAATAGATTACGACCAAGACGAGACAATTCCGCACAGATAATCAAATCATCTTTTTGAATTCGTTTTAGAAGAGTTCCAAGTTGCCTTTTATTATAGGCTTTTGTGCCACTGATGGTTTCTTCAATCCACCCATCAATTTTGAGATTCTCTCGCGCGCAGAAATTGTTAATTTCAAAACGTTGGTTTTCTACTGTTTGTTTGTCACTGCTAACCCTAATGTATCCGTAAACCATAATTCTAAATGTTTATTATTCCATCGCAATGGCGAAGGATTCCATTTAGAAATTACTCCTTTTGCTTCTGATTGTATTGTATAGACCCCCAAAAACTGCAACTGTACATTGTAGTTTTGGGGGCAAATCACAATCATTTAAGTTTATGCAAAGGTAGAGATAAGATATTTAGATTCTTTCTCGGTAACTCAGTTATTTTTCAATTTACCGACCAAGAATCGTATATATCTATAAAATATCAACCTTGGGAAAATAAAAAAACAACGGGAACTTTATGGTATCAATTCATAGAGTTCCCATTGCTGTATTACTGATTATCAGTGAAGTATAAATCTTATTTCGGTTCAAGCGTGGAGTTGACTTTCGTTTATCTAAGTGAAGGTTGTGGAAAGACCTATGTAAGAATAAACGACGCGATACCCCACACTTGAATAGTATGAGATACGCGCTGGCGCGCCGTTCACATATCTATACAAGAAGTGAGTGCTATTCGTCGTCCTCTTACATTCGAAAACTTCCACATTTTCACTTAAGGACAGCGCGAAAACACTTTCACAAATATGTCTATCTAGGGGATAGATACTCTAGATGACTACAAAGTTATGAAAATTTCGCAAAATGAAGAAAGACTCCCGATGGAATATAGATTCAAAGTATTTGAGAATGCCGAGATCGAGCTCAAGCGTTTCTTTGTGGAGTCAGACTACTGCGAATACAAGTCTCCGCTTGATCCTTTCAAGTACGCTCCGGACGAAATGTAAAGAGCCTGTCTATAGCTAGGCTAAATATTTATCCGCATG
>JAFQOE010000148.1 GCA_017395635.1 Lachnospiraceae bacterium | reverse complement strand
GAAGAAATCCTTGTGTCGAAGAACAAGACAATCGACCAACAGAAGAAGGTCATCATCGGTTTTGCGGCAGGTTGTGCTATCGGTCTGTTTATATTGGGGTTCATCTTCATTGAACCGTTGCGAGAGAGTTTGGTTCAGTTAGGCTTAGGTATAATTTGCGTAATGCTCGGTATCTTCAATATGTGCGGAAATATCGGCACGATCCATTGGTACAATCGCCGTAAGGTCACAAAGGAGAACCAAAAGGCGTATTGTATGTTCGTCGGTCTTGGAACGCTCATTGTCGGTGTCGCTATAATTGCCGGCGCAGTTATACAAGCGTTAGGAAACATAGCGGCAAGCGGATTGGTGATAGGTGTAGGTGTTCTGATTGGATTAGCTCTTATACTGTACGCACAATTCAAATATAACAGAGGTTTGTTCTAAAAGATATGCCCTCGTTCCGAAATGGAGCGAGGGCTATATGTTTTAAGAATTATTCAATTGCAATATAACTTTTCTCAGGAAGCTTGGGTTGCACTTTAGGTATCGTCAAGCAAAGTATACCGTTCTCGTATTTTGCTTTGATATCTTCTTGTTTTATACTGTCGCCAACGTGGAATCTTCTGGAGCTGTACTCCGAAATTTCTTTTCTGCGATAGGAAACAGTTCCTTCTTTGCCAGACTCTTCTTGTTCGTTCTTGGAACAAACAATGTCCAAATATCCGTTTTCCAAAGAGATCTTGATTTGGTCTTTAGAAAAACCGGGAACTGCTACGTCAATCTGATAATCGTTATCCGTTTCACGAACGTTCGATTTCAGATAATCGTTTTCCGAAGCAAACACCGGGCGAAAGAATTCGTCGAAGGCGTCGAAAAAGCTGATAGGGTTACTTTGTCTTTGTAAATAGTTTTTCATAATAAAAACTCCTTTAAAAATTTTTTTGATTGGTTACTTCGTTCGCCTTTCTACACTTATAGTATAAATCACTTTTAAACAAATTAAACACACATTTTTACAAAATTTTTCAAAAAGAAAATTTCACAAAAAACGCGCTTATTTTCACAAAAAAAGGGGTATATATAATTGGTATAACCATTAAAAATAAGTAGCATTATATACTAATCTTTTTTAACTCTCGTTCTAAGTAAGCGAGAGTTTTCTTTATATAATCTTAATACTACCGATAAAAAACATAACGTAGTCTTTATAAAATATACAGTATAATAATTAAGAAGAAAGATATACGAGAGGTGTATTTATGGATGTTAAAGCAAAAATCAGACTATCTTCCTTTCAAATTATTTTACTTGGCTTTGCGACAGTAATTTTTATTGGTGCATTTTTACTTGCCCTTCCTATATCAAGTAAATCGGGGGAATGGACTTCCTTAATTGATTCTTTGTTTACGTCAACGTCAGCTGTATGTGTGACTGGGTTAGTTGTTTTTGATACGGCAACGCATTGGACGATTTTTGGGCAAATAATAATATTGATTTTAATTCAAATCGGTGGCATGGGGATTGTAACGGTAGCAATATCGTTTGCGTTACTTTCAGGTAAAAAAATTGGTCTTTTTAGTCGTGGCACAATGAAAGAAGCAATATCTGCTCCAAGCGTAGGCGGCATAGTTCGTTTAGTTGGCTTTATAATAAAAGGAATATTTGTTATAGAACTAATCGGAACTTTAATAATGCTTCCCATTTTTTGTAAAGATTATGGAGTTGAAGGAATTTGGATGGCAATATTTCACTCTGTATCTGCATTTTGCAATGCGGGGTTTGATATTATGGGGACGAAAAGTGGAGATTTCAGTTCGCTAACAAATTTTTCTGCACAACCCATAATTAGTATAACTGTTATGCTGTTAATTGTAATAGGCGGTATTGGTTTTCTTGTATGGGAAGACGTTTGCAAGCATAAATGGAGCGTAAAGAAATATAGAACTCAAAGTAAAGTCGTTCTACTTGTAACGGGACTTTTAATCCTTTTCCCTTCTGTTTATTTCTTTTTCTTTGAGTTTACTACTTTACCGATAGGTGAAAGAATTCTCGTTTCTTTATTTCAAGCCATAACCCCGAGAACGGCAGGATTTAATACGGCAAATATAACCGCTATTAGTGGAACAGGCTTGTTGCTTATGATAATTCTTATGTTAATTGGAGGCTCGCCGGGTTCTACGGCAGGCGGTATGAAAACGACTACGGTTGCGGTATTATTTTCATCTGCAATATCCGTATTCAAGAAAAAAGACAATGCAGAACTTATGAAACGTAGAATAGATGATGATACTGTTAAGAATGCTATTACAATATTCTTGATGTACGTAACGTTGTTTGTGCTTGGCGGAATGATAATAAGTTCCATTGAAGGGTTGCCAATTATGACATGCCTTTTTGAAACGGCATCGGCAATCGGTACGGTTGGATTAACTCTAGGTATTACGCCATCTCTTGGGATAATATCGAAAATAATATTGATGATTTTGATGTTTTTTGGTCGTGTTGGCGGGTTAACCCTTATATATGCGGCTTTAGGTGGAAATAAAAAACAAGTTTCAAAGTTGCCAATAGACAACATAACGGTAGGTTAAGGAGAAGATATATGAAGAAAAAATCAATTTT
>JAFQOE010000061.1 GCA_017395635.1 Lachnospiraceae bacterium | reverse complement strand
TCCTTTGTTTGAAGTATGTTATTGGTCGTACTTTAACAATACTATCTTAGGATAATCCTGTCACTGCCTTTTTTTAAAAGTAAAAACTGCGCCACAGCCTTGGTAGGCCATCGCGCAGCGATTTTGTTCAATTTGAATTTTACGTTCTATAAACACAATATCATCAGGCAACTAAAATTAACATAATTCATATAAATATGTAAAGATGAGTTGGTAGATATTTAAGATATTTCCTTTATCATAGAGATATAAGCTATGAAAGGAATTAAAACTATGGTGAAGAAAATGATGAAAATTGTAGGGATTGTATTTTTAGTGTTGCTCATAGTTGGCGTCGGTATCTTAGTATATTTGTGTTATCAAAATCTGCATTGGTGGGAAAAAGACATGAAGCAGATTGAGAAATTGGGTGTTATGGAGAGGCATGTTACACTTCCAAATGGAAATGTTATTAACTATGGGGAGTTAGAAGGGGATGGACCGGCTCTTTTATTGATTCATGGTCAAATGGCTTCGTGGGAGGATTATGCATCTGTTATGCCTGAGTTACATGAAAATTGGCATATATATGCGATTGATGTATATGGACATGGAGAATCTACCCATAAAGAAGAACTGTACTACTTAGATGTAAATGGAAATGATATTATTTGGTTTATTGAGAATGTTATAAAGCAGGAAACGGTTGTAAGTGGACATTCAAATGGAGCATTGACAGCAGCATATGTTGCTGCTTATGGTAGTGAACTGGTTAAAGGTGTTGTGTTAGAAGACCCACCCGTATTTTCAACGCAAGGAGAAAATTGGGAGAACAGCTTTGCATATCTTGATACATATAAACCTTTGCATGACTACATTTCTTCAAAGCAAACAGAATGCTGGGAGGCATATTATTTTAGACATTGCTATTGGGGAGAGTTGTTTATGAAGGATTCTATGTCGGGGATTGCTAATTATGCACAGCATTATAGCGAAAAGCATCCGGGAGAAGAAGTGAAGATTTTTTTTATGCCGGCTAGTGCTACTATTACTTTTCATTATGTAAAGCAATATGATATGTTGTATGGCGAACACTTTTATGATTTGACTTGGAACAACGGAATTACTCATGAGCAATTACTGTCAGATATTACAATTCCTTGTATATATTTACATGCAAAAGAAAATGTGGCAGATAACGGAGTTTATTTATGTGCAGCATCAAGAGAACAGGCGGAAAGAGCAGTTGCGCTAATAGGAGATAATGCTCAGTTGATTGAAACAGAAGACAGTAATCATGATATTCATGGTACACATACACAAATTTACGTGGATGCAATCAATAGTTTTTTAGAAGAAGGTATAAAGTAAAATGCTTAAAGAAAATATTTCAATGCTTCGAAGTGTAAATGGATATTCACAAGAGGAAGTGGCGGAGAAAATTGGTGTTTCCAGACAGGCTTATGCAAAATGGGAAAAGGGAGAAACGGTTCCAGATGTGGAACGTTGTCAGAAACTAGCAGAACTGTATGGGGTAACAATTGATTCTCTTGTAAATTATTCTGATAAGATAGGTACAACTACTTTGACTCCAGGACCAAAAGGAAAACATATTTTTGGAACAACCAAAATAAATGACCGCGGACAAGTTGTTATTCCAAAGAAAGCAAGAGAACTCTTTGAAATAAATAACGGTGATTCATTGGTTGTTTTAGGGGATGAGGCAGAGGGGATTGCGCTAATTAAAGCAGACATATTTGAAAAACGATTAAATGATACATGGAACAGTATAAAACAAGAAATCAACAAGTAAGCGACAACTTTCAGTCTTACAGAGAGATTGAAAACACGCATGAATTGATTAGGTTACAATCGCTGTTAGTGCCAACGAAAAAACAGAGTACATAAGAAATGCATCTGTCCTTTCGTTGGTGCTAATAGCGATTTTGCCGAATTGAACAAAGTCGCGTCCCCAAGTCGTTATGTATGGATTTT
>JAFQOE010000147.1 GCA_017395635.1 Lachnospiraceae bacterium | reverse complement strand
AATTCGTATCAATACCACGGCAATGGTCCTCATCGGGGTGTGTCAACATAAACAAGTCCAAATGGTATCTACCTTCGCCGTCAGTACTCAACTCGTCCAACAAATCCTCCATGACATCATAACAATCATCGTTGTTTCTGATGTTTGCATCAATCTGAATAGTGGTCTTATCAACCTTAATCAATACAGTATCACCATTATCTACAGGATAAAACTTAATCTTACTCATGTTCTTTCTTAATAATTATTATCGTTATCATCTAAGTTCACAAACACATCATACATTCTTTTGGCGAAAGTCCTGCCATTACAATACGCCACCCATGTCACAGGAATGGTAAGCAGTAATATCAGCAAGCCTATCATCACAAAATGTTCTCCGAAAGGCAGTGCATAATACCATTTGTTAATAGCAGCCATTGCAAACACCAGTATGGTATCAACCAACAACGCTGCCGTCAGGTTTCGCCAGAATCCATACAGACAATTCTGCTCGAATAATATGTCATCAAAACGTGTGACATCTAAAAGCCAGGCTACAGCTTCATCCACCCGTTTTACATATTTCTTATTCTTATATGTTTTTGTCTTGTATTTCAACAGATCAATATTTCTCCTTAATTTAATCTTCTTTCTAATTTCAGTCTTCTGGTCTTCCGAGTAAGACGAATCATTACTATATAGTATTCTACTTGTTGGTTTGAGACGGTCACAGAATATAATCATTTCAGGGTAAAACTTAGAGATATCACGAAGAGTAAATCTAAGTAAAAAGAACAATGCTGTACTAAATGTTGATATAGACATTATATAAATTATTGCCCTTCCCCATACTTTCGACTCCATATAGTCGTCAACTCCTATTGATATTCCAAGAATAATTGGAATTATTAAAGAAATATATGAGGGATACTTCCTGGCCCATTTATTATACTGCTTGCTCCTTTTTTCTTTAATATTGTCTTCAATATGTCGCATACCGTTATTTTGCTTTATAATAAAATAAATTCCAATACCCTAAATTATTTATATCCATAGATGCCCCTTCATTGTGAAACTTCTCTTTATTATATGCGTCTACATATGTTTTATTAATATAACTAACATAGAGTCCACCGCCATGAACATCAATTAAAATCTTACGTCCTTGAATAATAAAAAGTCACATAAGATACATCGTTCCAATCTCCTACTTCATCTGCTGTAGCCACCTGTTGAAGTTCCACATATGAGTTCAAAGTGTTAAGTTATGTTGTTTTTAAGAACTTCTTCAAATTTTGCTAACACTTGAGCTGAAAAGAGTCCTTTAAAGCCTCCACCATCAATACACAATTTTTAAATAGTTTTTTTTCTTCTACTTTCATTTCCGGTATATTTTTTTACTATACAGTTCAACATATTACTTAAAACCAAACTTGATGTATTCACATTGTTCGATTTTTTGTCTTTATAATTAGATTTGCGTTTCAGTTCTTTTCTCACTCTTGGCATATAGTAGACTGGTCTGGGATGTTTCTTTGTAAAAGTGCTTTAAATTCCTCGTCTCGAAATTTGGGGATTCCTCCAAATGATCCGTCAAGATAACTACCTCTTAATTCCTTATCGAAGCGTACTTTATATTCTTCTAATGAAACCAGTTTACTTTCACCCTCGGCGTTCTTTTCCATAAACCAAATTTCATCCTTACGTAATAAGTTTTGGGTCATCAAGGTAGTTTCATGGCTTGTTACAATCAACTGACTATCTATGCTTTCGCAAGAGTCCAAAAACAATTTAAATATTTGATAAACAAGAGATGGGTGCAGACTCCTTTCTATCTCATCGACGACAAACACTTTAGATCCTTTCATCAAGTCAAGAATCAATGGTATGTAATCAAAGAGCCGTTTTGTGCCATCACTTTCGTTACTTAATGAAAACATCGCAATATCATTCTTACCTCCACCAATCATTTTATGAATAGTTATCAACTTCTTAGTTTTTACTACTCCATTTT
>JAFQOE010000146.1 GCA_017395635.1 Lachnospiraceae bacterium | reverse complement strand
TTTCTTCCGTCATAGGGTTGTCATTCACGGCACTTGTTTATATAAGGTTCTGCCCTTCCCCGAACGTGCCGATTTTTTTTTCGGGTACTATGGCTTCGGCTGACTTCTCGCAGTTCGTTGTTACTACTTGCCATACGGCTCGTCTGCGAGACCTCCCCAGATAAGAGCATGCTCTTTCCGCCTTATGCCTGCCGCATTTACCCACATGTATTCCGAATGACTATCGGGCTTTGACTTCCTTAGCAGTCTTACCCTACATGTAGGCCTTTATGCAGTTTCTGTCCGTCAGGCCAGACTTTTGCCGCCGGCTTCCTTCAGATTCCACCTCGCGATGGACACCCTTGCCTTTGGCTATATGCTTCCCGTCATTAGGGCGCATTAGGGACTTTCACCCATAAGAACATGCCCATGCTGGGCGTACTAAAGAAATGGCGACTGCATATTGCGAGCAGTCGCCATTAGTCTTATTGTTTAATATAGTTATTCGTATATAGATACTGGGAGCTGTATAATAAATTTACACCCTTTACCTCCATCTGAGAACAATTTAATGGAGCCCCTCAATAAATTTACAAGCCCCAATGTATCTGTTAAGTTTCTTCCAATATGTTCTGATAGTTCAGTGTTTCCAAACCTCATTTCAGATAGATTAAACTGTTGGATTTGAGATTCAGTCATTCCTTTTCCACTGTCCGCAACACAAATAATCAATTTGTTTTTCACAAATTCGATATTCAATATTACATATCCTTGTGAAGTACACTCGATAGCATTGTTCAAGAGATTGTCTATCAGTTCTATCAAGTGCGTATAATCTACATATACAGTAATATCATTGCCATTATAATCCCTGCGAAGATTAAACTCTTCGCTTCTGCAATAGGATTGTATTTTTGGATAAATCCATCTATTAGGGATTTAAGTCCAATAGCTATGTTCTCTGTCTTCTTTTCTGCGATTGTGTGAATCAGACACTCTTGATGTGTTTTCCTTTTCTTGTAGTTTGATTTATTAATGAGCCACTTAAATTTTTCAATCAAATTAAAGAAACACTTTCTCATAACAACATCTAAATGGGTTATATACATTAGAATAGTAAATCAAGAGGTTAAAAATACCAATTCAATCCAATCATAATATTTCTTCCTCTAATATTATATTGGGTTCTTGTGCTACTTAAATCTCCATATATTGTATAAGAATAAACCTTTTGATTGAACAAATTGGTAGCCGATGCAATAAAGTCAAATTGCTTATAGCGATAAACAAATTCTAAATCTGTGAGGAATGTATTCTTCTTTTGTCCTGAATCAAAGAATGTCAAGTAATGTTCCCCATTCAGTTTTATGCTTATATCTTCCGTTGGATAGAATGCGAGCAAGCATTTCTGTGTCAAATGCTGTGTCGAAGAACTTAAAGATTCTGACTTCATATAATTGTATTTGTAACCGACCTTGTAATCAATATTCAACCAGCCACAAGGGTTTGATTTAAGTGTTATCTCAGAATTGATATTTCCAAAATCTAATGTTGACATGTAGCCATTCTGCTCAAGTGGCATATTGTGATTTTGTAGTGAACCGCTTAATTCGATAGAGCCATTTATGAGTTCTATACCCTTGCTGATACTTCCATCCGCAAACAGTAACTTATATTTATCGTTACCTGATTCGTATGAGTAATACACACACCCATCGTCCACTTGTTTAGAGATGCTTCTTCTGGTATTCTCGACAGAATAGGTAACACTTACGTTAGCAAATAGCATTTCAGATGGATTTGCATAACTAATTCTACTACCTATACGCTTTTCTATTTTACCATCATAATTCAAAAAACCAGCATTCATAGATGTGTAATCCGTCATAATAGGAGCTACGTAATACAAACTATTACCTGAATACGAGTTGCCAATGGCGGCATTGGCAAACAAAGTCCATCTTGGCAAGAATTTCCATTTCATGTAAATGTCAGGTTTTACATAAATCTTTGTTGCAGATGATTCTCCGTTAAAATGATACACAGACAATGGTAGCTTAAGATTCAACTTAAAGGTCTCATTCTGATATATGATTTCCGGATTTAAACGCGCTCCAATATAATTTACATATAAGTCATTTTGATAATTGATGTGCGCATCTTTGTACAGACTATTGAAATTATATATATTGCCATAGAGATCTATATTTGTTCCCAAAGACCATCTCTTGATTTTATGCAAAAATCTGAAATTGGTATTTGAGAAGAAGTTGCCCTTGTCTATATTCTGTTGCTTAGTGCTTTCTCCACCTATATACAAGTCTTCTGGAATAAATGTATAATTGTTAAGCGACATTATCTGAAAGATATTGTTTCCCGTTTTTTTTACATACTTTAATTTATTTTCTACATTGTATGTGTTAATGTCAGCGATACTTTGGTAATTAAAATCTCCACAAATATCCGAGGCAAAGGTTCGCCAATTCGACTTGAAAGAGAGTTCATCGGAAAGGAAATATGACTCTTTATCAATTGTAGCAATAACCGATGCTTGTAAGCCTTTGTCTTTTACTGAACTTGTTTCCGTTGTACCTTTAACTAATAGACTATCTAAAAGGTAATAAGACGATTCGATACTTTGATTATAGGTATTCTTATCATCAGTATAAATAATCTGTGACCTTATCTGAGCTGACTCTGACAACTTCCACATACTACTATTGCTGAACATATGGGTACGATTGAAACGAGTTCTATCATTATTGAGATTGGTAGATATAGATGGTGCGGATGTTAAACTTCCAGATATATCACTGCCAGGATACATATACAGAAGATCGTCTATTGTAAGTGAATTTCCTTCATCTGCAATGTTCTTTCCCGAATTGTTAGATTTTAATGTCGTCGCGCTCTGACTTTTAGATGAAAACCTTGCCGCGAACAGTTCTGCCTCCCAAAGACCTCCATTGGGAGCAAAACCACCTTTACCTAAAAGGTTTCCATTCCAAGCAGACTTCGCACCATCTTTTAGTTTAAGGTTTATCGCTGTTTCCGTATCTATCCCCGTTCCTTGTAATGCTTTTATTGCCTGATGATTTTCAATCACTTCTACTCGTGCGATATTTTCATATGATATATTGTTTGTTGCCAAACTATATTTACCGTCAAACAGATCTATCCCTTCTATATAAAACTTATTTACAGGGTTACCATTATACGATATCTTACCATTGTCTGCCACATTTATTCCCGGCATATTGGTTAGTACATCTCCAATAGTTCTATCTTTTGTCGTAGCAAAACTGGCAACAAAGTAACTTGTTGTGTCTCTATTCTGTATTATCTTGTCGGCTTTAACAGATACCTCCTGTAACTCAAATGCTTTTTCTATTAACTTTATAGAATAGTTGGTATCAGTCAAACCAAGTGTTTGTTGTTCATATCCCAAGCAGGTCACTTGCAAAGTATAGTTTGCAAGATTATCACAGGAGATGTGTAATGAAAAAGTCCCATTATCAGCAGTTGTTGCGTATGTAAGTATGCCATTGTCAGAACAATGTCTAACAATAACATTAACTCCTGCTATCGGCTCAAGTGTTTTGTCATCCATCACAGTACCCTTTATTGAATAATTTTGAGCAAAGACCGATAGAGTGTTACATAACACAACAACGCTGAATAATAGAAATTTCTTCATAACATACATGGTTTAATCGCGCTCCATTACATCGTAATTGGTCACTTTGTTTTGTTTGGGTTTTCTTGCGGAAGAATTATTTACTGTAATCTTCATTCCAGAGGCAGCAGAAATGAAAGCAACTGGGTCTTTGATGTAATTCTTATATGCTTTCAAATATTTCTCCCTTGAGGACTTAGTGTATTGGCGTGGCAGCATAGTGATGTTTGCATCACTGTCACGCAGCCCAACGAAAACAAAGGAATAATGTTTCTGAATGTCATATACCTCCAAAATAAGGCCTGGAAGACCATGAAATTTCCACGGACCATCTTTTACTGGTATATCAGTTGTGAACCAAGCCTCATAAGTGCGTCCACGGAAATCGCAAGTCGCTTTTTGACAAGTATAATCCCATATTTTCTTTTGTTCGGTTGTTATTACCCAGTTAAAGTTTGGCAGCTCTTCTTGATATCTGTAATGTTCACCACCGACATTGTCAGTATGATCAATCTGATTGTTCTTGAAGTCTTTTAAGATATTGTAGGATACTATGCGTTTTCCATACTTACTGGAACCATTTGCTAGAATATCCATCTGAATAGCCGAACCCTGGTCAGAACATAACAGTGAATCCAGAGTATAAGAATTATAACTGTAGAACAAGGATTTCTCTTTGTTCAATCTCAAAACCATCAAATCATCTGTGGTTACGGTGTTTGTAGTATCTTTAAGAAAACTTAATCTATACAGACATTCCATTTCTGCCCGATCTGTATTTTGAGCAAAAACTGAAATAGAACTCAAAACACATACTGTTATTAAAACTATATATTTTTTCATTTTTAATTCTTGTTATTAGTTTCTGAATGAGGATGGAGATACCCATAGAAAATGAATATTCTCCATCCTCACCCATTTACAGGTTAATTAGCACAATGCTGCATCGAGCAGAATAAGACGATCCACAAGTTCCGGGGTGGTCATACCATCAGGGTATTCAATGGTATATGTATCACCGCATGAAGTTGTAAACTGGATTGTACCTGCAAACGATACGACAGCAACAAGGGCAAGAGCCACAGAAAGAATCA
>JAFQOE010000145.1 GCA_017395635.1 Lachnospiraceae bacterium | reverse complement strand
GCTTAACCCATATTATACCTTATAGGGTATAATCTAAAACTTGCCTCGATAGCAACTTTGCAATACTCTCTCAATATCGCTTTCACGATAGAGGATTTTCCCACCCAGTTGGCGGTACGGCAAAATGCCGTTGTTGCGATAGTCTTGCAAAGTGCGGCGACTGATTTTCAAGCGCTCTGACAACTCCCTATCGGTCAAATAGTGTTCGCCACCCAATAGCGGTTGATTCTCATCTGCCATTGTTGCAGTATCTTTGGCTATGCGATCAAGTTCCGAGAACAGGTCTCTAACCCATTTGTGTTTGTGTGTAATAACTTCGTTACTCATAGACTTATGGTTTATAGGTTAAACATCATTTGCAATAAGTCGCTCAACATCTTCGGGACGATAGTATATGCGATTGTTAATCTTAGAGTGAGGCAATCGCCCACTATCCCGAAGGGTTTGCAATGTGCGAGGACTAATCTTCAATGCCTGACAGACATCTTGATTGTCCATCCAATCGCTCATACGACTGCTATTACGCTGGCGATTGATGCTGTCCATTCGCTTAACAAACTGCCCGAGGCGCGATACAAGCTCCTCAAAGGTCTTTTTCTCAATGCTGATAATCTCCATATCTATTTCATTTTTACATTAAATATTCGCTTTTCAAATGCTAAGTAAAAACAAAAAATAATACATTCTGCAATCCCGACATAACGTGTCGTCAAGTGTCATTAGATTGCATAAGTGGTAGTATTTTAGAATGTAAATCGCTATCCCAAATACAGAAAGAGTGATTGATAGATTGCAAGATTGCATGACTGCAAGTATGAGAGATTGCAAGGTTGAATGATTGCATTACTTGTTACAATCAATAATGATTGCACTCATTCTTGATTGCTTGCTTTGCTTATTGGTTATAAACAAGTAACCAACAAGTGTTATAACCAACGCACCAATGCTGATATTTGAGTAAAATTTAGACTACTGTATAGTAATTTCCAGGCACTGGGAATTTATGTTCAAGCGAACATAGCAAGTTGTGTTTTGGGGCACCCGAAATATTTTTGGCAGCCCAAAACTACCTGTCGGTATTTCCCCTCCAAAGTCGGGCAGATATGATGATTTTACATTGCAAACACATTCGCTTTATGTACAAGTTTTATGCTCCGAATATTCATATAAGCTATCCGAATTTTCATTCTTGAATTATAAAAATTACAATTTATACGATAAAAAAGTGGCTAATGAAAGACGCAGTTTCGCATATTATCACTAAATTTGCGGTATACGCCAATAAAATGTGTAAATAATGAAAGATTTAAATAGACTAAAAGTAGTATTGGTTGAACAAAAGAGAACCGGCAAATGGCTTGCCGAGCAGCTTGGCAAAGACCCCTCAACGGTTTCTAAATGGTGCTCAAACAAAATGCAACCATCGTTGGAGATGCTGGTGAATATTGCGAAAGTATTAGATGTTGATACCAGAGAACTAATCGTTATTACGAAACAATAACTATGGACTGTCAATTTACACAGAAATTTGTCGCATAAAACTATGAAGAAAGAGAAAGTTGACATACTCGAAGGTAATATACCAAAAGATATAATGGACGCTCTTCTCCGCGACCACACTACCCAGCGCAATATATTTTGGGCGACCAAAGATTATGAGCAATGGGGAGATGGTTATGCCGAGTCTGATGAGATTACATACGAGAAAGTTTGCGACAACAATAAGATTATACCTCGTGTCTTGAAGGATAGGCTTCAGCAGACTGCTCGTTCAAGAGATATGGCAGAGGTATTTACTCCGTCTTGGGTATGCAATGCCCAAAATAATTTGATCGACAATGCATGGTTTGGATGCGAGGGTGTGTTCAATGTTGAAGTTGAAGAGAATGGCGTACATTCATGGATTCCAACCGCTGAGTCTATTGTGTTCCCAGAGGGCAAAACTTGGAAAGACTATGTAAGAGATAACCGTATGGAGATAACATGTGGTGAGGCTCCGTATATTACCAGCCGTTACGATGCGACCACTGGCGAACTAATCCCCGTTGAAAAACGCATAGGACTTCTTGATCGAAAG
>JAFQOE010000002.1 GCA_017395635.1 Lachnospiraceae bacterium | reverse complement strand
TTTTTTTTTTTTTTTTTTTTTGGGATGAAAATAGTATAACTATTGAAAAAAATACTGAATATTTTATAATATAAAGAAGAATTAACTGTCTTTAGATTGATAAGATACAGCTATTGAGACAACCAAATGCCAAGAAAAGGAGGGTAGGCAATAACTTATGAATGTACGGAGTGGTTATGTAGGGTTGTGGATCAACATGTATGGTTGGATTGATCAAATATGAGGACGTGGCATAATAGATTATGTATTTTTTGCATATTTGGGGAGGGCTATATGAGAAATAAGAAAAGGTTATTAGCATGTATGTTAGCAGCAACAATGGTTGTTACTGCAGTGCCGAGTGACGTTTTGGCACAAACAATCACAGAAACAGTGTCTACCAACTCGATTAGTGTTGATGTCGAGAATGAAACAAGTACAGTTGAACCGGAAGAACGTATTGGTATTAATCCGGTTGCGCCATCTGATACAATCAGATATAAAAAGGTTGATGTTGAGTCAGAGAATATACCTATATCCACTATGTCGGTATATAAGGATATGGATTATTCTTTCCTGAAAAGTTTTTCCTTCGGAACAACCTATAAGGGGGAAGTGAATTTAAAGATAATAACAGCAGAGAAACTAAAAGAATCTGCAGATGTAAGGATTAAAGAAGGAAACGTGGTGCAGACAGCCGGTTTTTATTCTGAAGACGATGGTGGAGCCGGAACTTACAAAATTGTTGATAAGTCCAGTGAACGAACCATTTCCTTAAAAAATGGTTTGTATGCGGAATTGATTCCTGATATAACAACTATAGGTGATAAACAATGGGTTGTGGTAAGTCCGAAGCAAATAGGTATGAAAGGCGATGGAATAGTTGCGGAGCAGGGACTGGTATCAAATACATTTAGTATAGCCAGCAATGTGGTAGCACAAAGTGAGAATGTATTCCGCGGAATCGTGTATTTGCCAAAAGGTGAATACAAATGTAATGGACAATTATGTTTTAGTGTAAAGGATATCAACATCGTTGGAGATGGTGATGATACAGTTATTTTCACTGGCAATGATTATTTAGACTGGTATGAATTTTTTATGTGGGGAAATAATTGCCAGAATCTTTATATGGGAGAATTTAAAATTGAAGCCAGAGAACGAGATATGCAACGTTATTTTAGACAGTTTACTTTTGTGGATAGTAGCAATGTGTATCTGTATAAGGTAAATATGAATATTCCGCAGGAAACATTTTCTATGAACTATTATGTGGATAAACAATATACCAATTTCACTTTTTATTCCGGAAACAAAGATATGACACTGGATAACTGCAAGATGGAACTTATGTGTTCCACTTTCAGAGGGGCAAACTTAGGCGTTTTGGACTTTTATTGCCGTGGTGAAGAAAATATTACCATTATGAATTGTGAATTCCATGGTAATGCCAGAGATGAACAGATTGGTATTTTTACAGGTGTAACCAACAGAGATGCTTCTTTTGTAAAGAATGTGAATTTTATCAATAATGAAGTTCATACCTATTCGCCACTAGATGAAAATGCTGCAGGCGGTCATAGAACCATGTGTTTTACTGTAGCTTATGACGAATCTAGGAATATTGATGGAATAAGAATTGCTGGAAACCATTTTTTCAGTCAGGTAGATTCCAAGTTTATAACTTTTGGTAATGCGGATAATTGTGTAGTTGAAAACAATATTTTTGAGTTGGATTGTACCGCGAACCGAGGGAGCTATATTTTTGAAGCGGGTAACCTAAGTTATGGAGATTTAGTTGTTCAAAATAATGAAGTATATGTAACAGGGGCAGGAAAAGCTTCTGTTTGTAGTGGACCGATTGTGCTGAATAACAATCGATTTGTATTTGACACCGCTGGATTTGGTCACATTGTTTTTCGAAAGGGAAGCATGGAAAATAATGACATGGTGTGTATGAATGGCGGTCTTACTAATTTACTAAATAATGCAAATATATGTAAAGGAAATACAATCGAAACATATAGTGGATTTGGTGGCTTTGTGCAGGGTGCAGAAGGACCGAATATTAATATTGAGGATAATATCATATACAACTACTATAGAAGTTATCAAAATCGTAGAGATACCACATTTACTGCTATGGGAACCTTAGGAGGTAGCGGTACAGAGGAAGTTTTGGTTCAGGGTAATCAGTATTACTGTCCGAATCAGTATATTGAAGAAAGTGATAATGATAGTACACAAGTTCCGATTGGTTTGTTTTATTGTAGATCTTTTAAAGCAGGAAAGATTATTGCAAAAAATAATATTTTCCAGCAGGTAAAGGATTATAAAGCTTATGACTGTGATATGACAGACAGATTTGAGTTTGGTGAGGATAATACAGTATTAGAGTATAATCCGTTTACTCCGAAGGAAGAACTTTATACAGAAGTAAATATTTTGAAGAATGGAGAAAACGTTACAGAAATCTATACAACAGAAGACACATTGAACTTTTCTACCAATGTTACAAATGGAGCAAGATGGTATTCTTCTATCAATGCAATAGCAACTGTGGACCCGGAAGGAACAGTCACGAGAAAAGACTATGGGGATGTAGTTATTTACTGTATGCCTACTGACGGAAGTTATGTACCTGTATACGATGAGGAAGGAAACGAAATTTCACAAAAACTTCTCTTTGGAAAGTGTGTTGTGCATTTTCAAAAGGCAAAAGCAGAGAAAATTACAGTAACAAAACAAGAATTAAAGATGAAGGTTGGCAAGAAATATGATATAATTTATGAGGTGGCACCTAAGGACAAGGTGAGCCAGGAGGTTCTTTGGACAAGCTCAGACAGCAATATAGCAACAGTTTCGCCAGATGGAATTATAACCGGTGTGGGGCTAGGTGAAGCTGTTATAACAGGTACAACAAAAGATGCAAGTAATTGTACTGCCAGTATCAAGGTTACGATAGAACCAACCACTGTTTATAAAATTAATCTCAACAAGGATTTATGGGATGGTGGAGATCTTGAAATGGAATATGGTATTCGATTTAGCAAAGGTGTAGAAGTAGGCGAAACCTTGCAATTAGAACCTGAGTATTACCCGGATGATGCAACCAACAAAGGGATTTCTAAATGGGTTAGCTCTAATGAATCAGTGGCCACGGTAGATCAAAATGGATTAGTGAAGACAGTTGGTCCTGGTAGAGCAGAGATTATAGCTTATTCTATGGATGGAAATTGCTCAGCAACATGCATGGTTTATGTCCAACTTGAACCTTTAAAAAATATCAAAATGAATGTAGGACAAAATTTTGCAATAGTCGAGTGGGATGCGATAGAAAACGTAGATGGATATAGAGTATATGAATATGATGAAACGACAAAATTGTATAAGCAACTTGATTGGGGAAAAAAAGAAAATAGCCGTCCATTTTGGAATATAGAACCAGATAAAGATTATGAGTATCTGATAACACCTTATTTAAAAAGACGCGATGGAAATGGATATGATCACTATTATGAGAATAGGGGGACTGTGGTAAAATTCCATACATATAAAGATAGTGTGGTTACAGATTATGGTGAAGCGGAAAATAAAACCATATGTGTAGCAGAAGGCGAATCTGCCAGATATGTTGTTCAGATGTCAAAGGACCGTTATGAGTATCGGTTAGAAGATGATTCTGTAGTGAAACTGGATGTGGCAGATGATTATGGAAAAAACGCTTTTACTTTTACGGGATTAAAAGAAGGGAAAACCAATCTTATATTAACAGCAACCGACGACAAAAAATATAGTATAAAAATGCCAATTGTTGTTACTAATTTTGCAGAAGTGACACTTGATTTGCAAGGTGGCATGAAGGCGGTAACTGCAAAGTGGGAATATCCGAAAAATGATATTGATGGATTCTTGCTTACCAGAAGCTGGATTAGAAATGATGCAGGAATAAAATTACCACTAGATGAGATTGAGAAAGTAACAGAGGATGGAAAAGAGAAGTACACCTATCAAATAACCGGACTTGAGGACGCGAAAGAGTATGAGGTGTATGTGAAACCTTATGTATCAGTTGATGGTAAAGACTTTACAGGAACAGGTGGTTCGGCAAAAGCCACAACTATAGAAATTGTGGATATTGATAGTATTTCGGCAAGCGATGTGGTTGACGTAGAGGCAGGCCAAGATGTGGAATTGGAGGTTTTGGTTACTCCGGAGAATGCAACGAACAAGAAATTACAGATTTCCGTTTATGATGAAGGTGTTGCCAAGATTAAGAATGTAATTAATGATGGAGTTAAAACTACAATAATAATCAGTGGAGTTACAAAAGGTAGCACAAAACTGGATGTTTTAGCTGATGATAATGCTAATTTCCTTAAAGTGGTAACTGTCAATGTGACGTCTGCTGACACCTCGTCGGAAGAAGGAAAAACCGAAGGAACCGACACTCCACCGGAAGAAGGAAAAACGGAGGGAACCGACGCCCCGCCGGAAGAAGGAAAAATGGAGGGAACCGACACTCCGCCGGAAGAAGGAAAGACTGAGGGAACCGACGCCCCACCGGAAGAAGGAAAAATGGAGGGAACCGACACTCCGCCGGAAGAAGGAAAGACTGAGGGAACCGATACTCCTTCGAAAGGTGATGTAACAGAACAAGAACAAAATACAATAAGTCCGGTAGTAACATTTACACAGGTAAAGTCCTATACAAATAAAATTAAGCTAAAATGGAAGACTCCTTCTAATGCTGACGGTGTAGAGATTTACATGTATAAAAACAAAAGATGGAAATGTATTGCCAATAAAGTTGCAGGTCGTACTTCATACACAATTAAGAAATTGTCTGCAGGAAATGCATATAAACTTAAAATTAGAAGTTATGTGAAGAAGGATGGAGAAATTTTATATAGCGAATATACCGCATTGAAAGCTGTAACATGTCCTAAGAAGGTTTCAAAAGTATCAGCTAACATCAAAAACAAAAAACTTACGGTGCAATGGAAAAAGCAAAAATGTGATGGGTATGAAATTTCTTATAGTACTTCCGGAAAGTTCAAAAATGCAAAGAAAGTTTATATTAAAAAAGCGAATGTGCAGAAAAAAGTGATTAAAGATTCCTCGTTTAAAAAGAATAGAAATTATTATGTAAGAGTAAGGGCATATAAGAGCAACGGTAAAACAAAGTATTATGGAAAATATAGTACTGTAAAGAAGATTGTCTTTAAATAATGCTGTGAAAGTGTCTGGAACACAAAATATGTTTTGGAAATAAGAACAGCAACTCATAAAGAAATGTAGTTTTCATTGTAAGTGAATGAGAACTACATTTCTTTCTTTTTAACTTCAATTTTTAAGGCTGATATGATATACTTGTTAAGTAATAATTTGGTTTATCAAGGTGAAATGACCGGATTTGGTTATAAGGAAGATATGGGATGAATGATTGATGGAAAGGAACATAAGAAGATATGAGGTTTTGGACTCTTGGAGGTTTTTTTAGTAGTGTGAAAGGTCATGTTGTGAAATGGTGGCAATTTGTATTAATGCCGGTGTTACGCATTAACAATAATGGGAATAATCCACAGACTGGACAATTGCCTGAACAGCCGGATGCGCAGGTTGAACCGCTTACACAACAGTCAATGTCGCAGATGGAATCAAAGGGAATGTCGACAGATGTGCAGACTGGTGTACAGCAAAAGAATCAGAAATTAACTCAAGAGATAAAGGATGTTTCGAGTGCGAAAGTGGTTAAGGAACAAGATATACAGAATGTTTCTATGCCTACAGAAGATCCTATGGAAGTGATGAGACGTATCAATGCAGAAAAGGAAGAGAAACGTCGCAAAGAAATCGAGAATACGAAACAAAAGGTTTCAGAGGAGGCACGAATTGCAGCCATAATGAATGCCAATAAAGTTGATGTGAATGCATTTATTGAGGCTGGAAAGGTTGCTAAGGAAGAAATTGCTGCAAGGAAAGAAGCGGAAAGAAAAGCGGAAGATTTACGAAGAGCTCAAGAAGTAATGGAGCGTTTGAATCGTGAAGCAGCGGAGGACCAAGCGAAGAAACAAGTCGAGATAGAGGTGGCAAAACAGGAGGCAAAGAAACGATTTGGATAGATGGATGCAAAATGAGACCAATATGCTTCGGTTTGCAGATTATGAACCGGAGGAGCATATATTATATGTGCAAGGATATACACGCATTATAGCAAATCATTATGCAAAATTATTTCCGAAAGCTCGGATGACAACTGATAAGATTGAACGGATTGTTCGTGCGGCCGGATTGCATGATATTGGTAAGTTGGCTATTACTGAGTCGGTTCTTTTGAAAGATGGAAGGTTATCTGAAGGAGAATTCGAGATGCTGAAGATGCATACACAAAAAGGATGTGAACTGATTCATATATTGGGTCAGACTGATGATGATGAATATAACCGTATTTGTCATAATGTTGTGTTGTATCATCATGAAAAGTATGATGGTACGGGGTATCCTTACGGTTTGAAAAAAGATAAGATACCAAAAGAAGCACAGATTGTTGGATTGGCAGATATGTATGACGTGTTGGTTCATGGAAAAGACAAACGACAGAGATTTACGAAGGAAGAGGCATATCAAATGCTGATAAAAGATGAGTTTGGTGAGATTTCACCCAGACTGAAAGAAACTTTTCAAAGTGCAAAGGATGATATGGAAGCATTTGTTGTGGAGTATGGGCAGTGCTAAGGCTGCTTTTGCTTGAGAGATATTGCATTTATGATTGCAAGATACTCAATTCTTACGAATATATTGACTAATGGAGTGTTGTTTTATGAATATTGGCTTGTTTACTGATACTTATTATCCTGAATTGAATGGAGTTGCAAATTCTGTATACTTATTGAAAAAAGAACTGGAAAAAAAGGGGCATAATGTATATGTTATTACAACAAAGACGCCGGGAGCACCTACCAATGAGAAGGGTGTTTTTCGTGTGCCATCGAAAGCTTGCTCTTTTGTGCCGGAACGTCGAATTGGATTAGTATATCATCCAAAGATTGCGGTAAAGATTCACAAAATGAAGCTGGATATTATACATACGAACACAGAGTTTGCTATTGGTATGTTTGGAAGAATTATGGCTAAGGAATTATTTATTCCGGTAGTGCATACATATCATACGATTTATGAGGATTATACACATTATATTAAGAAATATGTTTCAAAAGAGGAGAGAGCGAAGAAGGTTGCGCAGTTGTATAGCAAATTTAGTGTACGTGGTGCGGAAGAGCTGATTGTGCCGACTGAAAAAGTGGCAGAGTTGATGAAGCGATATGATGTAAAACCGGATATTAATGTTATTCCCACCGGGATTGATTTGTCTCGTTTTGGAGTGCGCGACACGAAGGAACAGAAAGATAAACTTAAGAAATCTTTGGGGATTCCGAGTGAGAATAAGGTGGTTCTTTATCTTGGAAGAGTATCTCAGGAAAAGAATATAGATGAGGTTATGGGTTATCTAAACCATTATATGGATTCTTATAGTAATGTCACCTTTTTGGTAGTTGGTGATGGACCATATAAGTCTACGTTAGAGAAGAATGCAAAGTTATTGGAATATTGTAAGCAAATGGTATTTGCAGGAGCAAAACCTTGGGATGAGATAACACATTATTATCAAATTGCGGATGCGTTTGTTTCAGCATCTACTAGTGAGACGCAAGGTCTTACCTATATTGAAGCATTGGCTTCCGGAGTGCCGGTGGTGGCAAGAAAAGACCAGTGTTTGGAAGGTGTGCTGTTACATGGTGAGAATGGTTATGTATTTGAGGATGAAGAAAGCTTTGCGTTTGGTTTGAATCAGATATTGTGCAATCACAATGACATTAATTACACTCAAAATGCGATTGATAGTGTGGAAAAGTTTTCGACAGAGAAATTTGCAGCGAAGGTAGAGAATATTTATTTCCATGTTACGAAAACACATCGCATTTTATTGCTTCGTATGGCTGACAAATTAGCAGATAAAGTAGCGGATACAATTGGTTATGATAGAACAGATATAAAACCACTAGGTGGGCCGATGGCGATGAAATTGGGTTCTTCTGAGATGGATGCAAGTCAGATTGCATTAGGATGTATGCGAATGGATAAGCTGACGGTACAAGAAGCTAGCAGAGTTGTGCATATGGCACTTGATCAAGGGATTACCCTGTTTGATCATGCGGATATTTATGGAAGAGGAACTAGCGAAGAAATATTCGGCAAGGTGCTGGCTGAAAATAAGGGTGTGAGAGAACGTATACGAATACAAACTAAATGTGGTATCCGAGAGGGATTCTATGATCTTTCTAAACCATATATTATATCTGCTGTGGAAGACAGTTTGAGACGATTGCAGATTGACTGTATTGATGTTTTGTTACTTCATAGACCGGATGCACTAATGGAAACAGATGAGATTGCTGATGCATTTAATCATTTGTTGAAGAGCGGTAAAGTAAGACAGTTCGGCGTCAGCAATTTTAATGCAGCACAATTGGAACTGTTACAATCGGTATGTAAGATTCCGCTTATAGTAAATCAAATGCAATTTGGATTGATGCATGCAGGAATGGTTAGACAGGGAATAGAAACGAATACGTTGTTTGATGGTAGCATACAACGAGATTGTGCAGTTTTGGATTATTGTAGAATGCATAATATTACGGTACAGGCATGGTCTCCGTTGCAGTATGGTTTTTTTGAAGGAAACTTTGTGGATAATGATAAGTTTCCGGCACTAAATGTTGTATTAGAAAGATTGGCGAATCAGTATGGTGTCAGTAAATCGGCTATAGCGATTGCTTGGATTTTGCGACATCCTGCTAATATGCAGGCGATTGTTGGAACGATGAATCCACAACATTTGAAGGAAACTTGTGATGCATTTCGGGTAAAGTTGAGCAAAAAAGAATGGTATGAATTATACCAGGCGGCGGGTTACATACTCCCATAGTGCTGATAAGAAATGTATTGTATTATGAGTGATGATAATTGTGATTTTTTTGTGGATTTCTTTACTTTTTTATAAAAAGATGATACCCTCATTGAGAATCATAATATTAATATGTTTAATTAGAAAAAGGAGAAACAGATGAAGAAGTTAGCAGTGTGGGGATTGACAACCGTTATGATGGCTGCATCGTTAGTGGGATGTGGTAAGAGTTCCTCAAAGTATTTGTTGGATGTTGATTATAAGGATTACGTTAAGCTTTGTGAATACAAAGGTGTCGAAGCCACTAAGATTATTTATGAAGTGACAGATGAGGCTATTTTAGAGGAAATCGAGTATAGTTTGTATGATTATGCAACCTATGACCCTGTTTTAGATCGTGGTGCAGAGAATGGTGACTACGCAGCAATCGCATATGAAATGACAATTAATGGTGAGAAAAATGAAGATTTATCGGTGGACGAAGAGGAAGTGTTAATTGGTGAGGGTTATTTGTATCCTGAATTAGAGGAAGCTTTAGTTGGTATGAAGCCTGGCGAAAGTAAAGATGTGGAAGTTGAGCTGACAGAGGATTATGTAGAGGAATCATTGGTTGGTAAAGTAGCTTCTGTAACAGTTACACTGAATGAGATTACAGTTGAGAAGCTTCCGGAGTATAATTTGGATTTTGTAAAAGAGAATACAGAGTTTGATACAATGGAAGAATATGAAGCATCCATTAAAGAATCTTTGCTGGCTTCGAAGGAAGAGGAATACCAATATTTGGCGATTGAGGAGATTTTTGCTTACCTGATTGATAATTCTGAGTTTAATGGATATCCTGAAGATCTTTACAGTCAATGTGAAGAGGCATATAACCAAAGTAATGAATATTATGCATCCATGTATGGGATGGAATTAGACGAGTTTTTGAATTTCTTTGGTGTTGATGAAGAGACTAAGAAAGAAGAAATTTTGTCTAATGTTTACTATGAATTAGTGATAGGAGCAATTGCACAGGCAGAAGGTATTGATTGTACAGAGCAGGAAGTCAATGAATATGTTGATGAAATCTATGGAATCTACGGGTATGAAACCGCAGAAGAATTTTTGAAAGATTATTCACGTGAAGAGATTGGTTATGATTTGATTTACCAGAAGGTTTCTGATTTCTTGTATGAAAATGCAAAATTCATCGAAAAAGCAGAAGAAGAATATCTTGCTGAACAAGATGAAATGTACAGTGAGGAAATGGAAGAGGTCGATGTTGAAGAAGAGGATGCTGAGGAAGAAGATGCCGAAGAGGAAACTATAACAGAGGATGATGCAACAGAAACATCGGTAGCAGAGTAATATGAATTGTAATTGTATGAATGCTGAGCATTTATACAAGATAATAGCAAATGTGTGATAAAAAGGACTGGAAATTTTTTTCTGGTTCTTTTTTACTAACTTTTCCTATTGATGAAAGGTTGTGCTTCGTCTACAATGTAATTAGTGTATAAATATTAGTGTAGGAGACGGCATTATGACGAAGAAGCAAAGAGCGTGTATTATTATAGATTTGTTGAGACAGGAATATCCGGATGCAGAGTGTTCTTTGGATTATGATGAAGCTTGGAAACTATTGGTAAGTGTGCGTTTGGCAGCGCAGTGTACGGATGCAAGGGTAAACATTGTGGTAGAGGATTTGTATGCACAGTATCCAAACGTAGAATCGTTGGCAAATGCATCGGTAGAAGAAATAGAGCGTATTGTAAAACCATGTGGATTAGGGAAGAGCAAGGCAAAGGACATTAGTGCCTGTATGAAGATTTTGCATGAAAAATATGATGATAAAGTTCCGGAGGATTTTGATGCTTTATTGGCATTGCCGGGCGTAGGACGCAAAAGTGCTAATTTGATTATGGGAGATGTATTTGGAAAACCTGCGATTGTAACAGATACCCATTGTATTCGTCTGGTGAATCGTTTTGGCCTGGTAGATGGTGTTAAAGATCCTAAAAAGGTGGAAATGGCGTTGTGGAAGATAATACCGGCAAAGGAAGGAAACGATTTCTGTCATCGTCTTGTATATCATGGGAGAGCAGTGTGTACAGCGAGAACCAAGCCTGATTGTGAGAATTGTTGTCTGAAAGAAGTGTGTAAGCGTGTGGGCGTGAAATGAGTAAGTACAGAGTGAGACAGTATCGAAAGAGACCTTAAAAATTGATGAAGAATATTGCTTCTGGCTTGACTTGTGAGGGAAGAGTATATACAATTATAGTAACTGAGAGAGTTTTTCGATGGTAGATTTGATGAGACACATATGATTTTAAGTGTGAGATGGATGAACATATGCGATTAATAAGTACAAGGAGATAAAGATATGGGTTGGACAGAAGAACAGATTAAAGAACTTACTTATGTAGATCAGGAATTGGGACTTTCTTATTGTGCAGAAAGCCGTGAAGTCTATGTTGAGATGCTTGAAATTTATTTGGAACAGGGACAAGAGAATTTGGAGAGATTACCTGATTTTGTAGATCAGAAAGATTGGAAGAATTATATTGTTGCAGTTCATGGATTGAAGGGGACTTCATTAACTATCGGTTTGCAGGCTTTTTCAGAGAAAGCAAAAGAGCAGGAGCTTGCGGGAAAAGGGGAAGAATATGATTTTATTGTTAACAACTTGAATGATTTCCTTGATTTGTATCGCAAGGTGTTAGCGGTTGTGCAAGCGATTGTGGACAATGAATAGAGCAAGATAGACAGTCTGGTTTATCTGGCAATATAATAAAGTATGAAATGGGAGCTTCTATGGAGGTTCCTGTTTTTGTTTTATGGAATTATCTATAAACGAGAAAATGTGTAAATGCTTGAAATTTCATCTGGTGTTTGATATAGTCTAACTAGAATTGTGAGGGTAATGTTATGAAGAGAGTGGAAGAGCGAAACAACTTCATAATATATCTGCTTTTGGTCGTTTTTTTGATTGCAGGAGCAGGTTTTGGACTTGGCGAAAATTGTCAGGTCTTTTCTTCGTATCAGGATATGAATCAAAGTAGAATTACAGTTCCAACTTTCACAGCAAATGATGAGATTCATACATTTCAGGTGAGAGAGCGTAGTGCAGTTGCATTACGTTACATTAGTTTGAAAAATAGCCGCTCGGATGTATCATTGAAGGGCAGTTTGGCATTCTTATGTGTACTGACAATTCTGTCGGTATATTTCCGTTTGATGCAAAAGATTTTTGTCTACTATAGTAGATTGTATGTGCATGAAAGGTTTTATGTGATTGCTTTCATGCAAGCTATAGATGGACGAAAAAGAATAGCATAATTTTTAACATTTTTATCTGAGAAACTTACAAAATAGGTTTCTCTTACTTTGCGTACGTAAAAATAAAGGAGTTAGAAATTATGGATAATATTTTAGGATGGATTGTTATTATCTTAGCAGGAGGATTTAGTTTGATTCTATGTTTGTATATGGTGTTATCTTTATTTGTGGTAGCGGGATACAAATTTTATAGAAAATTTAGATATGGCATTTCATTATTTGATTAATCCTGTTAGGAGGATAAGAATATGGATATTATAGTAATCATTATGGGTATCATTGCTGTTGTGGCAGGTGTTGCAGGTTTTGTGATGGAACATAGCAACAAAGAGTCTGATCAATAAATGCAAAGATATTACATAGAATCGATGAAACTGCGAGAGTGTTAAGCAGTTACAAAATTACATTGACCGACATACATGCATCATTGCAAATCGGGTAAATATTTCCCAATTTGCAGTGGTGCATTTTTAACGAAAATTTAAGGGATAAAACATTGTGTTTTGAGGGGATTATTGATACAATTAATATTAGTTAATTTTGGTATAAAGGGGATTAGAGAGTATTTTGTATAGCTTACAAGAATTATAATAATTGACATAAGAAATGGGGAAATAATATGTTTAATGTGTTGGTAGGGATACAGCTATTTGCTATAGTTATTATATTATATGCTTTGGTTTATATGTTTCGCGGAGGTTCTACCTATTCACAACGTTTGATGTTGTGTTTTATGATTGCAGAGTTGGTGCACAATACAGGATATTTATTAGAATTGTTTGCTAAAAGTGAGAGGGAAGCCATGCAAGCAGTTAAAGTAGAATATTTAGGTGCAAGTGTGGTTGCAATTTTCTTTATGATGTTTATACGTAATTATTGTGGCAAACCGGAACTTATCTTTTTTGAGCGACTTTTATTGTTAAGTGGCTGTGCGGTTATTGTGATGATATGGACTAGTTCAGAGCACACATTGTATTATAAAGCAGTAGAGTTTGTTAATACAGGTGCATATCCACATTTGAAATTAACATATGGACCGGGTTTTTACTTTTTTGTTATTGTTTGTACGATAATACCATGGGGGATGTCGGTTCTCACTTTGATTCAGACAATTTGCAAAGAGAATAATAAGAAACGTAAGCATAAGCTTTATATGGTTGTTGAAGGAACTATATTTGCATCGCTTGTTTTGCTTTTATATATTTTGAAACTGTTTCCGGAAGGTTATGATCCCACTCCTGTCTCTATGGCATTGATGTTGTTTACATTAGTTGTTTTTGTATGGAATCGAAAGGACTATGATCTGACCAGAATGGCGGCTAATACAGTATTGAATTCCTTAAGAGACTGTATGATTGCATTGGATGAGAATCGAAAAGTGTTAATTTATAATGATGCGGCAAAGTCAATGTTTTCTAATATCAAAATGTATCAAGGTGTAGAGGATATTGTTAATTTTCCGATGCATATTTTTGAAGAAGGCGAGATATGCAAGTTTGAACTTAATAACAAACATTATGAAGGGCATGTGCGCTCTTTAGTGGATTCTGAATGTATTGTACGTGGTTATACCATATTGATTATGGATGTTACAAGTATTTATGAACATTTGGAAGAAGTGAATGAGATGCGAGAAAAGGCGGAAGCCGCCAATCGTGCTAAATCTGACTTTTTGGCCAATATGTCTCATGAAATCCGTACACCAATGAATGCAGTTGTGGGCATGAGTGAGTTGTTAATTGAGGAGAGCCGTGGTCGTAAGATGTATGATTATGCCTATAATATTAAGTCGGCAGCATTGAATTTATTATCTATTATTAATGATATTTTGGACTTGTCAAAAGTAGAAGCAGGAAAGATGGAACTGGTGGAAGACCACTATTATGTTCAGGTAATGATAAAAGATACAATCAATTTGGTGCAGGTAGCAGCGGAACAAAAAGGCTTGCAAATGAAAGTGGATATGTCAGGAGATATTCCTTATCAGTTGTTTGGTGATGAAGGAAGAATCCGTCAAGTATTGATTAATATTATTAATAATGCGATTAAGTTTACGAAGGAAGGACTTGTTAGCATGTCGGTTTCAAGTTCTTATATAGATGATGAATATATTAATCTGAATTTTGTTATAGAGGATACAGGAATCGGTATTAGACAAGAGGATATGGGAACGATTTTTGAAGCATTTCAACAACTTGATATGAAAAAGAATCGTAAAAGTGAAGGTACCGGACTTGGGTTGCCTATAACAAAGAAACTTGTGGATTTGATGCAGGGAGATATTCAGGTAGAAAGTGAGTATGGAAAGGGAACAAAGTTCACAATTCGAATTAAGCAAAAGGTTGTAGACAAACGAACGGTACAAGAAGTACCGATGACTAGAGGAGAGATAGAAAACAAAAAAGGTAAGATGTTTGTTTGCAAAGAATATAAGGTTTTGGTAGTAGATGATAATCTTATTAATCGTAAGGTTGCCACTGCAATGCTGGCTTCTTATGCATTTCAGATTCATGAAGCCAATAGTGGAAGTATGGCGATTGAATTAGTGAAGAAACATGATTATGATATGATTTTTATGGATCATATGATGCCGGAGATGGATGGTGTAGAAGCGACGAGAATTATAAGGACAGAATGTGGAGAAAAAACAAAGAAAACCATTATTATTGCGTTAACTGCAAATGCAATACAGGGAGCCCGCGAAATGTATCTGGAGAATGGATTCAAGGATTTCTTGTCGAAGCCGTTTGAAAGGACACAGATGCACGAGCTTTTAGAACGTTGGATTCCCAAAGAAAAAAGAGAATATGTTGAAGAAGTGAAGGTAAAGCACAAAGAAATGCGAAAGAAAGCATCAAAGGAAGTGAAACATGGAAAGAAAGCAGAGGAAGTTGAGCCGGAGAATGAATTAGCAAAGTGTTTGATGAATGGTGTTAATGTATGGGAAACGGTTAATTGTTTGGATGGTGGATTGGATAGGTATCTGGAGTTGTTACAAGAATTTTTAGAGGATGGAATAACAAAGAAGGAACGAATTTATCATCTTGCACAGAAAAAAGATTATGATACTTATCTAATCGAGGTTAGCGCATTGAACCTTGCTGCAATGAATATTGGTGCAGAGAATTTATCGAAAGAAGCAAAGGAACATGAAGAGGCTATAAAGGAAGGAAGTTATGAATTTGTAGATTGCAAATATGCACAATTGATAATGAATTATGAACGTATTCTGACAGAAATAGAAAGAGTTCTTAAGAAAAAGCATAATGGTGTGAAGTAAAAAACGAATAGAACGATCCAGGAGGTACAAAAGGATGGAAAAAGAAAAAATTTTGATTGTTGATGATGAAAAAATGAATCGTACTCTTTTGAAACACATTTTTGAAGAACAGTATGAGGTATTGGAAGCTGCGAATGGTGAAGAAGCGAATGTTTTATTGGATGCAAACATAGACCAGATACAGGTGGTTTTTCTTGATTTGCTGATGCCGGTATTGGATGGATTTGGTGTATTAGAGCATATGTCAGAAAAGAAGTATCGCTTACCTGTTATTTTGATAACAGGCGGAGCAACAGCAGAAAGCGAAGAAAAGGCGTATGATTATGGTGTGTCCGATATCATCTATAAGCCTTTCGCACCACGTGTAGTTATGCGACGTACAAGAAATATTATTGATTTGTACAAGCGTACTAATGAAATGGAGCGTGAATTAGAGGAACGTACTCGTAAGTTAAAAGAAAGCGAAGAGAAGCTTCATAATAATAGTGAATTTCTTATTAATGCACTAAGTTCTGTTGTAGAATTTAGAAGCTTGGAGTCTGGCGAGCATATTCGCCGCGTGAAATTCTTTACGAGAATCATGTTAAAGTACTTGATGAAGTATTTCCCTGAGTATAATTTGACGGATGAGGATGTTGAAGCAATTGTTCGTGCATCGGCTCTTCATGATATTGGAAAGATTGCTATTCCGGATGCTATTTTGTTGAAACCGGGCAAACTTACACCAGCAGAATATGAGGTTATGAAAACACATTCCGTATATGGTGCGGAATTGTTGGAAAAGTTCAAACAGGATGACAATCAATTTTATCGTTATTGTTATGAGATTTGTAGACATCATCATGAGAGATATGATGGTGGTGGATATCCGGACAAATTAAAGGGAGAAGAGATTCCTATCAGTGCACAGATTGTATCTTTGGTAGATGTATATGATGCATTGGTGAGTAAGCGTATTTATAAAGAAGCATATACACATGAGTTTGCAGTACAGATGATTAAGGATGGAGAGTGTGGTGCTTTCTCGCCGAAGATTATGGAATGTTTTGAACTTGCATATGCAGATTTCTTTGCAATTGTTGAGGTGTTGGATAGCTGTAGTTTTGTGTAATGCTGCGCATTCGCTCAGTCACGGCTAGCGTGGTGGAAAATAAAAAGGCTCAAGCCATGCACATCGCAAATGCTGCGCATTCGCTCAGTCACGGCTAGCGTGGTGGAAAATAAAAAGGCTCAAGCCATTCACATCGCAAATGCTGCGCATTCGCTCAGTCACGGCTAGCGTGGTGGAAAATAAAAAGGCTCAAGCCATTCACATCGCAAATGCTGCGCATTCGCTCAGTCACGGCTAGCGTGGTGGAAAATAAAAAGGCTCAAGCC
>JAFQOE010000074.1 GCA_017395635.1 Lachnospiraceae bacterium | reverse complement strand
TGGAGTGCCGGAGGCAGAAGTGAACATAATACCTATGTAGCACAAGGACATGAATATGGAAATTGGGAAAGTAGAAAGTATTCTGGTTTTTCCGTAGGAGATATTATTTATCTTGATATTTCTGAATTTACAGCATGGAGAAATAATAATGCGTTGATGTATGTGAATTTTACCGATGCTTCCAAAGAGGAAAATGGTGGAAATGATATCCATTTGTCTACTGCTGACAAGAATAAATACAATGCAAAAGTTATAAATTTCGAAGTTAGTGAGGATATTTATGCTTATGTTGTAACCAAAGAAGAAGCAGGGGAAGATGTATTAAGATTTTGGAGAGGGAATTCAGATACTTTATGGAATTGTTCTGTAAAGCTGACTTATGAAGAATATGAAAATGGAATAAATTATATCAAAGTAACAGGTTGGAATGACAGTGGTTCCTGTTATGAAGGCGATGATATGATTGATTTTGAAATAGACAGTGATGGAGATGATCTTTCAGATTATTTTGAGATTGCTTTAGGCTGTGATAATACAAAAACAGACAGCGATGAAGATGGCTTAATGGATGGACAAGAGGCATATTTAACCGGAACCCATCCTGCTGTATATGACTCTCTTACTAATGATGTATCTGATTTTGATGCCGACACGGATGAGGATGGATTAAGCAATGGAAAGGAAATTAATTTAGGAACAGATCCATGTGCTAAGGATACAGATGACGATGGCATTCAGGACGGAGAAGAAGTAAATCAGATTGGTTCAAATCCTTTGATTACAGATACAGATGGAGATACCCTGAGTGATGGAGATGATTTGACACTGGGATTCAGTCCGTTGCTACAGGATACAGACGGAGATGGTATTTTAGATTGTGATGAAAGGGTTGCCCAGAGTATCAGTGTCACCATAGAAAATAAGGAAAGAACGGAAGTCTCAGGAGTAACTGTTTCTTTTGAAGGAACAGGAAATATTAACACAACCACCAGCATAGAAGATTTATACGGAGAAGATTTGTATGTTTCAGCCACAGCGGGACTGGTAGGTGTACCGGTGGAAATTAACAGCACAGCGGAATTTGATACTGCTACCATATGTTTTTCCGTAAATCCTGATGTTGTCAGTGTGGAAGAGATTGAAGATATGCTGGTATTATGGTATGATGAGGAAAATGATATTTTTGTCGTACAGGAAACCACAATTGATACGGAAAATATGACGGTTTCTGCAACGGTTTCTCATTTTAGTAAATACATGCTAGTAGACCAAAGTGAATGGTATGATGCATGGAGAGAAGAAATTGATTACACAGAGTGTACCTATGACACTGTATTAGCCATTGACTGTTCCGGAAGTATGTCATCCAATGATGCATTTTTTTACCATACATACAGAGATACCCTGTATCCGGGTTCATCCTATACTGTAAAAACATGCTACAGGAAATTAGCTTCAGAGAATTATATTCATACTCAGAGAAAAGATGACAGGACAGCAGTGGTTTTGTTTTCTCATTATGCAGAGGTTGCGTGTCCTTTGACAGAGTCCAGATTGACAGCGATAGAAGCATTGGACGGAATTGATTTTCTGGGTGGTATAGATTTTGATACTGCAATTGATACAGCTGTTGGTGTTTTTGATGAAAGTAATACAGATGCGAAAAAAATGATTTTATTTTTAAGTGATGGAGATTCTACTATTGCTCCTGATACAATTGCTTTAGCAGCTTCAAAAGGAATTGTTGTTAATACAGTATATATCGGTTATCATTCTGAACGTACAGAACTTCAGGAATTGGCACAGGGAACTGGTGGAAGGTACTATAAAGCAACTACATCGGAACAACTGGTAAATGTGAGCAATGAGATAGCAATTAGACAGAAGATTGATTTTACAGACAGAGATAATGACGGATTACCGGATGTATATGAAATTAGAGGAATGAAGACATCGAATGGTGCTGAACCACTTTATTCAGATCCTGGAAACCCAGATACAGATGGAGACGGATTACTGGATGGAAAAGAAGTGGAAGCAATTCCAACCTCTCAAATTATAAAAGTATTTGACGCTGCTGGAGTACCATGTGACATAAATGCGTATGTATTTAGAATGAAAAGTAATCCAAAATGTGTGGATACAGATGGAGATGGAATTAATGATGGAGAGGATAATCGACCTAAAATAAAGAGGGTTTATTCTGAGGAAGTGGATGATATAGTAACCGGAGAATTGATCATTGTATCAAGTATGAATAATCCTGCAGGACATGCTTTTTTGGTATATCATAGTTATATCAATGATATATTGGATTTTAGAAGATTGTCAGGTGGGTTTGAATACATG
>JAFQOE010000060.1 GCA_017395635.1 Lachnospiraceae bacterium | reverse complement strand
ATTCTTTTATTATTCAAAATATTACTATATTTGCAATATGAATAAGCTATTAAAGGAAATAGGTGCGACTCCAGTAACGACATCAATAATTGAGTCGTTGTATCCAGAACTCAAGTCGCCAAACAAGAAGGTGGCTTTGCTTGAAAGGCAGGGCTACATCATACGATTGAAGCGTGGGCTTTATGTCGTTAATCCCGAACATTCGGGCAAAACCCTTTCGACCGAGTTGATAGCCAACCACATATACGTCCCTTCGTATATCTCGATGTCAACAGCATTAAGATACTACGGGCTAATCCCAGAGGCGGTCTATGTCAATCAGTCAATGACCGTTAAGCACTCTCGGAATTTTGAGACTCCGTTGGGCAACTACGACTACAAGTATATCTCGCGAGAGGCATTTTCGGTTGGCGTTAGAAGTCTGCATAAGGGCGATTATGCTTTCTTGATTGCCTCGCCCGAAAAGGCTTTGTGCGATTTGATTGCCAACTCCTCAAAGGTCAATCTCCGTTACCTGACTGATGTGGAGCACTATTTAGAGCAGGATATTCGTATGGATATGGAGGAGTTCTATAAGCTCGATGCAGCCGTGTTCGAAGATTATATCAAGGTCGGCAAGAAGGCAGACTCAATCGTTACACTATTAAAGTATTTGAAGCGATGAAAAACGAGATATTTGATAATATGTTGTCACGCTACGACTTGACAACCGAGCAGCAGAAGCGAAATGCCATATTTGAGGTAAATCAGCAGATAATACTTGCAGGTCTCTATGCCGGCGGTTTCTTTGAGTCTGCGGCATTCTATGGCGGTACCTGTTTGAGAATCTTCCACGGATTGCAGCGATTCAGCGAGGATATGGATTTTTCGTTGCTGGCACCTGATGAGAACTTCGATTTCTCGAAATACTTTCAACCTATCGTAGATGCGTTTGCATTGGTCGGTCGAGAGGTAGAGATTACGAAAAAGGATAAGAATAGTTTTGGCAAGGTAGAGTCAGCATTTTTGAAGGACAATACCGATGTATATGATGTTACTTTCCAGACGGAGAAGTCGATAAAAATTAAGATTGAGGTGGATACTTGTCCTCCGCTAAACTTTACAACCGAGCAGAAGTTGCTGCTTCAGCCTCACTCGTTTATGACTCGTTGTTTCACCTTGCCCGACTTGTTCGCTGGCAAGATGCACGCCTTGGTGTATCGTGCGTGGAAGAATCGAGTTAAGGGGCGTGATTGGTACGACTTTGAGTGGTATGTGCGCAATGGCGTTGCCCTCGATTTTACTCATTTGGCGGAACGCTGCAAGCAATTTAACGGCGAGGATATTACCCCCGAATTATTCAAAGAGAAGCTTATTGAGCGACTTTCGACTGCCGACATAAAGCAAGTAAAAGAGGATGTACTTCCATTTGTTCGTAACCCAAAAGAGCTTGACCTCTGGTCGAATGACTATTTTGTGCAGCTGGCTAGGATGGGAAAATATTAGGTATATATGTCATCAACTACAAATGATTTTGATTTTCAGAAATTTTCATCAATTCTGGATAAATCTCGCAAACAATCAAAGAAAAAGGAGTATCAATGTTGTATTCCTGGATGCAATGAGGTGGCCTTACTCCATTCACATTTAGTCCCTCAATCTGCATTAAAAAAATATATTTGTGATGATAAGCATCAATTAATACAGAATCAGATTGATGAAATCCATCCCATGGTCGCAGTTAAAACTGGAGAAATTTCTCTTGAAACGTTCTATACTATAGGGATAAGTGAGGCTATGTCCATGCCTATATTTTGCAAAAAACACGATAATGATTTATTCTGCGAGTTTGAAGGTGATGCAGATAGTGCTGATCCGTATAATCCTAGATTTCAAATTCTTCAAGCATTAAGAGCGATAGGAGCTCTAAGATATCGTGAATCAAGGCTGCTAGAACAAAATACGATCAAGTCAAGTTTGAGCGAATTTTATGTGGGAGGAGTATACAACGATGAATCTCAAATGTATCAAAACCTTGTTCATAGGTATGATTCTACAATATCCAATTTATATAAAGCAGTAGAAACTGATGATTATGACAACTATGAGTTTGTTTGCTTTGAACTCGAACCTCTCAAATTGGCTATTTGTGATGCATTTATTGACGACACTGATCTAAAAGAGCATATCATGGATGATGAATATAGTATTCCCGTAAAGGCTTTATATATAAACATGATTCCCAAAAACAATAATAGCTATCTATTTATAGGCTATGATAAGAAGAATGTATCCAATGCATTAATCGAACTGTTGGGAAAATGGAAGACGGCATTTAAAGACGGCCTTGATATCAAAGTTTTGTATGTTATTCTATGCCATTGCAGTAACAATTGGTGCATTTCTCCTGATTGCGATAGTCGTATAATTGAATATCTATATAACAATTATTCTAATGATAGGATGGATGTTATTTTCTAAATTAAGAATTAGATAAGCCTAACAAGAATATATATCACATCAACTATTTTATGTGTGTATAAAAACTATAAAGAAAAAACCTTGTGATGATTTCATAGATACAACATAGTATGAAGACGATTAGCAAAATTAAGATTAGAAATTTCAAACGATTTAAATCGCTTGACGTCAGTTTTAATAAAGACTTCAACATTCTTATTGGAGATAATGAGTCTGGTAAGAGTACTATTCTGCAAGCAATTGATTTTGTAGCAAGTGGTAGTCGCTACAAGGTTGAGCAAGAAGGATTAGAGCGACTGTTTAATATTGATTGCATAAGTGAATTTCAGGCTAATCGCTCGTATGAAAACCTACCAATACTTAGAATAGAGTTGTACTTAGATGATATAGGAGACCATAATGTATGTGGTAAGAATAATTTAGAGAAAGATACTCTCGAGGGTATTAAACTCGTATGTAAGCCAGATGATAATTACCGAGAAGATATCCAGAGTATAATATCTGACCCCGAATCTATTTTCCCCTTTGAGTTCTATACCATAGAATTTAGCACATTTGCCAACACGCCATACAATGGACACAAAAAGTATATTAGTGGACTTTTTATAGATCAATCTATAATGGGTGCAGAATATGCGATGCGAGAATATGTTCGAGATATATATCGAGCAAATTTAACTCCGACAGAACGAGCAAAAAATAATCTGGGATATAGAAAGCTCAAGGCCGACTTTCAGAGACAAACATTGGCGACATACAATGATAAGTTCTCTGACGCAACACTATCAGTTAAAGATACCATTAAGTCAAGTTTGGAGACCGATATATCTTTGAGCGAAGGTGGAATTGACATCGAAAATAAAGGTCGTGGTCATCAGTGCTTTGTTAAAGCAAAGTTGGCATTATCACGCCAAGAATCGAATATTGATTTTGTGTTAATGGAAGAGCCAGAGAATCATCTCAGCCACATCAATATGGGGAAACTAATCCAATTAGTGTCAAATACAACTGGTCGCCAATTATTTATTAGTACTCATAGCGATATGATATGCTCCAGGTTAAATCTAAAGAAGGTGATAATGCTTAATAGTAACGACCAGAGCATTGCAACATTATCGTCCCTAAATGATGAGACTGCTCGATTCTTTATGAAAGCCCCCAATTACAACCTGCTTCAATTTGTACTATCAAAGAAGGTTATATTGGTTGAGGGGAATGTAGAATATATGCTTGTGGAAAGGTTTTTTGAAAAGCATCTCCAAGCATCTATTGTGCAGCAAAATGTTCATATTATCAGTGTCGGAGGTTTGAGTTTTAAGAGGTATCTTGAAGTTGCTCAAAGTTTAAATATCAAAACTGCAGTTATCACAGATAACGACAATAATTACAATGCAAAGGTTGATCGCAAATACAATTCTTTTGTTTGTGACTCTATAAAAGTATTTTCTGATACTGACGATGAAAGATATACATTTGAAGTGTGTTTTTACAAAGACAACACAGAGATATGTGATACACTTTTCAAAGACAAAAAAGGTGGAGCAACAACTTTGGATTATATGTTAAATAATAAAACCTCTTGTGCCTTTGATATCATGGAGTGCGATAAAGATTACACTATTCCTCAATACATACAATCTGCAATTGAATGGGTAAACGAGTAATATTTGCTGTGGCTGGATCGGGGAAAACATCCTACTTAATAAATAAATTAAACCTTAAGCAGCGATTCCTCATTGTAACATATACAGACAATAATGAGCTAAATATCAGGCAACGAGTTATAGCCAAGTTTGGGTATATACCAAGCAATATTCATATATTGGGGTATTTTACATTCCTCTACTCATTTTGTTACAGATCAATGCTTGGAGATACAATCGGAGCAAAAGGTATTAATTTTGAACTCCCTCCAGAGGCGTATAGGAAATATAAGCAGACGTGCCTTGCATACTATTTAGATGAGCATAGGCGACTCTTCTCTAATCGAATAGCTTTGCTATGTATCAAGAAGCAGTGTTTAGAAGATATCAAGAAAAAAATAGCAAAATACTTTGACTGCTTTTTTATTGACGAATTCCAAGATTTTGCTGGATATGATTTTGATTTTGCGTTGCAAATTGCACCTGAAACAATAGACACCATCTATGTTGGGGATTATTACCAGCATACATATAGTACAAGTGTGAATGGTAACAAAAACCAGAATTTATATGAAGCAGGATTTCAACAATACCTTCAACGCTTCAGAAATGAAGGATGGATAATTGATACTACAACTCTGTTAAAAAGTTATAGATGTCCTATCGAGGTGTGCTCGTATGTCAAAACTAATTTGGGGATAGAAATTGAGCCTGCTGAGGAAAAACATGGAAATATAGAGTTGATTACCGATGTTACACAAATAGAGCAGGTTCTGCAAAATGATACAATTATAAAACTATTTCTTAAAGAAAGTCGGAAATATAATTGTAGGGCGATGAACTGGGGAGATTCAAAGGGTTTAGATTCTTTTGGAGATGTATGCGTGGTGTTAAATAAAGGAACATACAAAGCATATACACAAAACACATTAAAGGCTTTGGCTCCATTAACCAAGAATAAATTTTATGTAGCTTGCACGAGAACTAAAGGTAATTTGTATTTCATTCAAGAGGCTCAAATAGGTCATTATAAAATCTTATAAAGAGTATTTATTAATATTATGGCGGTCACAATGTCGCCATTATTTATACATCATCTAGAAGCGTTATTGAATTTGCGAGTGCAAAAACTTATTTGAATTCTGCGTATTCATGTTCTACTCATTTTGTTCGCCATGTGATGTAGTAAAGATGAAACATAGCGATATTATGCCTGGGCAGATTCTGTGTTATATAAGGAAGAAAACAATGAAAATAGTGCAATTGCCTATATCTGCTCAGATGATGGCATTAATAAACAAATACAAATTGGATGCGAATCAAGAATACATATTCCCAATAATGGATGACAAAAAATCAATACAATCCTATTATTCCTTTTGTAACTATTTTATTCAAAAAGTAAATTGTTGGCTAAAAGATTGGGCAAGGAACTTAAACTGGGATTTAGAATTGCGTAGCTATATCTTCAGACATACGGCTATAACATTGGCTGTTGATGGCGGGTTGAATACGTCCTATATTTCTATGCTGACTGGTAGTAATCCCAAGTGCATACAAGATAATTATTACAATGGTATGAATGAGAAAAACACTCGAAAATTGTATCAGATTTTTGAAGATGCGATGGTGTAGCGAAAGTGTACATTATTATAGTATGTATAAAAGAGAGGGGCTGAAGCGCCCCTCCTTTTTACATTATCCATTATTATATTTTATACGAATAAACAACTTCTCCCATAATTGTTCTCGCAGGATGAATCGAGAATGTAACCTTGTTCCCTTTAGATGCTTTAATAGTTGTTGAGATAATTGCTATATTATTCTCATCAGATTCATTAGCACTATTAGGATATTGATCCATGTATTTTTTTATTCTTTCATTTTTGAGATCATCAAGCATTTCATCGTCCGTAAGGAAAAAATTAGGATATTGAATTCGTAATTCAGAAAAGAAATCAGTTGCAATAATTTTTCTCGCACATTCAATTAAATCATCTTTCTCAATACGAACAATTCCCCATGTTCTACGAACCTTAAATTCCGCTAAATCATTTTTTTCAGCTACTTTATTGCGAACATAATCATCTCGTTTCAAGACATAAACATGTGGACATTCAAATGATATATCATCAATAGACTGCATATCATGTGTAAATAACAAATCATTATCTTTAATTCCGCATAATAACATAGACCAACCCTTAACCCAAAATTTCCCATAATCATCAGGGTTCAACAACTGGTTGTTTTTATCATAAAATTTGCGGTTATGAAGCTGAATCTTTACTTCTCGTGGAGCATTTTCAACAGCAGAACCAGCGCAAGATACTTTTACAGAAGTAGCTTGAGATAATTTAAGCTGTTTACCGAACTCTTTCAGAAGGTTTGAAAAAATAACAATAAAAGTTATTGAACAAATGACAATTACGCCAAAATATATTATTTCCATATTCGAATCTATATTGAAAAGTTTAACTCTGGCAATTTCTTTGTATTATCCAAAGTATATTTATCCCAATTGTTTTGTAACCATATCTCCATACCCTTAGTTGTTGCAGATACAAGAATAACAATGCCTATTAGAAGGTTTCCGAACCCTTGGGTCTTGACATCTGTAATAAAATAGCAACCTAAAAACATAAACACGACAATCGCAACAATTGTTGCTATAAGTAATGCTATAAATTTACAAAAGGTCATATTGAGAAATGAATTTTCTTTTTCAATAGCACAATCTATAAATGTGAGAATTATTTCTAAAAAGAATATAACAATTACCGCACCAAGTGAAATGGCATATTGCGCACTACTACTTGGAAATATTAATTTTAAGACTCCCCCAAAATCAGTTGTAATAAACAAACCAATTATCCATAAAATTGCATGCGATATTGGTATTCCCTATTTATGCAACCAAATCTTGTTCGTTAAATTATTCATACTTATATAAATGAATCTATTCAAATCGGTTTGCAAAGATAATACTTATTCTTCAAAAATCATCATAATTTTCACCATTTGTTTCACTTTTGTGTTGATTATCATATTTATCACACTTAAAATCATCAAGATTAGCACTATGTTCACTTCCTTTGAGAAGAATAGTAATATCATCAGGAACATGTTCTAATCAAGTTCTGAAACGCTGCAATGTAAAAAGTGAGAGACTTTATAAACCCTATCATCGTATGTTTCCTATTCTTATTAAAACGATAATAGAATAACAATATAGAACTACACATTAAGGACAGAATCTACATTCCACAGCTTCTGCCAGCGCAGAACTCGTTTATGGAATACAATTTGAAACGTGAGATTATCAAGAAGGTCGCTCTCACTGAAAAGGATAAAGATGAGTATGCGATTGTAGAAGACCAGCAGGCCGGTAAGGTAACTTGGGATAGCAAGAAGGACATGGAACAGCCATTGGTTGTTGAGTTCAGCAAGCAAGAAATTGATTACCTGAAGAAATCTTGCGAAGCCCTTGCAGAGTCTGCTTATCCATATGACCTATGGGCAACAGTCGAGAAAATCTATAACGCAGCAAATGCGTAAATATCTTGTTTCGTAACTACATAATCAAGACGTGCCCTGTGGTGCGTCTTTTTCTTTAATTAATGGCATACGACGTATTAAAGATATCACCAATTATCCGCCACACATTTCTACTATTTATTTTTCCAATTCCTACTATTCGTTGTATCTTAATGATATGACAACAACGAATAGAGGTCCGCCTTCGTTTCTTATTTAATTGGCGCAATAAATTGTAAAACAGATAAATAAGAAACAACATGAATAATAACAAACTTTTTGAAAAGTATATAAACCCAGAATTGGGTTTTATCAAGAATGTATGTTGGAAGTATTGGACTAGAACAATTGAGTTTGAGGAACTTCACAATGAGATCCTTGCGATTATCTTTAGGTATATTCACACCTACAATCCATCTAAACCTATCCGACCATGGCTGTACACGGTCATTGGGAGAGAGATGCACAGACTCCAAAAGCACATTTGGCAGGCGCCGATTGAATATGTAGATTTAGAACAATATCCATTCTCGCATATTTAAGTTGAAAATGATGAATCCGCCTACGAAGATCTTTATGTTGCAATAGAGTCATTAAGTCCGCTTCACAATGAAATTATATCACTTCGAATGAGTGGATACACAATCAAAGATATTGCAGAAATACTCTATGAGCGTGGACTAATGATATCAAATAGTGTGAACATCGTAAGCTCTCGAATCAATGAAGCATATAGCTGACTGGCAAGCGTCTTATCTCGCAATGGCACACTATTGAGGTCGGTTAAGCCACATAGTCAAACATTCAAAGAGTGTTCAAAACCATTAGGAGCATCTCAACTGCCTACGACATCAGGAGAAATTAAAACTCAGAAATCTAATCAGCGTAAACAGATGATTGAGAAAACTCCTACTCTAACAATAGAAAATCATATGGCAAAATTAAAATCAGAGTTAGACAAGTGGATATCAATACCAGATAGGGATTACTTGTATTTAGTAGAGGATCACATTATGATGACTGCCCTACGCGCAGCAGGTATAGAGCAACTTCCAATTTATAAATTGGCACAGAGTATCCTTAAAACAATCATATTGAAGTTCACCTTAAACCCATTAAACCGCAATACAAATGAGAAAAAGTAAATTTAGAAGGCCTCAAACAATTCTTATATTCAATGGCGCAAGAGTATTAATTGCCATTGTTCGCTCACTATGTTGTGCAGCAGACCTTACACACTCGCAACCAGCAGCAATACATAATTGTTGTACTGGGAAAACCGTCAGGTCAGGAGTGTATTATTACCGGCAACTTTATCCGGATATCCTAATTGACCTGAGTGATTTAGATAACCTAAAGCTTGAAGAATACGATAGTTTGTGTGGCGACCAACGAAAGTATATTTCTACTAAAGATATGGCACGCATTCGCCAAAGGGCAAAGGCGAAACGGATGCTGAAAAGCAAAAGTATATAGTAACCCTCTCAAAATCGAGCAAAAAACAACCGCTCGATTTTTTTTGTGATATATGCTGCCTATTAAGTCTTAGCTTTTAATGTCTGATTATAAAAATAGCCCTTGGCGGACAGTTTGTCGCCAAGGGCCGTGACTGACTCTATGTTCTCGATAAATAGAACTTTAAAGCATTAATCATGGGGGGATAAAACTATTGCTTTCGATATCCTGTACACATAATGTCAGATCCAGTTATTTCGCAACTTATTTCATCAATGTATTGAGGTAAACAGATGTTAATAAATTCTCTTATCAGCCAGTTTTGATTTGAAGAAAGTAGTTTATTAAATACATCTGGATTATATCTAACCAACTCACTTAACCAATGCATAACCCCATAAATAAGCGTTATTGAACTGCGTTTTATTATGTGCACATTATTAGGTAACTCCTTTTTTATATACCATAGTCGCTTATTCCCTAGTATATAATAGAAATTCTTACGCTGTTTTGTGTGATACGCATCAAGAGCTGTTAATCTTTTTGCGATATCTGCATGGATATCCCACTCTACTCTTTTTTTACTTCTATAGTATATATTGACAACATCATTTTCATCAAATGTTTTTTCGAAGCATTTAGGGAAATATCTTAGAGAATTTCCATTATTGTATCTTGAGTCAATACGAAATTTAAGATAGGCTTTCTTCCTTATCGTATTTGTTGTCTCAAACACGATGTCAGAAATAGGAACAAATAATTCCGGTATATTTTTATATGTTAGAGCAAAGGTTCTATGTATACAGGGGATATTATAAAGTAAATCATATATACAATATTCGGTTTTATTTCTATCCTCATTAAAAAGAATAGATAAGTGATTTAGGACACCTCTTGCAGAATATGTGATATGATGATTCTTAATATTGATAGAACGATCATTTCGCTTGCCAGTCACACCATGACTAATATTCTCCATTTCAATGTCATTCATTGCAAGTAATGCTTTAGCAGCATTCATGCAACAATAATACGCAGTTAATGGTTTTGACTCAATCGGTAATACTTGTGAGGCTTTGTAAAAACTTTGTGATTGTTGCCAGTAAAATAAAGCTTCTTTGGCCTTTGTTTTAGATTGTCTTTTAAGCCACAACTCGACATATTCAAAAGTTGAGTCAGTTAGCACTGTTTTACTTCCATAATTGGCTTTTGTGTAAGGCTTCATTAATGTTATGACCTTACCATTTATCTGGATAGGCATAGGCATAAATTTTCAGGGTTTACACAAAGATACTCATAAAAACCTTTCGTTGTTACAATAAAATGCAAAAACGAAAGGTTTTTGTTATGACTGATGTTCAATTTATTCTAAAATATCACCAAAAATGCAGTCGCCATGTATTTGATTAGTGCGATAATTAACCTTATGTCGGTCAAAATCGGGACCTATCTGCAATCGTTAATGCTAACCAGAATCATAACACTCTATCCAATGTTATCAATACCTTGTTTGGGTAATAGCCTTGCAGGAGGATTTGCTGTTTCGATTTCTCTACAATATGCCAGGTGCCATTCAAAAGAGTGTAGATGCCGCTATCGATAACAATAATTGCTCTATCTACCTCGTAGGTGAATTGGCGCACGGTATTCATATCAGGCTCGCTGTATTTACCCTCTGTTTCCGAGAGAAATTCCACAATACAACTATTGTTACCTGTTGCGTTGCCGTTTTCATCAAAATATTCAATCTCCGCATCCCATACAGTTTGAGCAAGAGTTTGTGGTGTAACATCAAAGGTTTCTTCCTTATCGCAGCCGACTGCGAAAAGCATCACCGCGCACATCAATAGATTTCTTAGTGTTTTCATTACTTATTCTTGTTTTACTTCTACAACATGGTATTCCAGACCCGAGTGAAGTTCAATATGCAATTTGCGAGACTTCCCCGATGCGTTTGGCTCAGCGATAATTTTGAGTTCTGTGCTGTTTGCAAGATACTCTATAGTAAGCCACTCGTAAACCTGACACTGTATATCATCTTTGCGGGGCACAAACTCACCATCTTCACCACTTTTGTAATCGTGAATATGAGCATCAGTAAAATTGGTCGTTCCTGTTATAACCTTCTCGCCACCATCCTTTGTAAATGAGATTGTCTTAGGATAGCCCAAATCTACCTCTTTCTCACACGATGTCATTATACTTGTAACAGCCAATGCCATAAGGCACAAAACAAATCTTTTCATAGTGTAATACATTAAATCTTAAATCCTAATCTAAACTGTAAGTGTGGCTCGAAGAAGAAGCGACCATAATTGCCCGAGTAGTATCCAACGCCTGCACCAATGGTAAACTCGCAAAACCAATGCTTCGTGAACTCTCTTTTGATACCATAGACTGGTACTAATGAAGTCTTAAAAGGAGTGTTAGGAATCAATATCGCTCCACTGATTTTCGCCGCGAAGAAGTCCTGATTGTTTAGATAGTATCTTGGCTCAATCGTTAGACGGAATCCATTGCTCCATTCATAGTTGTTTTTGTGTGGCGAATATGCTTCGCTACCTGCACCGATGCGACCAATCAATGACATACCGCTATTCCATACATACTCATAGCTATACTCCAGTCGATAGGGAGTCGATACGGAGAATGTGTGGTGTGAGCCAACTTGCTCGTAGCGTGGTTTCGCCGTTGATTTGCTCTCTTGAGCCTCAGCGCTATACACCCCTGCAAATAGCGCAATAATAAGAATTGCTAAATACTTTTTCATAGTTAATAAGATTTCCTCTGGTTAATTGCAATTATTAGAAATTAACTGCCACGCCCAACGATAATGAGTGCGCGTGAAGATACGCCTTAGTGTTGATGTTCATATCGAGGTCGGGGAAGGAGATATCTGCCGACATTGGGAATAGGTTATAGCCGTAGCGAATGAATAGTGAGAAGCGTCGTAAATCCACACCAACGGCTGGTGAAAGGTAGAATCCCGTAGTTAGCGAGTCCGTAATACTAAAACCAGTACGGAGTGATACGAATGGCGATAAACCACTCTTCATTGGCGAGTATTTGGTTTCGAGGAAAATAGGAATATTATAAACATAGTATAACTCTTGCACATCGAGATATAGACCCGCACCAATACCCATTGCTACGCCGTGTCCGAGACGACCACCGTGTACGGTGCTGAAGCCAATATTGCTGCCACCGCTAAGCAATGCTCCGCCATTGAGCTCTACATTGCCCCAATATCCAGGCTTGAAATAGCTGTACTTTGTCTTCTGCGCTTCTGCACTATAAGCTCCTGCTAATAGCGCAATAATAAGGATTACTAAACTCTTTTTCATAATCTGTTTTTGTTAGTTTATTTATTGTTAAATTTTTTCTGCCTACAAATTTACCCCCCCCCATGAATTTTCCAAATTTTCGAACAGGAAAGTGTCGTGGAGGGATGATAATTAGTTACTCTTCACCACATCTGCAGGGTTCTCCGTAGCAGCCTTCCACGAGCGGAGGGTTACAAGACCGACCGTTACGGCGAGGACAATCACAAGGGCGGCGATATAGAGCCACCAAGGCTGTGCGATGCGGTTAGCGAACTGCTCTAACCAGCGCGAGGTGATGTACCACGCCACAGGTGCTGCCACCACAAAGCAACCTCCGACAATCCACACATAACGCAGGTTCAGCATCTCGACAATTTGGCGTGTCGTTGCGCCATAGACCTTGCGAACAGCTATCTCCGAGCGGCGGTGCTGCGTCTCGAACATCACAATACCGAAGACTCCCATCAGTGCGATAACAACCGCTAAAATAGCGAACAAGCCAATCGTAACGAGCTGTTGTTTGGTTGTCTGGTAGAGCATCTCCACCCACTGATTGAGGTAGTAGAGGTCTGCACCCTCACCGAGAGGTGAGAACTCCTTGGTCAGTTCCTTTACATACTTGGCGAATGCCTTGACATCTGCCCCCTCAATCAAGCGGATATAGAAGAATCCCGGCTCATTACCGCAGTAGAAAGAGTGGTATTGGTTAGGTTGTGCCACCGAACTAAGGCGCACATCCTTAATAATGCCGATAGTGTTGTATTCGCTACCACTATTCATTCCGAGAGGGTAGCCCGTATCAAGGTGAAGTTGACGCATTATGATAATCTCTTTTCGTTCTGCCGATGAGGGTGTAAATCCCTCACCATCGACAAGTTCAAAGCCGAAGAAGTCGAGAAAGTTCCATCTAACCTCATTTGCCATAAGCATAAATGTATGTCCATCGTACTCACGACCCCACCCCTGCATACAGTGAAAGAGGCTCATCCTCGAAGCGGTAACATCCTCCACATCGGGATGCTGTTGCAATCGCTCTATGATAGTTTCAGCCTTTGGCGTAAGGTTATAATCAGCAAAGGTTACGATATTTGAGCGGTCAAAGCCCAAATCGTAGTTTATCATATAGCGATATTGGAGGAAGAATACGCCCGTGATGATAATCAGCACCATCGCTACCGTAAATTGTACACCCACCATCACCGAGCGCAATCTACGACCCGCAGCCGACTGTGCAAAGCCACCCTTCACGCCCAACGAAGCGTTGAAACGGGTAATGAAGAACGCAGGATAGAGTGCCGCCACGACAGCAAGTAGCACCATAAGCACAATCATCACTGCGATTACAGGGAGGTTGTCTGAGAGCGCCAACGACGAGGTGACGAAGTTTGTTATAAAGCTCTCCTGAATGGCTATCATCAGGTAGAAGGTAAGAGCCATAGAGATAAGCACCAAGCCGATAGCCTCAAAGAGAAAGTTCCAACGCAGTGTGCCCTGACTCGCGCCAAATACTTTGCAGATATTCACCGCACGCATACGCACCGGTACAAGGGCGAAGAAGAAGTTTACGAAGTTGATAAAGGCGATGATGACAATAACCAACCCGATAATTGCCAATGTGGCTGTTGCCGCCTTCGAGCCAAAGGCAAAGTAGTAGTTGTCGTAGGTCTCAATATTCGACTCATAGTACATCTTGTCAAGTCGTATCAAGCGCACGGGCTGTAACTCGTCGCCCTCCTCGAAGAAATCCTCCTCTTCGGGGTACTCCCTCTTAAACTCCTCGACCATAGCCAAGAACCACTTGGCATACTGATCGCTCCAGATGCGACAGAAAGCCTCGGTGTCGGCTCCCTCTTTGAGGCGCACGAAACAAGAGTAGTTCCAATTGTTGTTCGTTTGACCTTGTGCGAGGTTGTCGTTTTGGAAGATTTTGCGATGGTGGAGGAAACTATTTTTCGGGAAATCCTTGTAGATAGCAACCACTTGTTGTGGCTCCGTGGGCTTGCCATCGTTGTGCCTCTGGCCACCTTCGAGCCAGATATCATCGCCCACGCCAATGCCCATCTGCTCGGCAGCCGACTCGGCGACAACCACCGTATTAGGCTCGACAACCCTGCTCAAATCGCCCGCGACAGCCTCAAAATTAAAGAGCTCAACTACATTCGCATTGCCAAGATGAACGCTGATATCAAACTTGTCGAAGTTGTAGTTGTCGCGTTTCACCCACACTCGACCGATGTCTGCCGAGGGGCGCATCGAAGCCATAAGCTCCACATCGGGGCAAAGTTCCTTAGTCTCATAGCTTACCGGCTGTGGGCAGTTGAGCGACCATGACTCCTCTGCATCACCCATTCTTGAAGAGCCCCACTCGGCTGAGACGAGATATATGCGGTCGGAGTCCTCGATTGGTCGGTTGTAGGAAATCGAGTAATAGACCTGCGATGCGATGATGTAAAATGCCACAAAGGCGAGGGTCAAACCGAGCACATTAAGCAGCGATGCGACCTTGTAACGACGTAATGTCATTAAAAAATTCTTAAACGCGATTTTCATATTGTTTGAGTTTTATTTGTTTCGTATTGTTATAGTATTTTGCAAAGTTGCTCAAAGAGGTGTACAACATTGAGATCATCCTCGCCAAGATATACTCCAATAAACCCCTTTTCGGGATTGATGTAGAGTATCTGTCCATTGACTCCAAATGCGTAGTGGCCACCTTGATACTTAATGGCGAAATATCCATTTCTACTCTGCATAATAGTATGCACATCATCTTTATAGTAGTTCTGCAAACTCTCTCTGTCGGGGAAGTATCTGCGTTTCATATATTCAACGGCAGTATAACCGCCTCCCTCTCTCTTCCAAGAGTTGATTTTTGAGACATCACGATGCTCAGCGTAGTAATCTTGCATCTCTTCCTTACTTGCGAAATCTCGCCTTGACAGGCTCTCATCCTGCGTGCCCCAATACCAAGAGTATGAGTACATATTTGCGCTCTTTTCACCTACAATTCGAGGTGATAGTGAAGTGTGAACAAAGCTCGAATCTATAATCTGCCTATTATTCCAATTTCCGTCGTTGATATACAGTCTACCTATCTTTGCCAAGTCGCGCACATTGGTTACAAGTCCTGCATAGCTCTTCGCTACTCGGTGTTTTTTGTCGTCAATACCAATTGAAGTACTTTGCTCCATACCCAGAGGTTGCCATATTTTTGACGATAGATATTCGGCATAGGGTATTCCCGTAGCACGCTCTATCACAACCCCGAGAATTGCTGTTGTAAGCGAGTTGTAGTCGTATCTCTCTCCAGGGTTGTGGCTAAATTTGGCTCGCTCAATAATTCGCATAGTATTACGCCCCATATACAACTTAGCCATCTTTGAAAATGGATTGAAGGAGTAGTTCTCGTCAAAATCGAGTCCTGCCGTCATATCCAAGAGGTGTTTTATCTTCAACTCCTCAAACATAGGATCGGCTTGTTTCAACTCTGGCAAGTAGTCTGTAACTCTATCTTCCACACTGCGTATATGCCCCTCAGTGAGTGTAACCCCACACAACATGGCTGTTATAGTTTTGGTGACGGAGAATATTTGCGATTGCGTATTCTTGTTCCACTCCCCAAAATAACGCTCATAGAGTATCGTATCTCGATGGATAATTATGAGTGCAGCATTATCTACGGAGGGTGTTATTGCTTCGTCTATAGTCATTTGTGCCATCTCTCCCTTGCCAAAGTGCATCCACTCAAATCGCATCGTGTCGAGCATACGCTCCGACTCTGTAAGCTCTGCGAAACGGAAAGTGTAGTCGCCTTTTGCGATATTCTCCTGCTCAAATGCACGATAATCATCTACCGAGGCATCGCCATACAGAATCGCTCGTGACACCACACACGATGTCGTAAGCATCGCTACACAAGCAATAGATAATATGTAATTGAGTATTCTCATAATTCTATCTTACTCTATTTTAATCATATCAATCGGGTTGGCATTGGCCGTGTGCCAAGTGCGGATGATAAGTATCACATATACAATAGCTATCACAACAGCTGCTCCGCAGGCAAAAATCCACCAAGCCAAAGGCTCGCACATAGTTTCGAGCATCTCAAGGTATTTCATTCCGCCCCATACAGCACCGGCTACACCTGTTACTACCGCAGGAATAACAACCCACGAGATATTAAGACTCAATAGGCTAAGCACCTGCGAAGTTGTGGCACCATTTACCTTGCGGATAGCTATCTCCTTGCGGCGGCGAGCCATCTCGTTGCCTAAATAGCCGATTAAGCCGATAAGGGAGATAATAAGTGTAGCGAGCGAGACGAGCAATACATTATTACGCATACTATCACGATATACAAAACGCTCCTTGACTCTATCCACATAGGGGGTAAGTTGATACTCCCACTCGGAGTGATAATTTTCGGCGATCACGCTATCCAAAGCTTTGATATTCTCAGGCGTTAGTTCAGTAAGTCGTATGCTCATCTGCAAGGTGAGCGGACGGTTAGGGTCGTTGTCGATATATGCTGTACGGAATACCGACAGTGGCTCAACAAAACCTCCAGCTTGTGTAAAGTCACGGATAACACCGACGACCTCGCACCAACCCCCATTTTGCCAATAACTCTTACCTACAGCACTCTCCAACTCCCAACCGTGCTGACGAACAAACTCTTCGTTAACAATGGTCTTATTGAGTGCGTCTTGCTCGTTGAAGTTGCGCCCTGCAACTATCTCCATACCCATAGTCTCGATATACCCCTCATCGAAATACTCAAAGCGGCAAGAGAATAGGATCTCTTTCTTCTCATAATCATAGACCGGATTGCCAAAGTAGCCCCATATAGGATACTGCACAGAGTGGCCTACGCTCTCAACAAAAGGCAGGCGTTTCAGCTCTTCAACCATTGCCGAGCGTTGAGAGGTGGTTGCTCCAAAGTTCATCGTCACGATGCGGTCATAGTCATAGCCAAGATCGGTCTCCAAGATATATTTCGATTGTTGCGATGTGGTAAGTAAAAAGCAGACCACTCCTGTTGTACAAGCCACCTGCACGAAGAGCAGAATGCGTTTCCACCAAGTGCGGTTGTCACTACCTCGACGAAAGGCATAACTCATGCTCACTCGTGAGTAAAGTGATGCAGGAATTAAACCTGCTACAAGGAACGATACCACACACACCAAAGCAGGAATCCATATACGCTCCCACGCAAAAAGGTCGATGAGTTGATAGCCGAGCAACTGATAAATCTCTTGGTGGAGACACGCAATGACAAATACCGCCACTACAATTGCCGCCACAATCATAATCAGTGTCTCGGATAGCAACATTCGGAAGATATCCCATCGAGAGGCACCATTGCAACGCAACATAGCAATAGTACGACTGCGTTGTACAAGTGACGACAGCGTCAAAAGCACATAGTTAAGTGTAGCTACCAGGAGTGCCAATACTGCCAAGATACCATATATCATTTGAGTCTGTCGAATATTATTGTCCACATAAACAACATCTTCAATTGGTACAAGAAAATAATTTGCTTTCCATAATTCCACCTTTTTCCTTAATGTAGGATGCTCCTCAATTAGGCGTTGGATTTCTGCCTCGGCCTGAGACTTTGTTGCCCCTTTACGAAGCTTTATAAAGGTTGGATAGCTATCATCCCCTTGCCAATTTGCAGTCGTGGGATTGTAGTCACGAAAACTAACTATATCAAAATCATCGAGCGGATTTGTTACGGGAGGTGTGCGGAAAATACCAGAGACAACATACTCCTGCCCCTGAGTTGTAGGCACGATTTTACCCAATGGATCTTCACTCCCGAACAACAACTCTGCTAGACGCTCAGTGATAAATACCTCGTTGTTGGCAACTCCCTCTCGTGAGAGAATATGTTTGGGATCACCGCTCAACACACCGAAGTCCAAGACTGTGAAAAAGTCTTCGCTCACCTCAAGCCATCGAGCATCCATATAACTATTCCCAAGTTTAACCTGCATAAGGCGATCGAAATAGTTTGTAGTGGCCTCTATCGAGGGTATATTCTCTGCAAGCGTGTATGCAACAGGCTCCAATTGTGGGCCAGTTATGCCAAACTGAGGTGAGTTCTCAAATATCTGATATACACGCTCTCTGTCAGTAAAGAAACGACCATAAGAGAGATTTATGCCGACATACGAACAGATTAGCAGCGAAACCACAAGACCTAATGCAAGCGATATAAGTCGAGTTATGGAATTACCACGATTTTTTAGCAAGTAGCGTAGTGAATAGTTTAAGTTTTTCATATCCTTCATTTTATTTTTTGTCTTAGTGATGTGGGAGGCGGTCAAGCCAACCCACACCTTTGGAGTCTGTTTTGAATTTTATTATACGAGTTAGTCCGTTGCTTTGAAGATTAGTTTCGGCTTCTTTGAGGCTATTTCTTGCATCTTTTGACTTGTGAAATTTGAAAATAGCCCGCTATTATCTGCTT
>JAFQOE010000144.1 GCA_017395635.1 Lachnospiraceae bacterium | reverse complement strand
CCCATCTTTGACAGTTTGTTAAAAATAAAATCGCTGTAAACCCAGTAAATATGGGCACTACAGCGATTTTTTTCTCTGTCACGGACTATAGTAATTTATTCTTTTCCTTTACTTTTTTTCTGAATTGTTTTCATCTGACTTTTTGTTATGAATTGATAGTCTGTGCGGAAACCACAGGTCTCATGCAAATCATCAGTGATTTTTAGTCGTTTATATAATGGGATAAACCCCTGTTCCTGTATTTGAGCAAAGTTCATTGATTTTAAAGTGTCCAGGATTTCTTCGCAGGTATACTTATAATCCAGTTTCTTTTCCAGAACACGATAGGATAACAATGCTAAAAAACAAATGAGGAAGTGTGCTTTGATTCTGTTTTCATCCTGTAGATAAACAGGTCTTGCGGAAAAATCAGTTTTCATAATCCGAAAGCATTCTTCAATCTGCCATCTTCCTTCACTGACTTTAAGGATATCACTTACATCGTCATCCAGAAGGTCAGTACATACAGCATATAAGCCGTCGTACTGTGCTTCATCTGCTATCTTGTTTTTATCAAGAAAGCTATGTGTTTTTGCTATTTCACCATCATCGGTAACGGCAACAGACCCTATAAATCTTGCCGGATCATTTGGATTCTTACGTTGTTTTTTTGTATTTCCTGAAGCAAGCATTTTTTCTGCACGTTCTACCTGTTTTTCGCGTATTGTTTTCTGGTAGCGTGCATACTTTGGGGAATAAGTTACAATTAGTCTCTGATGAAGTTTTTTTGGTGTATAAGGTTCATCTTTATAATACAGATTTGTATCATCATCAGATAATGTTGTGATATCTACAGGCATGTCATCAGAAACCCTTTTAAAACCACTTTTGCTTAAAGCCCAAGCCTTGTCTTCAGCATTAAGTTTCTTGATAGATTGTGTTACGATAAAAGCTCTTTCTCCCATGTGGTTGTATGTACGGATGTCTTCTGAACCAAGACCGGCATCGCTGCAGTAAATGAACTTCTGACAACCGAAATCACTAATAACCTTCTGTTCTAATGGTTTTAAAGATTTCTGTTCATTTGTGTTTCCGGGGAACAAAGAGAAAGCAAGTGGAATACCATCACCATCCATAAACAACCCCATCTGAATGATTGGATTTGGGCGGTGTTCTTTGCTTTTTCCATATTTTTTATCGCCATTTTCCTGTTCAATTTCAAAGTAATAATTACTACAGTCATAATAAAGAATTTTATCGTTTCTGTTACCGATAAAATGACTGTTTTTGTAGACTTCTGCCTGAATGAGCTCACATTCATTTCCAAGAACATCCAAAGCACGATAGATATCATGAAGACCATAAGCCGGTTTTTCCATGAATTCGGAAGCAATTTTAAAGGAAGAGCGTTTGCTGGCAGGTTCTAAAACTCTGGCATAAATAAGGTCAGAGAGAATTGCGTTGATATCATATTTAAATTTATATTTGTTCTTTAATTTTCGGCATGTTTTATTCAGTTGTAAACCATAGTAAACAGACTGCAGGAACAGATAGCCGCCACGGTAGAAAGTCTGTTTATCATAATCAAGTTGTCTGTCAGCACGGAAAGTAATCTGTACAGCTTTTGCTTCTTTATCTTTTTTATATTTTTCAGTTTCAAGTTTTACTTCGTTTTTAGCCCAGGCAAGCACATCATCTCTGGTTGGTCCATGTTCAATCAGCAGCTGATTTAAAGTGCCAAGCTTTCGAACGATGGTAGATGAAGTACTACCATTAGATTTTACATATGATTTTGCAATATAAAATGATTCAGCATTTTTTGATTTTGATATATGTAGATTCATAAGCATCCCTCCAACCTTTATTATACCACACAATAACATAAAATAACATACCAAAAAACAGAAAATTTGACACAAAAAAAGCAGGATTTACAAGCCCTGCAAGTACTTTTTTTAATATTCAACTGTCAAACTCCCGGATATAGAGAATAATGTACCAAAAAGTTATAATTGATTGGAGAACAAGCTATCGATAAGATAGCTTGTTTTTTGCTTTACAGAAAAATATGTTCTATAGAGCAAAAAACGCTCGGTGAGCATGCTCACGAAAATTTGTGTT
>JAFQOE010000143.1 GCA_017395635.1 Lachnospiraceae bacterium | reverse complement strand
TTTTTCCTCAAAAAACAAAAATAAGTTAGGAGGTATTTTGCCAAAATGAAAGAATCAGTTGTGAAATCTTATGACGAGCTGCCTCTGTTTTTGAACGCAGATATGCTCGCAAAGGTATTAGGTGTTGCTACATCTACTGCCTATGAATTAATGCACGAAAAAGATTTTCCTGCATTAAAAATCGGAAACCGATTGCTGGTTCCGAAGGAAAAGTTTCGCCTCTGGGTAGAAACGAAAACAAGATAATTTTTTTAATTTATAGGAGGTGTTTTGTTGTGACAAAACAGAAATTTAAGGATTTATTATGGACGGTATACTTCACAAATGAGATGGAAAAATCATTCCCTACACCTATGGTTAAGGGCATGGCGTTCTCGGCGATGGTATATCTGTGGGAATCAAAAGAGCTTGAGGTCTGCGGAAGGACTCTCACCAGAGATGAGATTAGGAACATATTGTTTGAAAAGCTATCACCGTGTGAGTTCCAGTATGCAATCGAAAGATTTGTAAAACTGTATCGCGCAAAAGGATATAAACTCCTCGGTTATTTAATAATTGGTGAGGCGTTATCCGGTGAAGCTATCGGAACTATGATGGCTGAGTTTGATCTGGCTCAAGAAGAAAAACTTAATGCGAAAGGAGGTGCTGCATAATGTTATATGCTAATCTTCCAAAGCCTAAACCAAGAAGGTATTCTATACCGAATGAGATAATGATATTAGGTCTCTCTGCCGGTGCTCTTGCCGTGTATAACTATCTGTTATATGTGGAAGACCGTAAGACATATCAGTGCTACCCAAGCTACAAAACTATCGGTAAAGCTCTTAAGATTAAAAGCAAAGGTACAGTTGCTAAATATGTAAGAGAGCTTGAAGATAAGTGCTTAATCTATACCGAACCTACAGAAGTAATTCTGAAAGACGGTAAGAAAAGAAACGGCAACCTGAAATATACAATCCGTCCTATACAGGATGCGATTGAACATTATCATTATGAGCAGATGAAAAATGTTAACGAGGTTGCAGCTCGGGCAAAAGCTCAGAAGATGCTTGATGATTATAACAGAAAGCATCCGAAAGCAACCGCATAAATTATTTACCCGTTTCAATGCCAACACTTCGGCGGTTTTGAAAACGAAAATTTTGCGGTAAGGTAGTTACACCACCCCTAAAAGTTAGGCAGCTCGTATCGCCAACGCTTCGGGGGTGGTTACACCTTAAAATCGATAATAGGTCAAATGAGAACGACTGTGACAGAGAATTTCGAGAAGAAAATTCTTGGGTAAGGTATTTACCCTACCCAAGTAAGTTAACCTCGTAATTCATCGTGCGACAAATAGGTTTGAGACCTAAAATTCGATTCTATGCATATGACCAAGGGCTTAAGCAGGGGTTTCAGCATATAACTATTTGGGGTAAGGTAGTTACACCACCCTGAAAAGTTAATCTCTCGAACCGAAAAGAAAAGCCCTATGGTAAGACCTTAAAATCGATTTGAAAGAACAAACGAAGGTACGAGAAAACACCTGACGGGGCGCCCCGAGGAACGAAAAGTACGAGAAAATGATAGAAACAGGATAAAGCTTGGTGCGTTATCCGCTCCAAGCCCCCTTACATCGCCGTGCGAAGCCCGGCGGAGAGTTTCTAAAATGCATCTGCTGGTGCTGTGTTGGTGTCTGTTATGCCATCTGACCGCATTGTATAAGGGTGCAGTAGGTGTAATAACAGGTGTCTTCAAAATTACAAAATTTTTTAAGATTGGAGTGTGAAATTATGAGTAAAGTTGTTATAAGAACAAAGTATTCTTCCAATGGCAAGTCTGTCGGCGGAAGATTCACAAATTATATCTCAAGGAGAGACAGAGTTGACAAAACAATTAACGCAAGAAGGTCAGAGGTCTTCCCCAAATATGCTGCGGAGAGACCGGGAGTTATCACGATGGGCGAACACGGTTTATTTGGACAAGAGGACTATGTTAATCTGCATAAAGCCTCAAAGGAAATATATAATCACAACGGAATCGTGTGGCAACAAGTTATATCTCTCAGACAAACT
>JAFQOE010000059.1 GCA_017395635.1 Lachnospiraceae bacterium | reverse complement strand
GTTTTATTAGTTATACCCTGATTTGACTATTCGGTACAAGATACTAGACTATTCCACACTTTTGGCTCGTTTGTTAGAGGTAATAAAGTAAACAAAAAAGCTTAAAAATAAAGTGTTTTAGGCTTGACATTATAGGAAGGGTGAGCATTACCGAAAAACAGACGGGAGATATTCCTACATTTACACAGATCCGTTAGGAAAGCAGAGAACCATATATGCAAGGACGTTGGCAGAACTTCGTAAAAAAGAGGAAAGCTTGGTTCGGGATCAGATGGATGGCTTAGACGTATATGTGGCAGGAAATGCAGATGTAAATTTCCTGTTTGACCGTTATATATCAACCAAATCAGAGCTTAGAAGTACCACCTATACGAATTATATGTATATCTGGAATCATTTCATAAGAGATAGCTTCGGAAAGAAGAAAATCAAGGATATAAAATATTCAGATGTGTTGTATTTTTACAATGATTTGATTACCAACAAGGGCTTGCAAGTTAATACACTGGAAAATATCAACACTGTACTGCACCCATCCTTGCAATTAGCAGTCAGAGATGACATTATCAGAAAGAATCCGGTGGATGGTGTCTTTGCAGAAATCAAAAAGAGAAAAGGTGGTTCGCGAAAGACCAGAAGAGCATTGACTGTGGAGCAGCAAAGAGCATTTATGAATTATGTTGCTGAGAGTCCACTCTTTTATAATTGGTATCCGTTATTTGTATTCCTGCTAGGCACAGGTTGCCGTATTGGTGAAGCAATTGGAATCCCTTGGGATGATGTTGATATGGAGAAACGAATTATCAATATTAATCATAGTTTGACCTATTATCCAAGAGCAGATGATACTTACAAATGTGAATTTCGTGTATCAGAGCCAAAGACTGAGGCAGGAGTCAGAAATATTCCAATGATGAAACCGGTGTATGAGGTGCTAATGGATGAGTATGAGAGACAGAATGAGGAAGGCTTTTGTGTGGAAAATGTAGATGGCATGACGAATTTTATATTTACCAATCGGTTTGGAATGCCACATAATCCAGCAGCAATCAATCGGGTTATCAAACGAATTGTAGATGCTCACAATGCAGAGGAAGTAGTAAAGGCAAAAAAAGAAAAGAGAGAGCCGATAACTATACCGAGGTTTTCTAATCATATTTTTCGACATACCTTTGCTTCGAGATTTTGCGAAAATGAAACAAATGTAAAGGTAATTCAAGAGGTAATGGGACATTCGGACGTATCAACGACTATGAACATTTATGCAGAGGTCAATGAAAATGTAACCAGAGCTTCACTTGAAAATTTAGCAAGAAATTTGGATGTATTTTAGAAAAGAGTCCTCTTTAATTAGGACCGAAAACACTCTGACCAAAAGAAAATAAAAAGACCAAGTTTTGACCAAGAAATGAACCTATTCTGTACACGAGTAGTTATGAGTGTACAGAATGACAATAAATGCATTTACAGGTGTTAAAAGAATATTGTAGATGCAGAAAGATGGAGAGGAAAATTTCCCGACAATGAAGAGTTTGGATAAATAAAGTGGCTTAAATACTGGCTTTGCGAGGTATTGGTACCACGCCATACGCCAATTTTACGCCAAACTATGCAGATTTCAATGTCAGAAAAATAATAAATATGATGTGGAATCAGGCGATATGACATTAGAACCTCATTAGATAGAGAAATCTGTCTGATGGGGTTTTCTTGTATATGGAGGTATAAACATGAGAAGAAGTATTTTTGATATTCTTGAAGAAGAAATGGATTTAGAATATGAGATAGATGTTATTATGAAGTTGTTCGATGAAACAAGAATCTATGGATTTAATATGAATTACAGCCTTGAAGATTTCTTTGACCAAGAGTGTATTCATTTATGGCAAAATAGAAAGTATGTTACGTCAAGCAAACAAATGCGAGAAAGATTAGGTATAACGGATACAGACATAAAAGAAGGACTGGATGAAAAGCAGATTTTAATATTACTTGAGTACATACTTAATGTAATGTCGTTGTGTGATGCGTATATGCCAGAGGATTCGGAATGGAGTAAAGAGTTCGGGATGTTAGAGCAGAATGTAGTTAACATAGTGAATAGCCTTAATTATGAAGTGAAGGTATTTGAGGAAGAAGAAAAAACACTTTTGGTTGAGAAATCACCAGCAGCTACGGCTGTTGCCGAAATTATAAATGATGATGTAGCATATACAGTAATTGAATACAATCATTATTTGTTAAAAGGTGATTTGTTGCGTAAGAAGCAAATTTTAAAAACATTGGCTGATATATTTGAAGGCAAAAGACAACAAATTAAATCCATAAATAATGCATTGGCGAGTGAAATCGGATGTTTGCTGAATAAATTAAATATCCGTCATAATAATGTGGAAGGAGCAAAAGCGGAGACATTTACACAACAATTATCACCAGAAAAATTAGAAGAATGGTATGATGATACATACCAATTGCTATTATTAGCATTCTTAGAAGAAGATAATATGAAACGCAGACAAAAGGTAAAAGACTTACAGAGGCAGTTATAGGAAAGAAGGTATGTAAAATGGAAAGAAAGTGTTGGCTGTTGACATGGAATCAAGAACGTTGGGCTTGGGATGATAAATTAGATGGTTATAGAGAAATGATACAGGAGATAGGACAAGTTGGAAAGGCTTTCTCTAAGTGGACCTGTGGTGTAAATAAAAGCATCAAAGCAGGAGATAGAGTATTTATGATTAAACTTGGTTCAGAACCACGAGGGATTGTAGCAAGTGGGATTGCAATTACAGATGTGTTTGAAGGTACTCATTGGGATTCGGAAAAAAATGCTATGGGTAAGAAGGCAAGAAGAATTTACATACAGTTTGACAGAATCTTAGATTATGAAACAGATGCTATCCTTCCTTATGATGTATTGCAGGATTTGGCACCAGATTACCATTGGTCGTCTCAAGCTTCGGGGATTGAGATTCCTAAGAGTGTTTGGGATAAGATAGAAGAGAAATGGAGTGAGTAAAGCCAGATGAGTAGTATTGAGAGTGATGTTAAATTTCCGAGCATGGAGAATTATGATGTAAGTAAGCCTGGTGAAATGGCTCTTTATCTGGCTCATTGTGACTTTTATCCATTCAGAAGTGTTATAGAAAATAATAAAATTGCACTGGATGCAATTGGAAAAAGTTATAGAGAGATAGCAATGCAGGCATCGGAAATAAATGATTTTAGAACTGAGAGCTGGGCTATGACAAGTGGAATGTTGTTATCATGTAGAGTAGATATATTAACACAGTACTCTTTACTGTTAACAATGGTTTCTTTGTTGGAAGAATCGGTTAATACGTTGTGTAGGATTTATCATAATGTAAATCAGTTGCCGCAGGAATTGAAAGATATAAAGGGGAGTGGATTAGAACGTGCTGCTAAATACCTTAAAGAGGTTGTCGGCATAAAAGGATTTACAACTGGGAACTGGGAATATATTAGTGGAAATATTATGCCTGCAAAGAGAGAAATGGATGCACTTAAGAAAAAAGTAGAAAAATTTATTTCTCTTGGAGGACAGGGGAAGCATCTTTCTAGATTAGAAGATATTGATGAAGCTATTGAGATTATAAAATATCTTAAGGAAAGAAATTGTTTGAATCGTCAGCAGGAATTTCTAAGTTTAGGATTATTATTAACTCAGAGTACATTAGAAAGGGAATTGTGCGAAGAAATTGTTGATGAAGAGGATGGATTACCTGTACATATTGAAAAATACAAATGCTTTTTAAGTTTTTAGTGAGATATAAATGAGTGTTATAACTTAAAAGTATTGACACTACTTCAGCTTTGACGATAAATCAAGGGCTGAGGTGGTGTCATTTCTTATATTCATAAGTAGTAGAGAAGAAGGTGTTAAAACCTTCTTTTTTAATGCAAAAATTTAAACAATGGAAGGAGATTCACAGTATGATTTATGGTTATGCGAGAGTTAGTACAAAAGGTCAGGCTAAGGATGGTAACAGTCTGGAAGCACAGGAAATTGCTTTACGGTCAGCAGGAGCAACCGAGATTTATGCGGATGCATTTACTGGAACAAAAGCAAACCGACCAGAATTGGACAAGTTGTTGGCAGTTATGCGGTCAGGAGATACTATGGTGGTTACAAAGCTGGATAGAATTGCCAGAAGTGCTACACAGGGTATTGCACTGATACAATCATTATTGGATAGAGGTATTGTAGTCCACGTACTCAATATGGGATTAATGGATAATACGCCTACTGGTAAATTGATTCGCAATATAATGTTGGCATTTGCAGAATTTGAACGAGATATGATTGTGGAACGTACTCAGGAAGGTAAAGCTATTGCAAAGCAGAATCCTGATTTTAAGGAAGGTAGACCAAAGAAATTTTCTAGAGTTCAAATTAATCATGCGTTGGATTTATTAAATGAGTACTCATACAAGCAAGTGGAACAGATGACAGGGATAAGCAAAAGTACGCTGATACGTGCTAAAAGAAAGTAATTTTGATGATTATGTTGATAAATTTGATAAAGTGACATATAATAATATTACAAATACATGCAAAACAACTACACAAAGTATGATGAAGGAGGAATCATTATGGCAGAACAGGTTTTGATTCAATTTCGTGCAGATAAAGCATTAAAGCAGGAGGTTGCAGAAATTTACGAAACTCTTGGTATGGATTTACCAACAGCTTTCCGTATGTTCATGACTAGAAGTAAGATGGTTAAGGGACTTCCGTTTGAAGCAACATTACCAGAAACGACAATTACAAGAGCAGAGGCTAAGAAAGCATTTTATGAGTTGAGAGAGCAAGCGGATGATGTACCAGAGATGTCTCTTGATGAAATTAATGCTGAAATATCAGCGGTCAGAGCTCCGGCGAGGTGACAGAGCAGTCTGTGGCAAAGCCGAAGAAAGCAAAACCGCCAAAGGATAATCTGACTGACAATCATCAGGAATCGGAAAATAATGAATTTGGGAAGTAGTATCTTTCGTTGTCTTTTCTAAGGTTTTATGATACACTGAAAATGATGTACCATCAGGGAATGAGGTGAATTCAGATGGATTATAAATTGCTCTGTAGCAAGAAAGAACAATTGAAACAATTATATGAACAGTTACCAAAAGAGGTGCTTCAAAGTTTTGATAAAAGCTTTGAAATTGAGTATACCCATAACTCGACTGCAATCGAAGGAAACACCTTGAGTCTGATTCAGACGAAAGCAGTTTTGGAAGATGGCATTTCAGTTGGAGGAAAAACGCTCCGTGAGATTTATGAAGTTGTAAATCATGACAAGGCGTTTGGATTTATAAAAAAATGTATTGCAGAAGGAAAGGCGTTGGATGAAAAAATCATCAAAGACATTCATGCACTGCTTATGGACAACATTATTACTGGTGGCATTTATCGTAATGTCGAAGTAAGAATCACTGGTGCAAAGCATAAGCCTCCGATGCCAAATGAGATGTATCAGCAGATAAAAAACTTTTATGCCGATATGCCGTACAAGGCAAATGGAAATGATATCGAACTTGCTGCATGGACTCATGCAGAGTTTGTAAAAGTCCATCCTTTCGTAGATGGCAACGGAAGAACATCACGTATGATTATGAACTATCAGTTGATGGCATCCGGTTTCCTTCCGGTATCCATAGCCAAAGAAAACCGCTTGGAATATTTCGAAGCGTTGGAAGAATACGCAGTAGATGGAAATCTGAATCCATTCGCTGAGATGATAGCGGTATTGGAGGAAGAACGACTGGATGAGTATCTTGGGATTGCACAAGAACAGGCAGAACAAGAAGGACCAACCATGACAATGTAAGACAGAGTATCAAAAGACTGTAGGAAAGAATATCCTATGGTCTTTTTTTGTTCGGCATTTGTGAGCCGTTGTTCCGCCCTGTTTGCGATTTGAATACCGAAGTCGACAAAGTGTCCCATGCGAGAATAAAAAGAGATATTTGGGCAAATTTGCAAGGAATCAAAAGGCAGGGATGACGGCATAGATGTCAGGGTCGAAAATCAAGCAGGAGAAAGAGTCGGGGTTGTAAACCACCCCGGCTCGGCTCACATCGGACGGCAGTGCCGACCGTTTCGAAGGATGAAACCATTACAGGAGTTGTGGGTCGTTTTACAAAGTATTATAAACCTTATGGGTTACCGTTAGGAAAATAGTCGGCATTTGGAAAAGAAACTGTGGGTTGAAGTAAGGAGTGGTACAGGATATGAATGTTCCTCGTTTTTACAAATCATATTTTAATAGGATTTTTTGAGTAAATATGATATAGTCAACAGAGAAGAAACTTTGAATTCTCACTTGAGGTATTTTTAGGGATTTAATAACTGTTATATTTTGTTATAGAAATCTCGTCAAACCCTTGAAAACACTAAATTTTTCGTAGGTGTCCTCTCCATCACATCATGTATCGTGATATATCGTTCTACCCTTGTTTACGAACCCTCATAAGGGAAAAAACAAGGGAAAGAAAATCAGGTAACAACTTATAACATATTATGAAAAGGGCAGTTGGAACTGGATGGAATGCTTATAATACATTTTCAAGAAAGGACTGATAAGATGAGATTGATATATGCAGACTATAACGCTCAAACGAACAGTATTGATGTAACCACATTTGAAAATTACATATTACGGATTGATTGTAATAAGGCTGAAGATGGATTAAGAACAACTCTTTGCTCACAAAATTCGCTGAATGCTTTGGCAATCGATGAGCCACTTGAATATGCTCGACTTGCTTTAGATGGCGAAATGCAGACTTGGCTGGATGCGCTTGATAGTTTGGAAGTATGGTGAATAAGTAAGTTATTTTTAGGTAATATGATGAAATGTAATAGCTATTGCAGTATAATTTGAAAAAAGAAAAGGGTGATGCGATATTGAGAAATATATTATTAATAGAAGATGATGTATCATTATCCAATGGTGTGAAACTGGCTTTGCAGAGTCCGGATAATACGATTATCCAGTGTTTTAGCATTAAGGAGGCAAGGCAAGTAGATACTGCTAGTGTTTCACTTATTGTTTTAGATATCAATCTACCAGATGGGAATGGATTAGACTATTTACAAGAACTGAAGATAAGGTATAATGTACCGATTATTTTGTTGACAGCTAATGATATGGAAACAGATATTGTTACCGGTTTGGAGTTAGGAGCAGATGACTATATTACAAAGCCATTTAGCCTTGCAGTATTAAGAGCCAGAGTGAATGCAAGAATCAGAAGTGTTGAGAATAAGGAATTTGTGGGTTATCAATCCGAACGTTTTATGTTTAACTTCCAAGAAATGATGTACATGGTTTCGGAGGAACAGATTGAGCTAAGTAAAACAGAGCAAAAATTACTTCGAATGTTGATCGAGAATAAGGGAATAACGTTAGAGAGAGGTGTTTTGATCGACAGAATATGGACAGATGGTGCCGAATATGTAGATGAGAACGCATTGTCTGTGGTGATAAAGCGTTTGAGGGATAAGATAGAAGAAGTACCTACGAAACCACAATATATTAAAACGGTATATGGCATTGGATATAAATGGGAGGAGTAACGTATGAATTTGTGGAATGCAGACCGTGTTATGGAACGTTTGAATTTGATGTTAGAACATGCCATTTCAGGAGAACCCATAGAGACTTCTTTTGACGAAACGAAAATGTCTGCTTTGGAAACGAAGTTAGCACAATACTTGAAAATGAATCAATTGGGAAAACAACAGTTGAATGACGAAAAGGAAAGAATCGATGCATTGATATCTGATATTTCCCATCAAACAAAAACACCGATAGCAAATATGCTGTTGTATTCCGAATTATTGGCGGAAGAGATACAAGATGAAAAAAGTAAAGAGATGTTGGAGGCAATCCACTTTCAGGCAGAAAAATTGTCCTTTTTAACACAATCGTTGGTTAAAATATCAAGATTGGAAAGTGGAGTGATTCAGACGGTTCCAGAGAAGAATTCGGTTAGTGAATTAATTGAAAAGGTGGTTACGCAAGTGGAACCGAAAGCATCAATGAAAGATATTTATATAGATGTATCTTCTGTTGATGGTGAAGCACTTTTCGACATGAAATGGACAAGTGAAGCGATCGGCAATATTGTGGATAATGCTGTGAAATATACAAATATTGGTGGTAACATTCAAATAACAGTCAATGAATATTCCTTGTTTACAAGGATTGATATACGAGATAATGGTATAGGTATTGCTGAAAATGATTTGTCAAAGATTTTTGGTAGATTTTATAAATGTTCTACAACACAGCAGGAGGAAGGTGTAGGATTGGGTTTATATCTTGCAAGAGAGATTATATCAGGACAAGGTGGCTACATAAAAGTAAGTTCTCAAATAGAGAAAGGAACAATGTTTTCTGTATTTCTTAGAAGAAATGTGTAAATCTTTCAAAACTGTTAGAATTCATTTTGAAATGGAAAGATTCTGGAAAGAAAGCTGAGGTATAGTCTGTATTGTAGAAATATGATACAGACTATTTTAATGGAGGTAGACGGATGGTTATTCTTGAAACAAAAAAACTTCAAAAGAATTATGGAAGTGGCGATACTCTTGTAAAAGCATTAGATCAGGTGGATTTGCAAATACAAAATGGAGAATTTGTAGCCATTGTAGGAACATCAGGAAGTGGAAAATCTACTTTGTTACATATGCTTGGCGGTTTGGACAGACCTACAGAAGGAAAAGTCTTTGTCGATGGAAAAGATATTTTTTCGTTGAAGGATGAGGAGTTGACAATTTTCAGAAGAAGAAAGATTGGATTTGTCTTTCAGCAATACAATTTGATTCCGACAATGAATGTCTATGAAAATATTGTACTTCCGATTGGGTTAGATGGAAATACGCCGGATGAAGACTATGTAGATGAGATTATAAAAACATTGGGATTGGAAAATAAACTAGAAAATCTTTCCAATAATTTGTCGGGTGGGCAGCAGCAAAGAGTTGCCATTGCCAGAGCGTTATCTAGTAAACCAGCTATTATTCTTGCGGATGAGCCTACAGGAAATCTGGATAGTAAAACAAGTCAGGATGTATTGGGATTGTTGAAGATTACTAGCGAACGGTTTAAGCAGACAATTGTAATGATTACGCATGATGAAGAAATAGCACAAATGGCTGACAGAATCATCCGAATTGAAGATGGAAAGATAGTAGGTGATTCCAATGATTAATGTTAAGAATAAGAAAACAGTTAAGCGTGTGGCAGATACTTCATTTAAAAAAGAAAAGATGAGAAATGTATTTGCAGTGATTGCAATTACACTTACGACAGTGTTGTTCTGCAGTTTGTTCGCCATTTCGAGCAGTTTACTTGCGTCAATAGAAGAAAGTACGATGCGTCAGTCGGGTGGAAATGCACATGCTGGTTTTAAGTTTCTGACGGAAGAAGAGTATGAGAATATAAGTAAACACCCGGATATTAAGGAAATATCATACTCCGTGGTATTAGGAGTAGCGGAAAATGAAGAATTAATCAAAAGAACAACTGAAATAAGATATACCAAGGATGAATTGTATGCAGAAATGGGTTTTTCGATGCCGACAACTGGTAGATTACCGGAAGCCAAGGATGAAATAGCAACTGATACCCTAGTTTTAGAAAAGCTAGGGATTCCTGCAAGGTTAGGTGAGATAGTGACATTACAATATTCTGTATGTGGCAAACAGTATGTGGACACTTTCACGTTAGTCGGATTCTGGGATGGGGATATTATTATGCCTGCCAGTCAGGCTTGGCTTAGCAAGGAATATGTGGAAGGTATACTCAGTGAGTATGATGCAACAGCTTTAGGTGAGATGATTGGTTCGATTAACGCAGATATTAATTTTAATAACTCGTGGAATATTGAGGCTAAGTTAGAGAAGGTAATTATAGAGAGTGGATATTCATCAAATGAACTTAATTCAGGTGTGAATTGGGCATATATGGGAGGTAATGAAATAGAAGCAGGCACTGTTTTGGGAATGATAGCAGTTTTATTTGTTATTGTTTTTTGTGGATATTTGATGATATCTAATGTGTTTATGATAAGTGTCGCAAAGGATGTGCGTTTTTATGGTTTGCTTAAAACCATTGGCACAACTGGAAAGCAGGTAAAGAACATCATAAGAAGACAGGCGTTGCGAATCAGTCTGGTGGGAATTCCGATTGGGTTGCTGGTAGGAAGCTTAGTGGGCAGTGTGCTTACCCCAGTTGTGCTTGGAATTACAAATATTACTATGGTGAAGATTTCCATTCGATGGTGGGTGTTCGTATTTGCAGCATTGTTCGCATTAGTTACAGTATTTATCAGTATACAAAAAGCGGAAAAAATAGCCGCCCAAATAAGTCCGATAGAAGCTTTGAGGATGACAGATGCTACAGGTAACAGAAAAAGAAAGAGTAAGTCTGGTCAAAGAATTCTTTTATGGAAAATGGCGGCAGAAAATGTAGGAAGAAACCGAAAAAGAGTATGCCTTGTGACAGTTTCATTATCCCTTAGTCTGGTTATTCTAAATGGAGCATATTCTATGTCAAATAGTTTGAATATGGATGCGTATCTGAGCGGGTTAATTAGTCATGATTTTGTGATGGGGGATGTAACATGGTTTAATGTAATGACCAATTATGTTGATGCAGATACTTTGGATGATCATTTTTTGGATGAACTCACCGAATATAAAGGAATAGAGTCGTTAGAAAAAATATATTTTTCGGAAAGATTTTGTGCTTTGGATGAGCATTGGGATGATATGGCTGAGCGTGTCGAGGCGGAACTTAACGCGGGTGAGAATTGGATTGAGTATTTAAATCAAGAAATAGCTGACGGAACTGCTATGTATCATGTATATGGAATCGATGATGCAGTATGGAATGACCTTACGGTGTGGCAGGGCGAAATTGACTTGGAAAAGCTACATAGTGGGGATTATGCAGTAGTGAGTCCTTATGATGAAGAAGGAAAACTAAGTGCATATGAAGTTGGTGATAAAATTGATGTATTCACTAAAAACGGTGAGAGCAGAAGTTGTGAGATTATTGCAATTGCAAGTATTCCATATGGTATTAGCATTCAGCATACCCATCCGGCTGAAATTAATATTTTGCTTCCATCAGATGTTTTTTTACAATATGTGGAGGATAAATGTCCCATGGTAGTCACATTGGATGTTGAAGATGGTGAAATTGATACAATGGAACATTTTCTAGAAGAGTATTGCGAAAAGAGAAATCAGAATATGCAGTATACTTCAAAAGCGACATACATAGCAGAGTACGAAGATACACAAAGAACATATAAGATGGTGGGCATAGTTATCAGCGTATTGCTGGCAATGATTGGAATTGCAAATTTTGCAAATACAAGTATAACATCCATTGTAGCACGAAAACATGAATTTGCTGTGCTTGAAAGTATTGGGATGACGTTAAAACAACAAAGAAGAATGCTTGTGCTAGAAGGGTTGATATACATGCTACTTACATCTGTTGTTACTTGTACGATTGGTGCCGTGATTGGCTATTATGGTATATCCCTACTTTTATCAGGGAGTAATTATTATACAATTACTTTTACCATTATGCCGTCAATGTTATGTATGCCGATATTACTGATGCTTACCATTATTATATCTCTTTTGAGTCAAAAGTATGTGAACTGTGAAAGCGTTGTAGAACGTTTAAGAAGGACGGAATAAGTTATTTGCGAGGAGAAGAAATTAATACATCTGCATTACAGATATTTTTTTGGCAAGGGGCGATCATCTCGCCCCTTTATCTTTGCTTCTGTAAGTTCGTTCGGAGTACTGTCGTTCCACCGCTTGTCGATATTTTTGCAATCGTTCTTCGAAACTTTCCTCCTTTGGAGTATCTTTTTTACCATAGGTTTCTTCACACTTGTTACATTCCTTTTGATACCTGTAGAAGGCATCTTTTGAAGCGTAGAATGTTGTGTAGAAATCCTCAACAGTAGAGAAACCATATTGTTTTACAATGCCGGATAATCCACCTTTAAGAATGCGGATTTCTTCGTTCTTGCGTGCAATTTTACTATCCAGTTCCTTTTTCTTGGTAAGCCTTGCCAGTCCTTTCAAATCGTCTCTTTCCAACTCAAATCCGTTTCGTTCACGTTCTGCTTCAAAGATAATTCGGTTGTGTTTATCCAGTTTCGCTTTGATCTCTGATAGTTTCGTATATGCAGAGGCATCTGGTGGTATAACTGGTTTGGGAGGTATTTGTGGTTTGGATGCCTCTACACTCTTTGCTTGGGTAACTATTGGTGTAATCGTGACATCTGGCTTTGGCTCCGGTTGCGATTCTTTTTCGATGATTGTCGTGGTGGGTGATATGATTTCTGTCACTGCTTGTTCTGTTTTTTCTGCGCTGTCAGCAGATAGCTTTTCTTTCAGCTTATTTGCAGCTTCTAAAACCTGTGTGATGACATATGATAATTTGATTGTGGCTACACGAATGATGCTTGCCAGTTTCTCGGGATGCTTACCGGATAAGGAAATGGATAATCTTATATTATCGGTAATCCATTCTTTTTTTACTTGTCGTATCTCATCCTTTGGCACTTGGCTTACTAAGGCTCGGTCTACTTCGTGATTCCACTGCATACGTACCTTATTATCCTCTTTTATCTGTTCTGCTTTGGGATTGTTCTTTCCGATTTTCTTGGTGGCAAGATACAATCCGTTTTTGTCGAATACTCGAAGCTTATCTTTATCGTCGTCTATCATACGATTGATAAGGTCGGTATAAAAACATTTTACCTCGTTTAGATATTGCTCCTGTTTGAACAGCTTGTTCTTGGTAGTAAACAAGGTTCGTTCATAGACTTCGCCCTTTTTGATAATCTTACAACCCTTACGGACATTCCCACTATCGTCCAGTATCTCTTTCTTGGTGCGTACATGCTTTTTTTGCTCGTTGTAGAACATATTGCGTGTTGCAATCTTTTCTATGGGTTCCGGCAACAGTTCCCTTTCGGAAAAGATGAGATGGATATGATAGTTGGTTTTGCGTTTGTTATGGTGCAGGGCTGAAACGCACTCCACACCATATTTTTCTTTAAAGCGGTTGGTAAACAACTGTAACAGCCGGTTAGGGTCGTACAGGTCGGGGAAGGATTCCGGCAGGGCTATAATCAGTTCCCTTGCCTCGATACATTTCCCCTCTGTACCGCTTTTTAGAAATTCCTGCTGATTAAATCGGGCAAGCTCCGTCCAGTAGTGGCGGTCTGTGGTTTCATATACCGCATACAGATTCTCCTGCTTGGCGTGACTGGATATATAAGTAATCCTGCCACGGACATTGTGGAGCTTGCTCATCTGGATAAATGAATTTCGTTCGATAGTGCTTCCTCCTCTCATAAATAGTTCTTAGGGAAAGGTGGAAGGATAATATAAGTGAGTGGATAGCTTAGACTATCCGTTTACGAATACGATTGCCGTATCCGGCACTGTTCCAAATGCGATAGCATTTGTATAAGTCACGTAAGCGTGACTAAGCTCCCTGCAAGGGCGAAATATCCAGAGTACAAATCGAAGATTTGTGCGAAGGGTGTATTTCGCTCTCAAACGCCGAGGGCTTGCAATAGAATTGCACTAAAAGGTCTGTACCATTCACTTCAATATGAAATTGTCCTGTAAAATTCCTGCTCCTTTCCTATAAGTTTTGGTTGATACCAGAGGAAGCACATGATATAATTTATTTGCGTGTAGGTATATCATGGCTTCGGTCTGATACATACCAAAGGGTGGTTTCGTAGGAAGCCACCCTTTTAAGTTACAGCAGTTTTTCGACTAACTGCTTTGACAGTATTCTTATCCCTTAAGTCTCTGCCTTCGTTGGCTTCCATGAACTGCTCCAGTATATCAGTCTTTATAAGAACCTTTCGTCCTATCTGAAGTACCGGGAGTTTCTTCCACTTTACCAGATCACGGAGTGTATTTCTTCCGATACCGGTATAGTCGGCTGCTTCCTCAATGGATAAGGCAATTTTCATTTCTGTCATTGAATCACCTCCTTGTGGATTGCATTATGCAATTTCTTTGTTAAGCCCACTATAATCCTTTTATATTGTTTTGTCAAGCGTTACGAAATTTTAAAAATAAATATTAACTTGCATATTGCAATTATAAAAGATGTATGTTATAGTAGTACCATACCGAAAAAGGAGGCGTATCAGGATGAAAGATAAAGAATTACGCAAGCTAATCGGTAGCAGGGCAAAACAGCGAAGATTGGAATTAGGATTAAAGCAGCCTTATGTAGCTGAAAAGATGGGAGTCACAGCTTCCACCATTCAGAGATATGAAGCCGGAACAATCGACAACACCAAGAAGTTGGTGCTGGATGGGCTTTCAGAAGCACTTCATGTATCCGTGGAATGGCTCAAGGGAGAGGCAGAGGAATACGAAACAGACATTACGGATAAAAGGGAATTACAGATTCGTGATGCAATGAGCAGTATCCTAAACCGTTTACCCTTTGACCTGAATAATGAGGAAGCTGACTTTTCGAAAGACCTACTGCTACTGATATTACAGGAGTATGAGTTGTTTATGGATTCGTTCCAGTTTGCC
>JAFQOE010000142.1 GCA_017395635.1 Lachnospiraceae bacterium | reverse complement strand
CTTGAGTTCCTCACCACTGATTGTAATCGCTAATCTAGCATCCGTGCCGATGAGCGTCTCATACAATTTTCCTTTCATAATCTCTCTCACTTTGATGTTCAACTTCACGCATTCCCTCTATGGTGCACTCATAAGGATTGCATCCTCCCGTAACCGGAAGTGACGGCAAATGTATATATGTAAAAATTGGAATAACTGGATTTTGTGGATTCCAATTATTCCAATCTTATGGATTTATTGTATTTAGTTGATTGTCTTATGATTACAAAAACAAATAAGACTGTAAAATATACAGAAAAAAGAATCCTCATACTTTGATTTTCTTTCATACTCATTGATTGTACACGCTAATGAAACAGGTATTTTCTAACTTTGTCAATCATCGGAACAGATCATATATGGAAACGGTTGTTGACAATAGCGGTTACCCTCTGACCTCGGGGATAGGATTTCACAAAGAAGGCAGGAATCTGGTCCTGACCTTGAACAAGCGTTCCCTTGTTTCAAATATGCAAAGCGACGCAGGGGCATTTGAAGGATGGGCTCTATGCCTGTTCGCAAATAATCCGGGCATATATGAGAAGATTCTAATTCAATGGAATCCGATTGAGCGTTTTAACAAGGAAGGCATAATCACAGATGCAGAAAGAGGACATTACTACAGATTTCTATACCGGGCTTATAAGTTTCAGGACAACTACCCCACAATAGTAGAAATCCAACCTGCTGTCAGTTCAGTATTTGATGTGGATGAGTTCAAGGATTGGGTACTGAACTACCCTAATGGTGAATCACGCGAATCGCAAAAGTCCAATAAGAACGCAGAAGCACATCTCGAAAGAGAATTATTGGAGATTATGCAGGGTGCCTTTGATTATTGTGATCACCAGCTTCCTGCAGGATTGTTTTTCAAAGATGTCAGCAAGAAGACTGCAAGGTGCTCTGGAGGACTGGGGCAGATTGACCTATGGAGCGTCCGTAACAGATCCTTAAACATATATGAATTGAAGAATGATGTCAACCTGTCTGTAGGTATCATATCGGAACTGATATTTTACACCAATGTGATGAATGACTTCAGGATGCATAGGTTCAACTATCCCGCTGAGTTTGTCCGTAAAAGAAAGTTCTATCGTCATTCCAAGGAATTATATGACAGCATATCAAAGGATGAGATTTCTCACGTCAACGGCATCCTCCTGGCCAACAATCTGCATCCGAGAATCACAGGCAGAGTAATTGACCTGATGAATCAGAACGCAGCACAGATAACCTATTCCAAGCAGACCGTCAATGATTTCATATCACTTCTGCGTAGATGAAAATCACCATTCATAGAGGACAGAATCAGATCGGAGGATGTATCACTGAGATCGAATCCGGCTCAGGCACCAGGATTCTGATTGATCTCGGGCATAATCTCCCGGAAGGCGACACACCTTCCGAAGACAAATATGATATTCCCGAGAATATGGACGAGCTTCTGAAAGGATGTTCGTCTGTATTATACACCCATTATCACGGCGATCATCTCGGATTTGCTGCCGAGGTACATAAAAGAGGCATTCCACAGTATATGGGCAGACTGGCTATAGACATAATGCAGCATCTTAACAGTCGTATGAGACACGCAGAAGCATTGAGGGATCAAGCCGAAGCGAATCTCGAGGCACTCAAGGATTTCAGAGAATTAGTCAGGACTCACAAGACCGTCATCGGTGACATCGGCATCACGCCATACAATGTGAGTCATTCTGCACCTGACTCATATATGTTCCTGATTGAATGCGATGGAAAGAAGATTCTCCATACAGGCGATTTCAGGGATCACGGATATTTGGGTAAAGGATTATCCGGAATGCTGAATAAATATATCATTCCCAAAGGGATAGACATTCTGATCACAGAGGGGACAAATGTAGGGCAGCCAGCCAAGAGCATTGTTCCTGAGAATGAGATCCAGCAGGAATTCCATAGGCATATCCGCAAATACAAGAATGTGTTTATCCTCTGTTCCTCTGCGGATATGGACAGACTATGGTCTATATATCAGGCTCATACATTCTCCAAACCTCTTGTATGCGATTCATACCAAAAGGAAATGTTCGAGTTATTTGCCCAGGCTTATAAAGACAGCGAATATCTGTATCGATTTGATTGTAACAGGATATATGACTATAAGGCCAACAACACCAAGCTCATAGAATGGATGAAGGACAGAGGTTTCACTATGCTCATCAGAAAGAGTGACAAGTTCCAGAAGATCATTGACCAGGTAATGCCGTTCTGCAAAAACGACGAGACTTGCATCATATATTCAATGTTCAAGGGATATATCACGCCTGACCATAAAGCTTACAATGACAGCCTTTTTGAATTCGTGAAGCAGTTCTCGAACTTTGAATATTGCCACACATCAGGACACGCCTCAAAAGAGGCTCTGGAGAGTCTATTATGTATGATAAACCCCAATGATGCCATCATACCGATACACACTGAGTCTGGGATCGCTTTTGCAGACTTCAATTTACCGGAACATCTCAAGGAAAGGATATGCGTAGAAAATGTAATCTCATTCTAAACTTCACGTCTTTAATTGGATATAAACATTTGCAGATCTTCCCAGAGACTTTGATATTTATTCACCATTTCTTCATTCGCATCGTGCCATTTGTCGTGTAGGATCGCCTTGACCTTTGCACAGGCATTGGATAATTGAGTATATCCCACACAGTCAATGAGGCTGGAAATGAAATTATGGATGTCCTTTTTGCTTGTTCCGATGTAACTCTTCTCGGTCATCAGCAAGTAAAATATCGCCATATCTTCGCCCGAAATGAATCGGTTCGGATTGGCCTGGATGAAGGCTTTGAGAGACGGTTCGTTGATAGCTTTTGAGAAGTAGGTGTTCACAGTCATAGATGGCAGATCCCGGAGTTCAGATTCCAGTTCTGACGGTTGCGGCTTACTATGGATAGGTAGCGGAACCTCTATCGGATCAACTTTCACCATCGGAACAATCTCTTGAATCAATGATTCCTCATCGTTGGTTTCCGTCTTCTTTTTGACGAATTCTTCAATGATTTCAATCAGTTCCAGCACAAACGGCTTCAACAGCAGAACTCCCGCGACAATGCTCACATATACAATAATATCACATAACAGATACAGACTGAATTTAGTCCATACCAGACGATCCGCCGCATCCGGAGGCACCACCTCAAGCGTCTTACTAATAGCGTGAGTCGGTATTGTAGCCAACAATATAAGAGACAGCATAATCTTCACTCCTCTCTCCACCTCAACACTCATCCACTTCCCACTCAACCTGATCGGCACGATCCAATCCAGCACTCTATCTACTCCTATTCTCTCGTTGGACATAATTATATTGTTTTATTCAATAATACCGGTATTATAAATTGCTTGATCTACCTTATACATTAGGAGGCTTGCAAAATGAAGCTTTCTCACAGCATCTTCCCTCGTGATTCGCTGGTTTGCATGAGCCTTTGGATTTCTGATACCAATCATCGCCCCTGCAAACATTTCCATATAACCCTTTTGGACATTACGTCCACTCTCGGTATCCATATCTGTTATTGTCAGAATAGGGTTGTTCTCAGAAAAACATTTCCTCATCAAATCTGCGCCATCAGGCTCAATACTCCTGCACTTCCTTACAAGCCGTTTGACCCTAGAATTAATCTCTTTAAATGCTGCTTCAATTGAATCAGCATATAATTCTCCTGCAAATCGATCTTTGGCGACACTATAAATATTTGGATGAATATATTGCCAAAATGGTTCGTATGTCTTTTTCAACAAAACACATTTGAGACTTTCAAGACAAAGCAATATTGTATCAGCTTCCTTGGTTACCATATATTGAGTGGACTTGTATATCAGATTCTGATGTATAACATTCCACTCCTCGGTCTCATCCAAATGATTCCGAAAAATAAAATGCGTTAACTTTTCGTGAAACTCACGATACTCCGGAGTTTTATACCCTGGATTTCCCGGCATTTCCAACAGATCCCTCATCATCTCGATCAGCGAATCCAATTCCTTAACTGCATCCATTCTTAATATTGATTATTGTTTACCCTTCAACATCTTCCTCCACATAAAATACAATGATGTGTCAAATCGTAGCCAAGTCCATTCACAAGACCACGTTTAACATCAAATGGATGCACTTCCAAATATTCTGCCAGAATTATGTCGACTATGATTTTCTTAAAAATCCTTCAATAGCATATAAGCCAATATTTTCCATCCAACCCTGGTCTATGTAGTTCTTCATTGAAACTCTGAGGCCCTTGAGTGATGGATTCTTGTCAATATATGTTTTAAGAGACTTCGAGCGAACACTTTCCTCAGACTTCACTTCTATAGGGATAACCCTGTTTTCAGTCTGAACAGCAAAATCAATTTCTATCTCCGTATCATTACCAGAGAAATAGTATGTAGGAATCTGGATCCTTGCGAGTTGCTCATTCACATAACATTCTGTAAACGCTCCCTTAAACTCCGTAAAACAATTGTCTCCAACAAGTAACTGAGATGCAGGGACATCAGTCATTGCTCCAAGAAGTCCGACATCAAGCGGAAAGATCTTGAACACATCAAAGTCTTCATAAAATTTGAGCGGCATCTCAACTTTTGAGACACGATGTATCTTATATATAAGTCCTGCATCCTTGAGCCAGGTGATAGCAATCTCGAAATCCTTTGCACGGCTACCTTTACGAAGTGCCCCGTAAATGAATTTCTTATTTTCTTTTGCCAGATGAGATGGGAGAGAATCCCATACCATTTCTATACGCGGTACCTCTTTCTTTGGTGCATGCTTTGAAAAATCTTTACGATAACCTGTTAAGATTTCTTTCTGTATTTTACGAACCGCATGCAATCCTTCTCCTTCAACGTATGCCTTGACTGCTTCTGGCATACCACCAACATAATAGTACTGGCGAAGAAGGTCGATATACTTTTCATTGAGAGTATTTACTATATCCCAATCACATGCTAAAAGTAATTCGACCAACTGTTGATTGCCTGTCGCTGTTAAAAACTCATGGAATGACATTGGAAACATTGGCAAAATTTCCACCATTCCTACAGGGAAAGATTGGTTTTGATGAATAGAGATTCCAAGGAGAGAGCCCGCGACAACAACATCATACTCCGGAGCATCTTCCTTAAAATACTTCAGGCACCCAAGGGCAGCAGAACTTTCCTGAATCTCGTCGATAATTATTAAGGTCTTTCCCGGCTTGATATCTTCGTTTGTATGAGCAGAGAGAGTCCTGATTATACGTTCTACATTATGATCAGGTTCAAAGATAGCTCTAGCTACATTATCTTTGTCTAGATTGACATAAGCGTAATTCTCATATTCCTTATCGCCAAACTCCTTGATTATATGAGTCTTACCCACCTGTCGAGCGCCATCAACAACAAGAGGTTTATGGTCTCTACGAGATTTCCATTCAACAAGCTGAGGGTATATTTCTCTATCCATAGTACAAAAATTCCGACGTTCAAAAACGCATTTTATACATAAATTATGACGTTCAATCAGAATAATTCAACAAAAATTCTGACGAATATCTGACGCAAATTTACATTTATTCTGACGAATACAAAGAGTAAAATGAATATTTTGACAAATTTCGTCTACCGACATAACATAATTATGCAATAAAGTAATCAACGATTTTACGAGTATTTAAAATAGATCATTGCTGTCCGGTAAAAGTTCCGGACGATTATTATAAAGTTTAACAATTAAAACAAAGTTGGTTCGGTAGAACCATCCAGTTCATTGACAATATTGTAGTTAGGTTTTGCAAAGAGGTCTTTCAAGCTGATAGTGTCT
>JAFQOE010000058.1 GCA_017395635.1 Lachnospiraceae bacterium | reverse complement strand
TATATTATCGGAACCACTTATCAAATCTTATATTCGTAGAGTCGAGCAAATTTCATATTGTTTTATATGTGTTCTTTCACAATCCCAACAGGATTTTTCGTCGTTTTCAAAAGTCAGGGAGATTTCTACAAACTAGAATTTAGCATAATCGATTCGCTAACGCTGTAATCTTTGCTTCATCACTTTCCTTCACGCACGAACGAATGGTCACAACCTCTTCTAACACCGTCACGTCCTTCATTGTTTCAAACTGCTCACGCATGATTTTTGCCGCCATCGGTGCCCAGGAACCATTTTCAATAATACCTACTGTACGTTTCTGGTACATCTTCAATTTCAAATGATAGATAAAGTCCTGCATTACCGGCATAATTCCTCCGTCATAGGTAGGACAAGCTACCACCAAACGGTCATAACGGAAGGCATCTTCAATACACTCCGCCATATCTTCTCTTGCCAAATCAGCAACCGCCACGTTCAAGGTCCCCTTTTCTTTTAACATATCTGCCAGCTTCAAAGCAGCCTGCTTTGTATTTCCGTGCATAGATGCATACGCGATAAATACACCTTTATCTTCCGGTTCATAACTGCTCCAGGTCTGATACTTACCAATATAATAGTCCAGATTCTCCGAAAGAATCGGTCCATGCAATGGACAAATAATCTGAATATCCAATGTCGAAGCTTTCTTTAACAAAGTTTGCACCGGCATACCGTATTTGCCTACAATATTAAAATAATACCGACGAGCCTCGCAAGCCCAATCTTCTTCTACATCTAACGCTCCGAATTTTCCAAAACCATCTGCCGAAAACAAAATCTTATCCGTCGAATCATACGTTACCATTACCTCCGGCCAATGTACCATTGGTGCCATAACAAAATGCAGTTCATGCTTTCCAAGAGACAATGTATCTCCTTCTTTCACAGCCACCTTTCGCGCTGTGATGTCCACATCAAAAAACTGCGGTAACATGGCAAATAATTTCTCATTAGAAACAATCTGAATATTCGGATAACGCTCCAATACCTCTGACAAGTTCGCTGAATGATCCGGTTCTAAATGTGAAATAATCAGGTAGTCCGGTTGTTTCTCCCCCAACACTTCCTGCACGTTCTCAAACCAATCTTTTGCTGCTCTTTTGTCCACCATATCCATAATGGCAATTTTCTCATCCATTATGATGTAGGAATTATAAGAAACACCATTTGGAATCTCATACTGTCCTTCAAACAAATCCAATGTCTTATCATTTACTCCCACATAAAAAACCTGTTCCGTAACTTTTTGCATACCTTATCCACCTTTTCTTATATATATTTCTAACGTAACACGAAATGATACTTTTTACTACTTCCCAATTCTTCCACTTATATTCACGACAACAAATGATATTATTCATTTTTCTTATCTGTCACATCTTCTTCCTTACTCCACAAATAACAGTAACTCTGAGTTCGTGCCGCAAAATACTCTTTTTTCAGTAGTTCCCTGACTTCTTCTTTTGTATACCATAAAGCCTCAATTTCTTCTACTGTAGAATGACTCGGACAAAATGTTCCTTCCGCCACACCTACAACACAAATATTCTTCTCATTGGAAAATCCAATCGCAGAAAAACTTTCGCCAAGCACGTCGTCTACCCGTACTAAATCTAATCCTGTTTCTTCTTTCAATTCGCGCTTGGCACTTTCCATAAATTCTTCGCCCGGATCAATTAGTCCGGCAGGAAAGTTAAATACAAAGTCACCACATGGCATACGATACTCACGGTTTAACAATATCTTGTCACCTGTTTTATTATGCATAATCAAAACCACAGAATCTGCCGAATGATTCGATAATTCCTCATGCGTAATCATATTGTGATTACGACTTATCATTTCATATACTTTTTCTTTATCATCCACCGTCTTATATGTAATATCATAACGGGTTATGAACTTTCCTTGATGAATCTTTTCTATTTTCTCAAATTTCATTATTATATTACCCTTTCTTTAATCAAACTTATGAATTTTAAACTCTATGTTCTCATGAAACCATATGTTTCTTAACGTCCTTCTATTCTTTATTCTAATCCTTTTAATCCCATAAGTCGAGAGTCATTTCATCATATAAGATGGTAATAAGTGGCTGTTTCCAAAACAGAAACAACCACTCTACTTTTTCTAATATTTAAATATTAATATATTGGAGGTCAATCCCGCTGCTGTTCCAAAAAGCATAACAGTATCTCCCTTACACACCTTGTTTTCATGAATTGCATTACAAAGTGTAAATGGAATCGATGCCGAAACCATATTGCCATATTCCTTCACGCAATTGATATATTGCTTATTCTGTAATCCAAGATGTGGAATAATCATATCCAAAGCTTTACTTGCCTGATGTGGCACAATCACATCAATATCATCTAAGGATAATTGCGCCTTCAAAAGCGTATCCTTTAGAAGTCCCGGTAACTTCTTGGCAGTCAGTTTCAAAACCTTAACACCTTTCATATCAAAGTAATAATCCTCTTTATTCTCTTCGGTAAACAAAAAGGCTGTCTGTAATCCACCGCCCCCTCTAATTTCCGTATCGTGTGCACCCTCCGACCAGGTTTTCTGAGCTGCATATAAAACCCCTGCATCCGCTTCCGATTTTCCAACTACAAATGCCGACACAGCGTCAGAGAACAACTCATAACTTTCCTGTTGGTTTGGATTTAAAGCTGCTGATGCACAATCACCGGACACAATCAATATCTTTTCATATCTGCCCGCATCAATCAAATAAGACGCCATATCCATTGCAGATACAAAACTGGTACAGGTTGTATTAATATCCATAGCCGGAATCTCTAATCCTTTTGCCACACGCTCATGAATGAGTGCTGCATTACAGGGAATCAGTTGGAGTGGTGTTGCCATCCCTCCTATAATACAATCTATGTCTTTTATTGTAATGCCTGCATCCTCTAACGCATTTTGTACAGCTACGTCGCAAAGATCCAACAAAGTCTCTCCCTCTTCCAGACGGTATCTGGTCTGGTCTTTAAACATCATTTTCTTTCCAGGAAGTGCATTGGCACAACCCATTATCTTAAGATTTCTCATTGGTATCCCTTCCTTTCTCATATGTCACTTGATACTATTTCCCACATCGTTCCACTCGTTTTAACTTACGGCTACTATCATAGCTGTATGCTTCAAACTCAATTCTTGGTGTAATACATTGCTTATCTTCTGCTAATTTTTGAAATTCTTCGATTACTCTTTCTTTCAGGCTCTCATCAATATCTGCATACACTGTAATACTGTTATCCTGCTTTTGCAAAACCCTGTAATTGGTTACATTTCCGGCAAATAAAATACAACGTCTTATAAAATCAGGAAAAACAGAAACCATTTTTCCATCTTGTGATAAAAACTGGAAAACATCATCCTCTCTTCCCTCTATTTTTTCAAGTGCCGTAAACAAACATCCACACGGACATAACTCCTTTTTCTCTACCAACACATCATTTAATCGATAACGGATAATTGGTTGGGATGTCCTCTCCAAATCTGTAATAATCGGAACAAAACGCCGTTCATCCAAATACTCTTTTTCAATATGGACAACATCTTCGTTCAGATGAATCGTTCCATATTGACAGGTGGTTGCCAGACAACCTTCTGTACACTGATATACCTGATGTATTACATCAACCGCAAAGGCTTTCTTCAAATATTCCTCATCTTCTTTTTCCAACACTTCTGCAATAGAAATTACCCTCTCCGGTTTTGCGTGCAAAACACCCTGTTTCATTGCATCCGCAAGCTTAAGCAACATAGATGGCTGCGCAACAATAATATCTGCCTGAAAAGCCTCCAACTTTTGAATATTTTCATCCAGGTCTGCGTAAATATCAAAGAACTCAAACTGTATATTTTTCGAACCAATTGCTTCATAAAGATTACTATTTGCTCTCATAAAAAATGCAATTTTATACTTGGCTAAAATTCCTCGCGTCAGCACCTTTGTCAAAATATAGCCGGCCCACTGGTCTTTTTCTGCATTTGACACCAGAAATACACCACGACTATCAGAAGTACCGGAACTTAATCCTACTGTTATGTTATGAAGCTTTTCACTAAATTCTCGAGTTCGTTCGGAACCTATGGCGAATTCTAACGCTTCTTCTTTGTCTATTCCCACCGTATTCATTTGGTTAAAATGGTCCATCATTATCTTTTTATTAATAATTGGAAATTCCTCTAAATCTTTGTCCTGATACTCTGTGTAATACTCTGCATTTGCTGTTACAAATTGAAGATGCTTTTTTAGTTTCTTTTCTTGATATCTTTTTATCTGCTCTATGCTTTTGAATTTTCTGTTTTTGTACTGTATGTAATATTGCAACACATTCCATTTACTACTCATAACACACCTCCTCCATTGCATCATGTGAAAAGATTACTTTTATCTTTGGATGTTTCTCCATGAAACGTTCTATTCTTCTGACGGTATCTACATATTCTTCATAATTGTTCTGTATCCTTTGTGCCACCAAACGCATATCCTTAACCTTAGAAAGCAAGTCGGTTCCCCAGCATGCATCGGCCGCAAATAAAATCTGTTGTTTTGGCAAATAAATGCCAAGCTGCCCCTGTGCGTGCCCATTTAATTCCACACCCAAAATGCTTCCGTCACCCAACACATCATATACAACGTCAAAATATTGCTTTAAAAAGGTATCGCCCTTATATGGCTTTACAGATTGATAGCAAACATCCTCTCGAGGCTTCATATTGCGAAATACCAATTGAAATACATTCCCATTCTTAAGTGTATCAATTACCTGCTCAGTGGATATCAGTTCGTAATCATGTATCAATCGCAAACCACCAATATGATCAGGATGGGCATGAGATAAGATAACCTTCTGAATGCTTTCCGGGTTTACTCCATCTGCTTGAAGCTTTGCCACAATTGTATCCGATTCGCTTACATAACTTCGATTCAATGTATTATATAAAAAGGACGGAACATGATTCTTATATATCAAATCCGAATATCCGGTATCATACAAAATGTTACCCATAGTCGGATGCTGAATCAACACGACTAATGCAGGAAACATCCTTACTTCCTTTCCATGATGCCGAAATACATGAGCCAAATTATTTTTACAAAATCCACATTTATATAATTTAATCTTTATTTTGCTGTTTCCACCATTTTCCATAATTTTCAATCCCCTCTGACAATGTTATAACCGGTTCATATTTTAATTGTTTTCTGGCTTTCGATATATCTAACGTCTGAGAAAATGCCAACGTACACACGGTATATTTTGTCAACGTCGGTTCCCCCTTTAATCGAAATGCCTTATAAATTGTTTCTAGCACAGAGGCTACTCCATATAACAAGCTAAATGGCAGTTTGCGATAATGAGGCTCCTTTCCCATCGCCTTTAAAAACATTTCAAGAATCACTTTAAACTGCATAGGTTCTCCGTTTGTAAGATTGAAAACCTCACCTTTTACATCTTCTGCTTTTATGCTAAGAGATGCTGCATATGCTACATTTTCTACACAGGTAATATCCACATAATTTTGACCAAGATTAAAAAGCGGTATACCTATCTTATCATTTGCATTTAGTATGCGTGGCATTAGGCTGGTGTCCCCAACTCCAATCAAACCTCTGGGACGAATGACCACCGTGTAAAGTCCTTTTTCATCAAACTCCCGAATTACTTGCTCTGACAAAATCTTAGATTTGATATAATAGTTCAATTCATTCTTCACATCATATTCCGATTCCTTGATGTCAAACCGATGTTTCTTTGCAGAATAGATACTTGGAGAAGAAATATATATCAATCGTTTCACACCATATCGCTCACACAACTCACAAACATTTCTTGTTCCCAACACATTTGCATTGTAAAAGCTTTCCCAACTTCCCCAAACAGTGGATAATGCACCTGCATGCACAACATAATCCACCTCTACAAAATAGGGTTCACATTCCTTTTGATTTGTAAAATCAGCTTTGCAAAAAATGGCACCCAGTCCCTCTAACTTCTTTCCTGCTTCTTCCTTTCTACCTAACGCAAACACCTGATATCCATCTGAAAGCAATTGTTTTACCAGATATTCACCAAGAAAGCCGGTAGCACCTGTCACTAATACTTTTTCCATTCTTATATCTCCATTATTTACTATTCTAATTAACCATTACCCAATAAGGTTTTAAGTGTTTTTCCTGTACTGAACACTTATTACATAACATCTATATAATTCTCAATCTCAACGATTAACTCCTTCATCCGAATATTTGAAAATTTCTGTATCAATTCGCTATTTACACGATACTGCTTCAAAAACGTTTCAGAAGCCTCCAAAAGCTTGTCTTCATTTTTTATCACTTTGCCCAGTCCAAGCTCTTCCAATATTTTTGCATTAATCGCCTGCTCGCCTTGTTGCGGATACAAAAGACACGGAACACCGTTAGCTACAGCCTCGCAAATACTATTCATCCCACCGGCACTGATAAACAAGACTGCCCTTTTCAAAATCGCGTTCTGATCCACGTATGGTTTTAGTGTAATGTTTGCCGGAATCTTTTCTCTCATCAACTCTTCATACTGGTTTTTGCAAGAAATGACTACGTGGTATTTCGTATTGCCAAATGCTTTCATAACCGCATGATAGAAAGAATCATTTCTATTAAAAATAGTTCCTAACGATACATAAATCAGATTATCATATGTATATGTCTCTTCTTGATGAGCATCCTTTCTTAAAATCGCTGCCGGGCCAAGAAAAAAGTGCTCCTTCTTCAATTGTATTCCTTCCGGATGCATCTCTAATGGATAGGTATAAAGGTTTAACGCTTCCTGATTCATAAGCAATGATAACCAGTCTGTTTTTCCAATTTTGCAACGCTTTTTTAACTGTCTTTTATACTGCAAAATGCGAGGAATGGATTTCCACTGCAACAAACTGGAAAATGAAAAACGCAGCGCATACATCCAAAATGCTCTTGTTCCATAACCATTAATGGTTATAATCGTATTAACAGACATCGCAGGAATCTCTAACAGATTTGCAACAGCTCTTCCCCAAAACGCCAACGTGTCATGAATAATCAAACACGGTTTCTCTTCTTTCGCTTCTTCCAACAAATATTCTAACTGCTCATTGGTAAACTCTAAAATCAACTCTGTCAGCTCTACAATCTGACTCCCCACTTCGGGATTCCAATTTGTATTGGAAAAATCATATTCTCTATACTGTGCGCCTTGCATTTCTATCATGCTTCGAAAATCTTGTGTTGCATAGTATATCACTGAATATCCTCTACTAACCAATGTATCAACAATTGGCAATGTGGGATTAATATGACCATATGCCGGTGTTCCATAAAAAATAATCGTTCTTTTTGATGCCTTGTTTTTCACAGAAAATGAATTCATAGGGCTTTCTCCTTTCCACATTACCTTTTTATAGCTTATGGTCTTGTTAAACTTACTCAAGCTAAGCAATCGTTTTCGTGAGTTTCGCAATTACGTATTTACTTGCTCCTTGTACTTATTGTAACACATTCTTTATATTTGTCTTGTAACAAATGTCACTATATTGCCCTCTGAGCTAAGTGACATTTGTCACTCACAACAACAAAAAGTGGCTGTCTCCTTATTAGAAACAACCACTCTATCTACATGTACTATATGATTACTCTGCTTCTTCCTTTGCAGGAATCTCTACCTTCAAGCAAAGCTCTTCTAACTGCTTCTCATCTACCGTGCCAGGTGCTTCGCTCATCAAACAGCTTGCATCCTTCACCTTAGGGAATGCGATTACATCACGAATCGAATCTGCACCGGTCATCAACATAATAATACGGTCCAAACCAAATGCAAGTCCTGCGTGAGGTGGTACACCATACTTAAATGCTGTTAACAAGAAACCAAACAAGTCATGTGCTACCTCATCACTGATTCCAAGGAGCTTGAACATCTTCTCCTGAATATCATCCTGATGGATACGAACAGAACCACCACCAAGCTCCACACCATTCAATACGATGTCGTAAGCTTTCGCTCTTGCTTTGCCCATATCTGTATCAAGTAGCTCTAAGTCTTCCTCCATTGGCATAGTAAATGGGTGATGCATTGCCTGGAAACGCTCTTCCTCATCTGACCACTCAAATACTGGGAACTCTGTCACCCAAAGGAACTTGAAATCGTCCTTGCTTACCAAACCTAACTGATCTGCCAATTCACAACGAAGTGCTCCCAGTACAGAGAAGACAATCTTATCTCTATCCGCTGCAAACAATAACAAGTCGCCTGGCTGACCATCCATTTTCTCAATTAAGGCTGTCATTTCTTCGTCCTTCATGAACTTAGCAAAAGATGACTTCCATGTTCCGTCCTCTGCAATTGCAATGTATGCAAGACCCTTAGCACCATAACCCTTTGCAAAATCAACTAATGCATCAATCTTCTTACGTGGCATAGAACCCTGTCCCTTGGCATTAATACCACGAACCGAACCACCATTGTCGATTGCACCCTTGAATACAACAAACTCACAATCCTTCACCACGTCGGTTACATTGGTAAGCTCCATACCGAAACGAATATCCGGCTTGTCCGAACCAAAACGATCCATTGCTTCACGCCATGTCATTCTCTGAATTGGAAGTTCCACATCCACATCAATTGCTTCTTTGAAAATCTTCGCAAGCAATCTCTCATTAACGTCTAACACATCCTCAATGTCTACGAAAGATAACTCCATATCAATCTGTGTAAATTCAGGCTGTCTGTCTGCACGCAAATCCTCGTCACGGAAACATTTGGCAACCTGATAGTAACGGTCATAACCTGCAGCCATTAATAACTGCTTGAAAATCTGTGGTGACTGTGGCAATGCATAAAATGATCCCGGGTGCACACGGCTTGGCACAAGATAATCTCTTGCTCCTTCCGGTGTTGACTTATTAAGGATTGGAGTTTCAATCTCCAAGAAACCTTCCTCTGCAAGGAAGTTACGAATGGAACTAACCACCTTACTTCTAAGAATCAAATTGCGCTGAAGATCCGGTCTTCTAAGATCCAAAGTACGGTACTTCAAGCGAAGCTCTTCCTTTGTCTTAGAGTTCTCTTCAATTGGGAAAGGTGGAGTCTCTGACTCAGAAAGGATACGAATATCCTTTGCAATAACCTCAATATCACCTGTTGCAAGATTCTGGTTGATTCCACCGGCACGCATAACCACTTCACCGGTAATCGCCACTACGAACTCACTACGTAGCTTCTCAGCCTTTGCAAAGCTTTCACTTCCACACTTGTCCTCTTCAAAAATAACCTGTAATACACCACTTCTATCTCTCAAATCGACGAAAATGATACCACCTTTGTTACGGCTCTTCTGAACCCAACCCATAACGGTAACAGTTTCATTTACATTCTTATTACTTACTTCTGTACATCTGTGGGTTCTCTTCAAACCCTTCATTGACTCTGCCATGATAGCCTCCTGTTTATTGAAATTTCGTTTCCTATAAAGAAAAAGCATGGGTGAACACACCCATGCATTATTATATATGGTTTATATGAATTTGTACAGTTAAAAGTCTTATAATACCTTTGCCTTGAAACTCATTCCATTATTCAATACTACTATTACACTATATATCTACATTTTCTTCTGATATTCCATACATAAATCCTCTGCCAGATATTCATCACTCATACAATGCATATCCGAAACTCCATCTCGCATCAACTGATACAATGAAGAAGAATAAAAGAAGTCTAACGCATCAATGAACGAAATCGCTTCCTTCGTTGCAAACAACTCCACAATACGACTATATTTTTTCTGTAGTAATATCGGATTTGCATTCATACCATTTCGCTCCCTTCAAACGTCAGATATTGATCCAAGACTGCCTGCACTCGTATACAAATCTGCATATTCGGTTTTTCGTACTGCAATCTTTTCAATGCTTCTTTCTTATCAATCAAGCCATCAAAATATAATTCCACCGTGTTAAACACTTTGTCGTTGGCAACTCCACCTATCACTATATCATAATCTGTGGTATCATTTCCTCTCCTACACGACAAGATAAAATCCAACCACGTCTCCGAGTAAGAATCAAATTGTAACACGTTCTTTTCTTCGAAAACAGCCTCATCCAGAAAGTATTTCGATAATATACCTTCTTGTCCACGTCGCTTAAATCTGCCACACCACTTCACAGCCTGTCCATATATCGGCGTTGTATAAAAACCAGGCCCAAAATCTACGTTCAAACGGGAATAGGAAATATCCGGCTTATCAACTACCACATATGAACCATGATACAATATCATATTTCAACCCCCGCTTCTTTCATTGTTTCTATAATATCTGCCACAATATATTCTTTCCCTTGTGTATGCAACATTTCATACTCTGGTATAATATACTGCCTCAAAAGATTACTTTGAATAGTTAATGCACGATAGACTTTCTCAGCAGGGACACCCAACTCAATTGCCACGTTTTCCACGCAGAAAATGGCAAACTCCAACTCATTTGAATTACGAATTGCTCCCCTACTAATCTCTTCCATCCAACTCACTCCTTCTTACATCCTATCCACAAAGAACTCCTCAAATACAGTATAGCCCTCTTTCTCCATCTGTTCTTTCTGGAACTTCTTGTTCTTCTTCATGATTGCAATATTAATCTGCTCACCATTTGCACGCTTTTCATTTGCCTGCTGCAAAATCTTAAGCATCTTATCCGATGGCATATTCTTCTCCACAAGATATGCAATCTTTTCACCCTGCTTTGGAATCTGGTAATCCTTCTCTAACAATAGCATAACAATACGCTCAAAACCGATAGAGAATCCACAAGCCGGAGTATTCTGTCCGGTGAACTTACCAATCATCTCATCGTAGCGTCCACCACCACCAACAGAACCACCAAATTCATCCATAGAAATCTCAAAAATTGGACCGGTATAATAACCCATACCACGTACCAGGGTTGGATCAAATGCAATCTTGAAGTCTGCAGACTTCGTAGCATCCACGCTTGTCATAATGGTCTCCAAATCTTCTGCAACTCCTGCTGGAAGGAACTCACCTAAAGTATCCTTTAAGTAACGCACACCTGCTACGTCCTCACTTACCTTATCAAACAAGTCTAAGCACTTATCTACACTCTCCTTTGAGAATCCCTGTGACACAAGCTCCTCTGCCACACCATCTAATCCAATCTTATCCATCTTATCCAATGTGATGAATACACTGTCATAATCCTTCTCTTCAAAACCACTGTATGCTGCCATCGCCTTTAACATCTTACGGTTATTAAGACGAATCGTAAATTTCTCAAATCCAATCTTTCCAAGCAAAGTAGTGGTTGCTGTAATCAACTCAATCTCAGCAAGGATTGTCGGTTCTCCCAATATATCAATATCACACTGCATAAACTGACGATAACGACCTCTCTGTGGTCTGTCTGCACGCCATACGTTACCCATCTGCAAAGCCTTGAATGGACTTGGCAAATCGTTGGCATTATTGGCATAGTATCTGGAAAGTGGTAAGGTCAGATCATAACGAAGACCACCATCTACCAAAACATCCGCATTGTCTGCATTTACTTTATCCACTGCAGAAGTAAGCTTATCGCCACGCTTCAAAATCTTAAAGATTAATTTTTCATTTTCTCCACCCTGATTCGAGCTTAAGTTTTCGATGTGCTCTACGCAAGGTGTCTCCATTCCCGAAAAACCAAATGTCTTGTATGTTTCCTTAATCTCGTGAATTACATAATCACGAATCTCCATCTCTCTCGGTAATATATCCTTCATGCCGGTTACCGGCTTTTTCTTCATTGCCATTTCTTTATTCTCCTCTTTCCTTTTCTATTACATTATAAGTAATTGCAAAACTCCCAGAAACACTGCCTAGTTGTACAAGTGTAACAAGCACCATACGCAGGTGCATTCTGAGTCCGTCGGTACTTAGCGAAACTTTGTTGAGCTTAGTACCGCTACGCACTCGGAGCAGCGAGAGCGTGCCTGCGATGGTTTGTTATACTTGTACAAACTTCATAACGCGGATCTGAGTTTGGCAATCACCACACTAATTTTTCCGGTATATCTCCTCTTAATTCCCTCGCCTGTATTTCCTCATGGACGATACTTTGGAACGGAAGAAATATCTTCATGTCAAAATGTCGCACTTCTTCTATCAATAATTCCACCGCTGTTTTACTGTCAAACGCCTTACGATACGGTCTGTCTGAAGTCAATGCCACAAATACGTCACATACTCGTAGGATTCTTGCACCAAGCGGAATATTATCTCCTATCAAATTATCCGGATAACCGGTTCCATCATAATTCTCATGATGATGTAATATCATTTCACATACTCTATCCGGATAACCCTCACTTTTAACAACCTCATAACCTGCCTTTGCATGCATACGTACATATCGCATTTTCTCTACGTTTAAAGTGTTTTCTTCTCCGCCATACAAGTATGTGCTTGCCCTTAGCTTTCCAATGTCATGTAGCATTCCTGCTACTTCTATATCATGACAGAATTCATTATCCAATTTTAACTCTCTGGCCAATTTTCCAGCCAATCGACTAACCTCTATTCCATGAGCAATTTCCGTCTTCAAATCTTCTGTCAAATAAGCAGACATCTCATCTACTTCGATATCCAAATCATCTCTACCCGCTTCTATCATAGAAATCCTCCTTTCTACAATGTAGAAAACATCCTCTGCTTTCTTTCTATCATTTCATCAATACGATTGATATATTCATCTACATTTTTCACATTTTCTACGCGTTCAATACGATTTTCCTTACGGAATACGAATTTCGAAGAAGAACCGGCTCCCATACCAAGAATATCGAGCTTCTCTTCCATAATCAAAATGTTGTAAACGCATTCCTTGCCTTCCGCAGCATATCCAATATTCTCAAGCTTACCCGGAATATTTTTCTGACGATAAAGATAATATGGATATAATTCCAACTCTCTTGCACATTCATCCACTGCCAACAACATCTCGTTCGTGCTTCCCTTAATCAGATTGTGATAGCGCTCCATCTCAATATTGAGACTAGCTGCGCGCTTAATCGCCAGAGAGTGTACCGTGATACTATCCGGTTTCATCTCCCGAATCTCCGAAAGAGTATGGCGCACATCCTTAATATCCTCACCCGGAAGTCCTACGATCATATCCATGTTAATGTTATCAAATCCTGCTTCTCTTGCCATTGCATAAGCTTCTTTTGTCTGCTCCACACTGTGAGCTCGACCGATTAAATGTAAGGTCTCATCAGACATAGTCTGTGGATTAATACTGATTCGTTCCACACCAAGCTCCTTGAGAACTCTTAGCTTGTCCATAGTAATGCTATCCGGCCTTCCACACTCTACACAGAATTCCCGAACATACTGCATATCAAATGTATTCTTAAGCTTTGTAACTAACGCTTCTAACTGATCTGCCGAAAGAGCACTCGGTGTTCCTCCTCCAATATATATGGCAACAAGACGTTTGTCCTGGTAAACATCCGCTCTCGCCACAAATTCCATTTCCTTATAAAGTGCCTGCAAATAATCCTCTACCTTATTGGCATATTGTGCAATTGGATAGGACGTAAACGAGCAATACAAGCATCTGCTTGGACAAAACGGAATTCCAATATAAATACAGTATTCCTCATCGTAGTTAAAATCTTCGAATAATTCCTGTTCTTTCTTTGCTACTTCTATACAAATATCTGCTTTCTGAGGAATCGTCAAGTAGGTGTTGGTATACAAATTCCTGATTTCCTCTTCACTCTTCCCATTTTCTAACCATTCTGTAGCAACCTTGGTAGGTCTTACACCTGTCATACTTCCCCAAGGTAGATTCTTTCCTGTATAATTCGATAGCAAACCATACAGCGCTGCCTTTAGCGGATTCCTTGCAAGTTTTTTATTCATGTAGTCCACAACCACGGTTTTACTTGCATGATAACCATCTTCATCCTCTAACGTATATGTGACGTAACCACCACTTGTCACCTGTGTTTCTACATCTGAATCAGACGTATATTCCACCACCAAAGAAATTCTGGTATCCTCTTTCGTCAACACAACCTTCTCGTTATCAAAGAAAGCCTGTAACATTGCACGTATATCATTGTTGTATATTTCTACATTCTGCTGTAAATATATCATATTGATTCCTTCGTAACCATTCATCACAGAACAGTTACATTCCTTCTTAAATAAATGGATTATTCTCTTTCTCCCAACCTATGGTCGTAGTACTCATATGTCCTGGGAAAACCTTGGTATCATCCGGCAATGCAAATAACTTCTCACGAATAGAATTCACAAGTACACTTCCACTTCCCGTTGGAAAATCGGTTCTTCCCACACTTTCACAAAACAGTGTATCTCCTGCTATTACCGATTTCAATTCCTCACAGTAGAAACACATTCCACCTACCGTATGCCCTGGCGTCAACATACAGTCCAAAGTAGTTCCAATAATCTCAATCTTCTGACCATCATGCAATAATTCATCTGCTTCCAATGTCATCGGATTACCAAACATAGCGGATAAATTGCCACCTAGCTTTGTAAGAATCTGATCATTTTCTTCCTTTGAAGCATAGATTGGCACATTGTAAGTATCTTTTAATGCTTTTGCTGCACCAATGTGATCAAAATGACCATGTGTCAAAAAGATTCCCTTCAAATTAAAATCCGGATGATCAAAAATCTCTTTCAATACATGCGCTTCATCCGCCGGATCAAATACGATACACTCCTTCGTATCATGATTCACCATAATATAACAGTTGGTTCCCAAATCACCCAACGTCTTCTGAAAAATCTCTAAATCTGCCATTCTACTCTCCACTTTCTATACGGATTCATCCTATACTTCTCTCTACATCAATCACTCCCGGTATTTGGCGTAATTTATTAATTACTCGATTCAACTGATCCACCGTCTTAATATCAAACACAACCGTAAATGTTGCTTTTTCATTTCTGGTACCGGACTTACTGTTAATAGCTGTCACATTGATATTCTCTTCCGTCAATACTTTAGATACATCGAACAACATACCGGTACGATTCGCACAGAAAATGCGAAGCTCTGTGGAATAGGTCGCCAACGGATTATCCGCAGCACCTGCCTGCCAGTTTGCTTCAATCAAACGATTTCTGTCACTGGCATTCATCCCAACAACATTCGTACAATCCGTACGATGAATCGAAATACCTCTACCTCTTGTTACAAATCCAACAATTTCATCTCCCGGTACAGGGGAACAACATCTTGAGAAATGAACTGCTACATCATCCACTCCCTTAACTGCAATACCACCCCTGCTGACATTACCGCGATGTAATTCTGAACTTTGATTCAACTGCTCTAGTAACTCTTCTTCTGTAAGCTTAGATTTCTCTTCCTTTTTCTGCAGTTCAATCAGCTTATTCACAACCTGGCCCTCTTTCAACGCACCATGGCCGATTGCTGCCAACACGGAATCCCAATCCTTGAAATTATACTTTTCCATTACTGATTTCAAAAGATCCGACTTGGAATAATCCGAATAATTATATCCCTTCGTCTTACAATACTGCAGTAATAGTTCTTTTCCTCTGTTAATATTATCTTCTTTGAATTCCTGCTTAAACCACTGGTTAATCTTGTTACGGGCCTGTGCAGACTTAACAATTGATAGCCAGTCACGACTTGGTCCATTGGAATTTTGCGAAGTGACAATCTCGATTCGGTCACCATTCTTCAATGTATAAGTAACCGGAACCTGTCTTCCATTTACCCTTGCACCAACCATCTTATTACCAACAGCAGAATGAATGCTATAAGCAAAATCAATCGGTGTAGAACCTGCCGGAAGATTCTTCACATCTCCATTCGGTGTAAAACAATAAACCTGTTCCGTAAATAAATCCAAGTCGGTCTTAACCGCACTCATGAATTCCTTATTGTCCTCTGTATCTCTTTGCCACTCAAGAATCTGCTTCAACCAGCTAAGCTTCTCTTCCTCTTTATCTCTTGCTGTTCCGCTAAGATTCTCCTTGTACTTCCAATGCGCAGCAATACCGTATTCAGCGGTCTTGTGCATGTCATACGTACGAATCTGTATCTCAAAAGGTTGTCCATTTTTACCAATCAAGGTAGTATGCAACGACTGATACATATTAGATTTCGGCATTGCAATATAGTCCTTAAAACGACCCGGAATCGGTTTATACTTCTCATGAATAATACCAAGTGCCGCATAACAATCTCTTACACTGTCCACAATAATACGAACTGCAAAGACATCATATATCTGGTCTAATGTCTTATTCTGATTCACCATTTTCTTATAAATACTGAAAAGATGCTTTACACGACCATTAATCTCCGCTTCAATACCTGCGTCATCAATACACTCTTTTACATCATGCACAATATCTGCAATAAATGTTTCTCTTTCTTCGAGACGACTATCAATCTCTGACTTCAGTTCCCGAAATTTTTCCGGTTCAAGATACTGCAAAGATATATCATCCAACTCTATCTTAATCTTACTAATACCAAGACGATGTGCAATTGGTGAGTATATATCCATCGTCTCTCTTGATTTCTCAATCTGTTTTGCCGGTGACTGATACTGTAAGGTACGCAAATTGTGCAAACGGTCAGCCAGCTTAATCAAAATCACTCGGATGTCCTTAGCCATGGCAAGAAACATCTTGCGAAGATTTTCTGCCTGTAGTTCTAACTTATCCTGCGAAAAATTCAACTGCGTTAACTTGGTAACACCATCTACCAACAATAAAATCTCAGACGAGAACTCTTTTTCAATTTCCTCATCTGTCATAATGGTATCTTCTATTACATCATGTAATATTCCGGCAACAATTGTCTCTTTATCCAATTCAAGCTCTGCCAAAATAATAGCAACACAAAGAGGGTGCATAATATATGGCTCTCCGGATTTGCGAAACTGTCCCTTATGAGCTTTATCCGCAATTGCATATGCTTTTTCAATCATACTGATATCCGTATTCGGATGATACTCTTGCACGCGTTGAATCAAAAGGTCGTATAATTCCTCTGGTGGAGTAAAATCCTTTGGGGTACTAAGTTCTTTTTCCTTATTCATAATTCCTGCCACATACTCACCTTCTTTTCTGTCGTTATCGTATCGTTGCATATCTCCATCCAACATTAATGCTTAATTCCTATTAATGAAACTATGTTATAGTATATCTCATAATTTTATCGATGTAACGATAATTCTGCTGACAAAATTCAATTTTGTAAAATTTGTCTGAGAAATATATCCAATTTTGTGTTATATGGGTAATTCTATTCTACCTATTCTGTACCTACCTGGTTACAATTCGCAATTATATTCTATCTACAACACTTCTCTTACTGTAGCCATAGCATAACGCTTTATTTGTAATTGTATAGTTCGATTGCCGTTATATTCATTAACAGCAGGATAATATGCCACATTTAACACTACGTTATTCAGCCATCCATGTAATAACTTGTCGTACTCTTCCTGACCAAACCATGCAATTATATTTTCCGAAAACTCCTGTGCGTCAAAATAGATTCCTTCACACATAAAACCATCGTTACTTTCCAACATGACCTTAACCACTGTTCTGTCTTTACCCATAATCTTTGCAGATAACACATTCAAATCCTTTTGGGCAAACAGTGGTTTCTCATTTCCTTTTCCAAATGGTGCAAGCTTATCAAGTTGTTGAATCAGTTCTTCTGTCACATAAGAAATTGGCATTGCCACATCAATGCGCACTTTGGGAATAAATGAACTCTCTTCCAAAGTACAATTCTCATTAAGACGACTCGCAAACACTTCGACATCTTCTTTCTTTAAAGAAAATCCCGCTGCCATAGCATGACCACCAAACTTTATCAGGATATCTTCACACGCCTGTAATGCTTCAAACATATGATATTCCTCAATAGAGCGACCAGAACCTTTAACCACCCCTTCTTCCTCGCTGTCTACCAACACGAAAACCGGATGATTATATTTTTCGCGAATTCTACCTGCAATAATTCCTGCCAAACTTTCATGACACTCCGGCATATATATTACATAAATCTTCATTCCAGATAAATCTTGCAAAATTTCTTCTGCACTCTCTACCCCTTGAAATGTAAGTTGTTTTCTTTCTTCATTCATGCAAACAATCTCTTCTGCTCTTGAAAAAGCAATTTCTACATCCTCTTCCAACAAGAGTTTCAACGATTCCACTGCACTCTCCAAACGTCCGGAAGCATTGATACACGGACCTATTTTAAATCCAATATGATATGCATCTATCACTTGGTCTGTTAAACCAACCGCATTAATAAGTGCTCTCATACCAACGTTACTCGAAGGTTTTAATCTTTCTAATCCACGCACTACAAATATTCGATTCTCATCCTGTAATGTTACCACATCGCATATTGTCGCAATTGCCACAAACTCCAAAAAAGAATACAATTCCTCTTTTGGAATATCACGCTTTTGATAAACTGCTTCGATTAATTTGTATGCAACTCCTGCACCACACAAATCATCAAAAGGATAATTACAACTTTCCTTTTGGGGATTCAAAATCGCATCTGCCGGCGGGAGAATATATCTTTTCTTGTCCCCCTCCATAATAAATGGCACCTGATGATGATCCGTCACTAATACGGTTAATCCTAACTCTTTTGCCTTAGCAAGTGCTGCATTTGCTGCAATACCATTATCGCAAGTAACAATCGTATGAACCCCATCTTCTACCGCTTTCTCGATAATATCCTCACTAATCCCGTATCCCTCTTTCACTCTGTGAGGAATCACATAATCTACATCTGCTCCAATTCTTCTTAATCCCTTGTAAAGAATGTAATTGGACATAACTCCATCCACGTCATAATCTGACACAATGCGAATCGAATTTCCCTCTTCCACATCATGACAAATGATACGAACAGCTCGATTCATGTCCTCCATCAAAAAAGGATCATGCATACGTTCCAAATCCGGATTCAAAAACATCTCAAACTGAGATTCCTCCAAATCACGGTTCACCATTACTCTTGCCACTACCGGATCGATATTATATTGTTGTGAAAGAGCATCAAAATCTGCTTTCTTTGCTCTTATAACCCAGTTTTGTCCTGCCATACAAATCTCCTATATGCTTCTAAATAAGCTATGAAAGGGACATGGTTTTTCGCCATGTCCCTATGCTTTTCAATTTCTTAAGCTTTCTTAGAAACCTTCTTATTGCCCTTATTATCCTTGCTTAACTTAGTCTTAAGTGTATGCCACAATGGTCCTGTAATGCATACAGAAGAATAAGCACCACAAACGATACCTGCCATAAGTGTTAAAGCAAACTCCTTAATAGAGGTAACACCCATGATATATAACACAAATACTGTTACAAATGTTGTAAGCGAAGAGTAAATCGTTCTTGTAAATGTCTGTGAAATAGACGCATTAACAATATTTTCATAAGACTCGCCTTTGCTCTTCATCAATACTAAATTCTCACGAATACGGTCAAAGATAATAATCGTTGCATTGATAGAATAACCTACAATTGTAAGCATACATGCAATAAATGTATTACCAACTGACAATCTTCCGATTGAATAAATTGCAAATACAATTAACACATCATGCAACAAGGCAATAACCGCTGCTGCACCAAACTTTACATCATCAAAACGGATTGCAATATAAATCAACATTAAAACTGTTGCAATCAAAACAGATATAATTGCATTTTTCTGCATTTCTGAACTAATTGTTCCACTGATATTCTCAATTGCAAATTCTTTCACACCAAAGTTGGCACGTAATTCATTCTCTACTTCATTACGCTGGTCAACCTTAAGCTCAGGTGTCTTAATTACAATTTCATTCGTATCCTTAACATTCTGAACCTGAATAGTAGCTTCTGACACATCAGCAGCTTTCGCTACAACAGGACGAATCTTCTCCTCTGCCGCATTCAAATCATAGTACTCGTCAAAATCAACGGTCATTGCAGTACCACCGGTAAACTCTAGTGTATAATTCAAAGCAGAACCGTCTTTGCTCTTAAAGATTGGCAATGCAATAATACCTGCTGCAATCGCAACAATAGAGATTATGTATGCAACACGGCTGAATTTCACATAACCCTGAACCTTATATTCTTTCTTGGAACCATATAATTTAGGACTCTTTAATCCTAATGTATATACAGCTTTTAACAAATTCTTTGTTATAAACAAAGCTGTAAACATAGATAATACAATACCAATACCAAGAGTTAAAGCAAATCCCTTAATCGGACCTGTACCCATCAAATAAAGCACAACTGCTGCAATCAAAGTTGTAATATTACCATCTAAAATAGCAGACATCGCCTTATTAAAACCGGAATCAATTGCTACCTTCACACCATTACCCGTACCAATTTCTTCTTTAATACGTGTAAAAATAACTACATTCGCATCTACCGCCATGCCGATTGACAATATAATACCTGCAATACCCGGCAAGGTCAAACTTGCATTGAATCCATTCAAACATAATAAAGTAAGAACAGCATATGCACAAAGTGCAAACACAGAAATCACACCTGGTAATAAGTAAACTACTATCATAATCAATGCTACAATTGCCATACCAATTGCACCAGCTTTTAAACTGGATACAAGTGCATCCTGACCTAATGTAGCTCCTACTACGTTAGAACGTAACTCTGTCAATGTCAAAGGAAGTGCACCGATGCGGATTGTCTGCGCAAGCTTTTCTGCCTCTTCCAAATCAGCCATACCATTAATCATTGCATTACCACCGGTAATCTCTGACTGAACAGTTGGTGCAGAAACAACCTCACCATCATAGATAATATAAATAATCTTTTGCAAGTTAATCTTTGTAGCCTCTGCAAACTTCTTAGTACCTTCATCATTAAATACAAGCTCAACAATATAATCCGGTGTTGTTCCCGAATTATCAATTGCTGCTGACGCAGCTTTCACATCAGAACCGGTCAACAATGGTTCATATGCTTCACCGGAAGCAAACAAAGAATAATTCTCTTCATCTAAAAATTCCAACGCACCAGGTTTTCCTAACTCTTCCAGAATCTGGTTTGCATCTGTCACACCAGGAATTTCAATGCTAATACGATCAGAACCTTCCTGATATACGCTTCCGTCTGTTGAATAACCATCTACACGCAACTGTAGACGCTTAATAGTATCATCAATTTCCTGCTGACTTGGATTGTCTTCTACAACCTCATAAGTAATACTTACACCACCGGCAAGATCCAATCCTAACACGATATTCTTTGCTGCACCAATACGATGTTTACCAAGACCTACTGCCGCAGTATAAATACCAAGCGCCAAAGCCAAAATGAACACCAAAATAATCAGTACACTGTTTCTTTTTGCTTTCTTCATTTCCTTTTCTCTCCTTTTCTTACAACAATACGTAACCAATCTATACAGTCATAACAATTTAGTACTTTCGCTGTTACGATAATGCTGCTTTTATCATAATTGCACATTCTACTCGCTTACGCTCCAACTCACAACCAACATCATAGGCATCTAATAAATTGCCATGGAAGTTATAGGAGTTCGCAGCGCAACCACCACTACAGTAGAATCTTGCAAAGCAATCCTTACATTTGTCCTTTGCATATACATTACAAAGCTTAAATTCGTCCACTAGCTCAGTTTTCTCAACTCCAGTGTCTACGTTACCCAACTTAAATTCTTCCATTCCAACAAACTGATGGCATGGATATAAGTCTCCCCAAGGTGTCACTGCTAAATACTCTGTTCCAGAGCCACATCCGGATAATCTCTTATAAAGACATGGACCGCCTGTTAAATCTATCATGAAATGGAAGAAGTTAAATCCTTTTCCATCTTTCTCTCTTGCAATCATTGCCTTTGCTAGGGTATCATATTCCTCAAACAATTTCGGCAAATCTTCTTCCTTGATTGCATATGGCTGTTCGTCCGGTGCCACAACCGGTTCCATGGAAATCTGCTTAAATCCCAAATCTGCCAAATGCAGTACATCCTCTGAGAAATCCAAATTATGATGTGTAAAAGTTCCTCTCACATAATAATTGGTCTGATTACGAAGCTTCGCCATTTTCTTAAACTTATCAATAATAATGTCATAACTTCCTTTGCCATTTCTTGTAGGACGCATAAAGTCATGTACTTCCTTGCGACCATCTATACTCAAGACAACATTGGCCATTTCCTTATTAGCAAATTCCATAACCTCATCATCTAATAACATTCCATTGGTTGTAAGTGTAAAACGGAACTTCTTGTTGTGTTCCTTTTCCTGACTTCTTCCATATGCCACTAAGTCCTTTACCACCTGGAAATTCATAAGTGGTTCTCCTCCAAAGAAGTCCACTTCCAAATTCACACGATTTCCGGAATTGGCAATTAAGAAATCCAATGCTTTCTTACCAACCTCATAACTCATAAGGGAACGATCACCATGATACTCTCCCTCTTCCGCAAAACAATATTTGCATGCAAGATTACAGTCATGTGCAATATGCAAACATAGTGCCTTCACTACTGTCTTTCTTTGCTTAAAATCAATTATTGCGTCCTTATACACGTCTTCCGTGAAAAGCTGTCCGGCCTCTTTCAATTCTGCAATCTCTTCACATACCTCAAAGATATCTTCTTTGGAATACTGCGGAAGCTTCTCTGCAATCTCTTCCCGATTCAATTCTTCATATAAGCCAATCACATCATACACTATATCATCTACTACGTGAACAGAACCACTACAGACATCAAGTACGATATTATAGCCATTGTTTTTATATTGATGTACCACTTTAACTCCTTCTACGCCGCGTCAAAAATTCTGTCGACAGAGGTCATTTCTCTCCCCAAAAAACAAATCATTAAAAACGCAACGAAAGAGGACAGCTAAATTAGCAGTCCTCTTTATTCTTTTACAAATACTTTCGTCTCATTATACAGACAGTTAACGTAACCGTTCAGTACCTGTCTACCGAATAGCTGCTGATTAACAATTATTTGTTTTCACAAGTCTGGTTACCAACTGTACAAGATGTCTTGCAAGCTGACTGGCAAGATGTCTGGCACTCACCACATCCACCCTTTTCCATTGTGTTCTTCAAAGTTTTGTCTGTTAAAGTCTTAATATGCTTCATAATTCTTTACCTCACATTTGTATTATTTACGATCCTTGCGGAGCATTTTTATGGCATAAGAGTTTCCACACAGTAGAATTTCCTATATCATAAAATAGTTATGACATAGTATAACACAAGCTTTTAACCAGGTCAACGAAAAAACGAACAGCTCTATTGTTACAAATCCATCAAATTTCAGCACTGCAAATCAACTTAACACAAAGCACTTAACTTAACATGCCCCCCAAAAGACCACCACCAATACAAAGAACAGCCGTGGACAAATTAGCAGTACTGGTCACATCAAACACCTGGCCTAATACAATTGCCACAATCGAAATAATGGCTATGTACAATAAGCCCAGGAAAAAACCCCATAAAAACTTGCGTTCCTTCACACCTTTTCCAACCACAAAGGCTCCTAAAAAAGTTACTACTACATAGATAGCTGTAATACTGACATCCGTCACATTCTCTGTCAACCCAAACTGAAATACCAAAAAAGCTAAAATTGCCAATAATACACCTGTTATCACATAAGAAAAAATCAATCCCTTAATTACAATTCCTATTTTTGATCCGATACTCATACATCACACTCCCATTTTATCTGTTAGTCCAATATATGATTGTATTTTGATATTTATTCCTTGCAAGATACTGTCCACCCGAAAGATTAATTGAACCGGTACTCTCAGACATGATTAATTCAACTAAGTGGTTACATTCCTTCTTTTAGTAAATCAAGGACATCAAAAAGAGAATCAAAAATCCGATTTGTCATCAGACGAATCTCCTCAGTCGGTTCAATCAAATCAACCACCATAATAGTGTAAAGTCCCGCTGTCGAAGATGATTTCACACCATTAATAGAATCCTCAATTCCGATTGCCTCTTCCGGTTTCACCCCTAAATCCCGACAGGCCTTTAAGTAAATATCCGGTGCAGGTTTGCCATTCGCAACAATTCCTCCATATACAATCTTATCAAAATACGAAAGAATTCCTGCATTTTTCAAATTCCGCTCTGCCCTTTCTTGTTGCGTAGAAGTCGCCAGACCAATCTTATATTCATTCTTCTTCAAGTAATCAAACAATTCCATGACACCCGGTTTTAATTCCACACCATTTTGCATGATATCCTCATCCATCCGAGACATGGTTCTTTCACGAAAAGTCATATAATCAAAATCTTCACCGAATCTGGACTTCATTAACTTTTCATTCCGTTCTTTCGTGGAACCCGCAATTAAATTACAGAGTTCGCGCATCGTTTCTTCCGGAATTCCATACTCTGCTCCGGTAATCATCCAATGTTTACGATACAACTTTTCAGAATCAAATATAACGCCATCCATATCAAATACAACTGCTTTTATCATCGCCTTTATTCTTCCCTTCTTTTCTGTTTTGTACGAATATGAACCCAAGCACAAATCCCCAAAACACCAACTAAACCGACACACAAACTCATCCATATTTCACCTTTCCAGGTAGATGTTTGTGTTTCTACATTTGCATATGTGAAACTTATACTTTCTGTGGCTCTATTTCCTGCCTTGTCTTTACAGTCTACCTCTATTCGATAATTTCCATATTCTGTATACGGTATTTCACGCAAAGCCACATCATATTCAACATCATTCACACGAATACCGGTAATATCGTCTTCTGCGTCATCTAAAGTCAACAATATAGTTCCTGCTTTTTCTACACGCTCTCCATCCATAACCCCTAAAAATCTGACTTTCGGTGGTGTACAATCTACTATAAATTCAATACTCTTTCTGTTCTCATGTCCCAACTCATCTTGTGCCTGTACCAGCAAATTATACTTATCTTCCCGAGTTATCTTATCCGTACCATTATATTCTACACCATTTAGATACATCTGATAAGATACTACTGTTAAATCCTTGAAAATGCCTTCCATAGAATCTGCCAACTGAAACGATGAATAATACCCACCATCATATTTTTCCACTCCGTTAATCTCAGGGCTTGTCTGATCAATTACAAAGTGCATCTCCTTTGAATTTGCATTTCCTGCCAAATCCTTTGCATTTATTTGTAGCTCATAAATCCCATCCTTTTCAAAAACCTGTAACATACTGGAAATTTTTCCATCATTCTTCATTGCCGGAACATTCAATTTCTCTATTTTTCCATCAATGTCTTTACGTGTACCGGTAATCGACACTTGATTTCCTTCATAGTTAGATTCCTCTATGCTAAAACGCAAAGATGCCGGTTTACTCCACAGCTGATAGTTATCGGTTCCTATAATTTGAATCTCCGGTTTTGTTTTATCTACTGAAAATGTTACACTCTTTGTCTTTGCTTCGTTTCCTGCCTTATCTTTTGCAAAAACACTTACGCAATAAGTTCCATCTTCCGAAAATTGTTTTTCTATTAACGACTCCTCTCCCTCTTTCAGCAATCCATCCACTCGCTCTGTCGTCTTTTTTCCATCTAAGGTTTTCACAATTTCCATCTCTACTTTATTCGTTGCATAAAATGCTTCTCGACAACTAATTTGCAATATCACTGTATCCGGTGTCATAGCACCTTCTTCCACACCCTTCACTTCCAAAACCGGTGCAGTTTTATCAATTACAAAAGAAAGCGTATTAGACTTAGAACAGTTGCCGGCACTGTCTGTGGTCATCGCATAAATTTCATACTTTCCTTCCTGTGTAAACTCCCGGATACAACTATCTTCATACTTATCTGATAAAAATGCATTCAAAAGTATTTTTTTACTTTTTCCATTCTTTGTATGTGTTACATAATATTCCGTCTGGGTTTCTTTATAGGATATGTCCATAACATTAGTAAGAACAACCTGATTTTTTGCATAGTGCTGTCCATCCTCAATCCCAGAAAGACTCACCTCCGGTTTTGTTTTATCAATGTAGACCTGACGCTTCATACTCTGCCTGATTCCTGCTCCATTAATCACTTCCACAGAAACACTATATCCAGACTCTTTATCTGCCTCCTTTGTTGCAATTATTTCCTGATAATAACAATCCGTTTTTTCCTCAAAAGAAACTCTTTTTACTACTTCTCCTTTGACTTTATAAATCACTTCCTTTAACCCCGACACATTGTCCTCTACTTTTGTCTGAAAAACAACATCTTGACTGGTCCATTTTTCATAATTCATGTCGGAATCCATCTCAATCTCGGCTGCAGTATTATCAATGCTGAAATCAACTTCTTTTCCAACTTCATTTCCCACCTCGTCCTTCGCATAAACTATAATTTTATAATTGCCATCTTCAAAAGTATCATCAAAAACAAGGGTTGTCTTTCTTCCCATAGATAAATCTTCCCATTCACAAGACATTATTCTTTCCGTTTGCATATTATGTATTACAGCAACCTTGCAAAATTCCTTTACCAAGTTATAGTCTTCCACCTCAATGATTACTTCTCTTTTTTCTTTCTTCGTCTCATAATAACCCTTTTCCTTCATTTTCCCCATATTCACCATAATATCCGGTGCTGTCCGATCAATCAAAAATTCAATTGTTTCCGAAATAGTTTCATTTCCCATTCCATCTACAGACTGAATATAAATACGATAATATCCTTCTTCAGAAAACTCCATTTCTTTTTCAACTTCATTTTCAAACTCAATATCTTCTATCATCATATACTCTATTCTATTATGAAAATCCTTCTTTTCCACATGCACTATATTCTTACAATTCTCAAAATCCTCATCTGATATTGTTATGTGACACAACACGGATTCCTTTGCTTTTCCATCTTCATCCATACACACTATTTTAACTTCCGGTGGCGTTTCATCCACCGGTTCCTGTGGTATTTCCTCTGTGGTTATATCCTCCGTAGAAGCTTCTTCGGTAGTAGCCTCTTCCGTGGTAGTTTCTTCTTCTATTCTTTCGGTTGTAGATTCAGTTGTATTTTCTTCCGTCGAACTTTCAGTAATATTCTCCGTCGTCGTACTCATTTCTTCGGTTATCTCCGCGTACACTTTTCCAACTTCCCAATCACCACACACTATACCCAGTAAAAATATTAATAACACTACATATATCACAATATCTATTTTCCTCATGTTTATCTCCTTTCTCTCAAATATCTACTTAGGCAATTGCAAACGTCCTGCGTTGGTGTGTTAAATTTGCACAAGCATTCCAATACCAACTTGAGTTTCGCAAACGCCCAAATCATCTATTTTCCTACATCCTGTTCTCCGTATGCGTTATTACAATATCTTCTTCGATTTGAAACAACTGCTCCACACAAATATCCTGCTTCATCAAAATATCTGTCACTTGCTCTTTTATGTATTCCTGTGGTACTATCACTGTTTGTCTCCATCCCATCATATCTCGAATTATGTTTAACACACCGTTTTTTAAAAACAAAATAATACTTATTGCAAAATTTAACACGCAAAAAAACATACCTATAAAAAACATTCTTTCATACATACTATCCCTCCGTTCCCTCAAACAAAGGAGTAATACGCTGTACCAATTGTTTCCATCTGTAATCTTTTTCTATTCCCTGCACTTTACATCCTTCCTCATAAAGCTTTAACAATCTTGTCGCATCCCAATTCTCAACGTCCGTTGTATATCTTTCTTCTATGTTACAAAGGAGAGATAAATGTCCTACATATATGTCAATGCTATTCTTCCCATACTCTTTCTCAGCTTTTTCGTATACTTTACAGGCTTCCTTATACATACCTAACACCTCATAGATACTTGCCTTTTGACAATATTTTGCCTCTCTCAATTGATAATCTGTTATTCTCTCTATCGTGTTACTTTCTGTGCCAGAAATCATACCTAACATAAAATCACAACATTCCAATGCTTTTTCATAGTATTCCCGCGCAAGCTCTTCGTCCTCTTCCAAGCTCTTTTCACCCAGACGCTCATACGCAAGAGAAAGATATTGATTATAAATGATATAGTACTCTGCTTTCACACTATCATCTTCATAAAGTTCTAATACTTTCAACCCTTTATCAGCCACTCGCACGATACCTTTGGCTGCTTGTTGCATTTGCTCCAGGTTTCTTGCATACACAATACAAAGCAAACGATAATTCATTAATTTTTGCAATGACAACCTCGTTTCATCATTGATACTTTCAAATCTTTCTATATTCGTAAGCATACTCTCATAATCGATATTTAACTTCACCATAGACGTTGCTATCTCTTTATAATACTTTGCTTCCGGATATGCATTTTCATCTATCAAGCCAAAGTAATAAGCACTTGTTTTATAATCCTGCAACACATCAAAATAATCCATGGCTACTCGTAATAACACTTCCTGATTTTCATGTACATCCTCATATTGTTGGTCTATATAATAAGTGACTTTTCCAAGTCCTTCCATCGGTTCACCCATGTAATTTCTATACAAATCCAACAATTCAATATAAGCAGCACTCTTTCTTCCATCCACCTTAGTAATTGCATCAATATAAACTTTGGCCGCTTCTTCATAATTCCCATTCACTGTATGCTCAAAGCCCATCTGGATTAACGAATCATAGTTATTACGACGTTCTTTTTCTTTTCCTATGTAACCTGCAACGGACACAATTGCACTACAAACAGCAAATACAAAGGTAATCAAAAAACCTTTCATTTTTTGAAGACATTTTTTTCGATATGCATCATCGAGCTTTTGATAATTTTCCAAATCCTTCAACAACTCAACGCAATCCTGATAACGCTCATTTGGATTTTGCATAGTGCATTTATAGATAATTTTCTCCAATCCACTCGAAAGAGAAGAATCCCAAAAACGAATCGGTTTCATTATATAAGGTGGAGCACTCGGACTTCTTCCTGTAACCATATGGTATAACGTAGCACCCAAGCTATATATATCCGTCCTTGCATCTGTCTTGTATATACCTCTCCCACTCTCATCGCCAAACTGTTCCGGTGCGGCATATCCTCTTGTTCCTAATGCTGTTGTGTCGGCTATATTTTCCACCTCTAATTTCTTTGCTGTCCCAAAGTCAATTAATTTTATTCTTCCATCCGGTTTTAGCATAATATTGGAAGGTTTCATATCGCGATATATAATGGGAGGATTCATAGAATGTAAATAAATCAATGCACTACAAAGCTCTTTCGCCCATTGAATGACACATTCCTGTTGTTGTGCACCTTCCACTTGCAAAACCTCGTCCAAAGTTTTACCCTCTATATAATCCATTACCACAAAAACGGTTCCATCATATTCGATAATATCCACTATTCTGGGTAACACCGGATGATCAACCATTTTCAACACATTGGCTTCCATCTGTAATCCTTTTGATATTACATCCTCTTTGTTTCCCATGTTATTTTTCATTTCTTTGACGGCCCACTGTTTGTTCAATCGAGTATCAATTGCCAAATATACAATTGACATGCCACCCTGTCCAATCTGCTTTAATATTTCATATTTCCCATCTAACACCATACCGACTCTAGACATTTTTCACCTCACAACAATTCCAACTACTGTAATATTATCCTCTTCTCCTCGTTGCCGAACTGTCTGTGTCAATTCTCTACAAGCCTTTTCTATATCTTCCTTTTGTTGTAACTTTTCCGGCTCGAAATAACCCAACATTTCTTGTTCTGATACCCTGTGTACAAATCCATCTGTACACAGCACAAAAGTTGTATTTTCTCTCACCTTTCCAGAAAGCAACTGTGGATGAACCTGTCCCACTGTTCCGATACATTGCAAAAGAACATTGCGCCTTGCATCCCATTTAGATTCTTCCTGTGTTAAACGTCCCATTCGAATTTCCTGTGCTACTAAAGTATGATCCGTTGTCAACTGTTTTAATTCTTCACGCACTTCATAGATTCTACTGTCACCTACATGACAAATATAATAACGTTTTTGATAAATCAGCAGTGCAGACACTGTCGTTCCTAATACAATGCCAAAACACTTTCCATATCTCTTCATTTTCTGTACTATCTTCTCGATTTGTTGTTCCCATTGCTTATTCAACCACTCTTTTGAAAAATCGCCTTCTGACACGATTTGAAGAAAAGAAGATTGAAACCATTTATCCAATTCTAAAACCACCTCTTTACTCGCCAATTCTCCCTGTTCTAATCCACCCACGCCATCACACACCACAGCAAAAATGATTTTTTCGTCTAATAAGTTTAAGACCTTAATTGACAAGGAGTCCTGATTCACTTTTTTTACGTTACCCATATCCGTATAAAATGCAGTCTTAACTTCCATTTCACTTCCTCATTTCCTAAAAAAAAAGAGAAACAACAAACTCCTTGTTACCAAGGAAGTCGTTATTTCTCTTCACTCTCGCATTGTATTCGCAAACTGATGTATGCACCTATTCTACAATTAACCAATCCAACTAATACAATCATCCCATCTTAAACACAAACTCTTCATCACCTAATAGAATTATACATTCATCTACTAAAGCTTCGTTTTCACCATCTTCTAATACTTTTCCATTGACCATTGTATGGTTCGTAGATTTGTTATCTCTAATATAATAGATGTCATCCTTATTGGTAATAATTGCATGTACACGACTCACTGCACCATTGCCTTGCACTCTGTAATCAACACCCATGCTGGCTTTACCAACTTTGAAATTTTGCTTCGTAATCATAATTCTTTCTTTCGTATTCACACGAATAAGATAAGGATTCACCTTAGGCACATCTGTCTTTTTCTTAGGTGGAACCTGATTCTGAACAGACTCCGCTATTTCCTCCTTTGGTGCCTCAACCAGTTCTTCCGTTTCTTTTGACTCTTCCTGATTACTCATCACAATACTTGCACGATTCACCTTGATATCTCTCTTAATCTTCAAACCGGATTTCGTGCCTTGTACTTTGTTGCTTTCTTGCTCCATCTCTGCAAGAATTTCATCCAAATCATCTCCATACATCATCGGTGTATTGGGTATTTCTTTGGTCTTAAGCGTAGGCTTTTTGATCGTCTTTTGAACTTCTTTTATCTCTTCTATTACTTCATTGTCCTGCACTACTTCTTCCGGTTTCTCTGCCTGTAATTCTTCACAAGCATTATTTTCTCTTACATCTACTTCTTGTGTACTTTCAACATCCTCTGCAATTGCTTCTTCTACTACTTCTTCGCCTTCAACGTCCTCTGTGATTGCTTCTTCTGCTACTTCTTCGTCTTCAACGTCCTCTGCAATTGCTTCTTCTACTACTTCTTCGTCTTCAACGTCCTCTGCAATTGCTTCTTCTACTACTTCTTCGCCTTCAACATCCTCTGCAATTGCTTCTTCCGCTACCTCTTCGTCTTCAACGTCCTCTGCAATTGCTTCTTCCGCTACCTCTTCGCCTTCAACGTCCTCTGCAATTGCTTCTTCCGCTACTTCTTCGTCTTCAACGTCCTCTGCGATTGCTTCTTCCGCTACTTCTTCGTCTTCAACGTCCTCTGCAATTGCTTCTTCCACTACTTCTTCGTCTTCAACGTCCTCTGCAATTGCTTCTTCCGCTACTTCTTCGTCTTCAACGTCCTCTGCGATTGCTTCTTCTGCTACTTCTTCGCCTTCAACGTCCTCTGCAATTGCTTCTTCCGCCACTTCTTCGCCTTCAACGTCCTCTGCAATTGCTTCTTCCGCTACTTCTTCGCCTTCAACATCCTCTGCGATTGCTTCTTCTACTACTTCTTCATCCTCGTCTATTTCCTGGTAATCCACATAAATATCAGCAGATGTATCTTCCGGAATCTCTACACCGCAGACATCCATCAAGTCTTCAACGAGAGTAAGCATATTTCGAAGATTGAAAATTGCAGTATTATTGATATAAGTCAACATTCTTGCTACATAATCACCATTCTCAGATGGTTCAAAACGCAAGTTTGCCACGAAATTTCTTAAGAACGCATTCAAATCTACAACTTCCTGCATCTCTTCTAAAGGGATACAAATAAATTCCACCTCATAGTTGGAATTAACATAAATATAATTGCGATTCAACACCAAATAAGACAATGGTATTCTATATTCTCCCATGTCAATTAATGACAAAACTAATCCTCTCATCACCTTAAGGACCATCTCAGCATTAATGTCCTGCTTAGACAACTCAGACAAACAAATCTTATCTGTCACCTCATAAGAGAATGTGTCATACTCTTCTTCCTCATCATAAATAATAGGAACAATTCCTTTAGGTTCTTCATCCTCAAGAAAATCGAGCACTTCTTCATCTAATATTGCCTCATCATGGATGTTGTATGTCAAAAATTGTTCTTTTTCAAAATTTCTGACTCTGAAACTAACCTTCTTCATAATAATATCCCCTTCCAAAAGCGCACTCTATTTCAAATATCTAATATCGCATATCAAGTCAAATCTATTGTTTACATCACCCTATAAATAGGTAGAGCAAACCACAATAATTAATACAATTATAGTTGATTCATCCTTGTTTCGCAAGCATATTATTATGTAATCGGCAATCCGTTTCATACCTATATCTTATCCTTTTAAATTTTGAAATGCAATTAACAGGCTATGAAATATATCTTATATTTTGATGATTCTTTTTTACTATCTTGTAATATATTTTAAAAATTTATTGAATATTTAACCTTATTCTTCAACTTTTTGAATTGTAGTTAATAAACTTGTCAACTTTTTTCATAAATGTTAAAATGTGGATTGATATTTATTTAGAAAGGACGTAACTGTAAAAACAAACATCAGTTACGAAAGGATTTATGATTATGGCAAATCCAATTGTTACCATTACAATGGAAAACGGCGATGTAATGAAAGCTGAGCTTTATCCTGATATCGCTCCTAACACTGTAAACAACTTTATCTCATTAGTTAAAAAAGGATATTATGACGGATTAATATTCCACCGTGTAATCAAAGGATTCATGATTCAGGGCGGATGTCCGGACGGTATCGGAACCGGTGGTCCAGGTTACAGCATTAAGGGAGAATTCTCAATGAACGGTTTTGAAAACAACCTAAAGCATACTCCTGGTGTACTTTCCATGGCACGTTCTATGATGCCGGATTCTGCAGGTTCACAGATTTTCATTATGCATAAGACTTCTCCTCATTTAGATGGTCAGTATGCTGCATTCGGAAAGGTAACAGAAGGTCTTGATATCGTAGACAAGATTGCTTGCGTAGAAACCAACTATAGCGACAAACCATTAGTTGAGCAGAAAATCGCATCTATGACCGTAGATACATTCGGTGTAGATTACCCAGAACCAAAAAAACTATAATAAAGATTTTCCCTGATATTCAGAGGACGAAAAATCCTACTATGTATGTAACACTCATAATTATTTTTATTTCGTGCAAATTTATACACTATAGTAGGATTTTTTTGTTCTTCTGAATATCTCGCCACGCCCAAAGCCATTCTTGACATTCTGCATCCTTCAAGTAAATACTTAGCTATATTAATATATCTATTTCTGTAAAGCATTTCCTCTATGCTTTACTCTTTGCACTCAATCCGAAAAGATTTCCCTACTTTTCCCTCTCTTCCATAAAAGATTCCTTCCTCTTCGTCTGTACATACCAAGTGCTCTGGATCATACCATGTGTATTCCATTTGCATATCGTAAAATTCCACATTGGAATCCAATCCTTCGAAATCACTATATGCACGAATCAAGAAATATCCATATCCGTCTCTCAATTCTTCCAAAGTACAGAAAACTTCTTTTCCATTATCATCAACCCCATCTAAACTAAAAAGATACGGGCTTCTATTTTCTGGAGTTATACAGATATCCATTCCTTGGTCCGGCAAATTTGTCACATGAAAATATATCTTTTGGTAACATTCATTAATACTAATCTTCTCAAAATTAAAAGTGACATCATCTTGTGTCAGTGTATGTTCGAACGGAATCTCTTTTGTATCAAGCTGTAACATTCGATTTTCCACAGAAAACGCGAAAGAATAATGTCTATCATCTTCAATTTCGGAATCCGTAGCAATCACATCGATCTTAACATTTATAATTTTATTCGGATCATCTAACATTTCCTCAAAATCATGCAGACAAATTTCATCCCCCACTATATACGTTAACGCATCTTCACTCTCTTGAACAAAAGTAGAATAAGACAATTCATCACCTAAATACTCCTTGCTCTTTCCATTAATTGTAATTTTTTCTATAGCAAGATCATAATAACCCTCATAAGTAGCACTATTTTCCTCTTCTATTGTGAAAAACCGTGGTATATCACTAATCACTTTATATTTAAAGGTTAAATGATTTCCATCTAGCAACACTTCATTCAACTGAATTGACAAATCACCATCTTTTTTTGTCTGATTAATTGTACTTGTATAATTTGTTACATTTACATTTATGCCATAAATCATCTCTTCAACTGTATAAAAAACCTCTTCACAGTAAGCATTTACCTGGTTACTTAATGGTGACGGAATGACAAACAGTACTAACACCAACACAATACTTGCCACTGCAGTTACCGGTTTCCAGTACGCTTTCTTTCTAGTATATTCATATTGTAAAACTCGTTGTTTCATTTGATCAGATGCTTGTAACTTATCCATCTGATCTACATAATAAGCCTTTTCATCCATTTTCCATACCCCTTTCTTCCATCTTCCTTCTCAAAATCTCTTTTCCTCGCATCAAATGTGTACGAATTGTAGATTCGTTTCTGTGCAATATTTTACCAATTTCTTTTGTCGAGTATTCTTCATAGTAATACAGATATAGTGCCATGCTATATTTTTCCGGCAAACTCTTTAACATGTCTGTAACTTCTATCAATGCCTCCGACAAAAATTGGTCATTTATGAAACCTTCTTCTGATTGTTGCCGCTCTAATAATGTATCCAAATGTTCACATTCCTGGCGTCGTCTCTTCCAAGGTGAACGATAAAGCGAATGACATTCATTTATCGTCACACGAATTAACCAGCGTTTTTCATATTCCTCATCTATAAAATGCTTTTTCGCGAATAATTTAGTAAAAACATTTTGATATATATCTTCTGCATCCTCATGGTTTTTCATATAACTAAATGCTATTCGGTATATCATATCGGAATATAACTCGACCATTTGATTATATTTCGATTCTTCCACAATCTCACCTCCGTTTTCCCTCAATTGAAAGCTTTCTAATACTATAACAAAGATAACACTGAAAATGTCTCAAAACAAAAAAATAATTCTAGTTTGCGCGTTAAGATAGTCATGCGTGGCTACGATAAAAACGACTGTTGATTACTTACTAGCAGTCACTTTTTAGAAAAGACCCATACTGTGAACACCACAACACTAAGCAAGCTTTGTTACAATACATTAGAATATAACTACCACTACACGAAAAATAAATATAGAGAATGGCATCGGGTGTGGCGAGACTTTCAAAAAAAAGAAAAGTCCTTCTACAAACATGTGAATAGACACGACATAAAAATTATTATAAAGATTTGCGCCCTCTCGAAGGATATTAGATTTTCTCGCAGTTCCTATATATAAACTAGGGATATGCCAACAGGACGTTGGCATAAGGCTGAGTCAGCCATGGATGGCGCATCTCAGCCGCCCCGAACGGTTTCCATGCATAAAAGGAACTGCATAGAAAATCTTATATCCGTAGAGTCTAGCAAATTTTATAATATTTTTATGAGTGTCCTAACATTCGCAGAAAGACTTTTCGTCCATTTTAAAAGTCAGGGAAATCTCAATAAACTAACGACTACAACATCTTTTTCTTTTTCAGTACTTTCAGTACAATCAAACATAACAAAAAGGTACTAACACAGATGATTGCAAATCCAAACGGAACACTTTGCAACGGAACCCACTTAGCATCCACATTCATTCCATAAAATCCGGAAATAATATTCGGAATTGCCATGACAATTGTAATAGCAGCAAGATACTTCATCACGTTATTCAGACGAATATCAATAATATTGGATAGCAACTCTCTCGTACCATGAATAATATCACGATAGATAATGGTCATCTCAATCGCCTGTCCATTCTCCACCTTAACATCATCCAATAAATCTTTATCTTCCGGAAATTGTCGTACACGACTATATCTCGATAAACGATCAATTACCGCACCATTCGCACGAAGAGATGTAGCAAAGTATACCAGGTTGGACTCTAACTCATGTAGTGTTACTAAATCCTCTTCCTTCACATCTTCCTGTGCACGTTCTTCAATTTCCGTTCGCTTACTATCAATCGTGCGCAGATACAACTGGTATACCATACAAGTTCGGTACAAAATCTGATAAACAAAACGCATCTGCTTTTTTGTACTGAATTCTCTTACTGTTGAATTTACAAAATACTGTAATACAGAAGTTTCTTCCGCACAAATGGTAATAATATAATCATCTAACAAAAGGATACCAAGCGGAATCGCTGTATACGCCTTCTGATCATTACGAATTTCGATAATCGGAATGTCCACAAGGATAAGCGTATAGTCATCCTCAATATCCACACGGGAACTTTCATCCGCGTCCATCGCGGCACGCACATCGGCGATATCGATTTCAAATCGATTTGAAATTAATTCCAATTCATCTAAACTTGGATCTGTAAGCTGAATCCAAGAACCGGGTTCAAAGGCATGCTCTTCTCCTATTTTGCTATTGTCAGTTCTATAAATTTTAATCATAGTACATACCTCCGTTCCCTCTTAATATTTCCATTTTTCAGTGTAATTGTTTTGCATAGCATTGTCAACGAATTTTGTCTTTAGCAAACTCTTACACTCAGTTCTTATTATTTCTAGAAATCTTTCCGTTTTATTCACCAAGCTTCATTGCAACCACAAAGCCTGCACCCAATGCAACAAGCCCCGTCAAAGCACTTACTACATTAATCGTTGCAAATACTGTCATATTCATAAGAATAATCGCAACCGGGGATGCAATAATCAAACCAATAATTGCCCAATATGCGTATAACGGAAACTTTGAAAAAATAAGTTCAATCAGCTTTGCAATCAAAAAGATACCAGCTAAAACACCTATTCCCGCAGGAACCAACACGCCAAGCCCTTGTAATATTCCATCCATATCCAATGCAACTAATGCACTGATAAAATCTGTAATTGTACTCAAAATCGGCTGATAATATCCCATCAACATCAACATCATAGAACCACTAACACCTGGAATTACCATTGTTCCTGCCGCAACCAGACCTACTGCAAACAATTTAATTACATTAACAAAATTAAATGTCAAATCTGCCGCATTTCCTTCTGTTTCTCCCATAGCAGCCAATCCAACCACAACACCAAAGAAAACAAGTCCTGCAAGAATATGTCCCACTTTCACTTTATTTCCTTTTACATTTTTACAGATTGCCGGAAGTCCACCTAAAATCAATCCAATAAATCCCATATTCGTCTGAATCGGAACCTTCGCAAACAACTCCTCTAAGAAGAATGAACTTGCAATAATTGCAATTCCCATGCCAACCGCAATGGATAGCAAAAATCCAACACTCTTTTTAAACTCACTGAATAAATGTGTAATACAGTGAATCAATTTGTCATAAATATTCATGGAAACCATCATAGTTCCACCACTTACTCCCGGAATAATATTGGCTATACCAATTACCATACCTTTTAAAATATTCTTTAACATCCTACATCTCCATTCTATTATTCACATTGACTCGACCATAAGCCTATCTATACATAGACCATCTATGTATTCTAACTTTATTTATCGCAAACTGTCAACTTATTTTGAAACAGAAATAGTGCAAATGTTTCTTTTCAGTTTTTAACTAATATGGTAAAATATGTACATCTGTATGAGCATATATTTTCTCATTTTTACATTAATTTATGCATAAGTAAAATTGTAATTCATAATACTCATACGCATTATATATAAAGGAGAAAGTACATGATTTGGAATGAAGCAAGAGAATGTATGAGTCGCGACGAAATGCGCAATTTACAAAGTTCGCGTCTCAAAAAGGTGGTTAATCGCGTATATCACAACGTAGAACCATATCGCAAGAGAATGCAGGAAGCAGGATTAGAACCGGGAGACATCACAGGTATTGATGACATTACAAAATTGCCATTTACTGTAAAAGATGATTTGAGAGACAACTATCCATTCGGATTATTTGCCGTACCATTAAGTGAAATTGTACGTGTTCATGCATCTTCCGGTACAACCGGTAAAGCTACTGTTGTTGGATACACAAGAAAGGATATTGATGTATGGTCAGAATGCGTGGCACGTTGTTGCGCAATGGCCGGACTGGGCCGTAATGATATTATCCAAGTCGCTTACGGATATGGATTATTTACTGGTGGTCTTGGTGGACACTACGGTGCAGAACACTTGGGTGCAACCGTTGTCCCAATGTCAACCGGTAATACACAGAAGTTAATTGACATGATGATTGACTTTGGTGCAACCGGACTTATGTGTACACCTTCTTACTTAATGCATATTGCAGAAGTAATTGAGGAAATGGGTGTTAAAGATAAGATCAAATTAAAGGCTACATTGAACGGCGCAGAGCCTTGGACAGAAAACATGAGAACTCAAATCGAGGAACGTCTTGGAATCAAAGCACACGACATCTATGGTCTTTCTGAAATTATGGGACCTGGTGTTGCAAATGACTGCCAGTATCACAAGGGATTACACGTGTTTGAAGACCATTTCTATCCGGAAATTATTGATCCTAAGACATTAGAACCGGTTGCTGACGGCGAAACCGGTGAACTCGTAATCACTACATTGACTAAGGAAGGTATTCCTTTAATCCGTTATCGTACAAAAGATTTAACAAGTATTACCCACGAGAAATGCGAATGCGGTCGTACCATTGCAAGAATCAGTCGATTCACTGGTCGTTCCGATGACATGTTAATTATTCGTGGTGTGAATGTATTCCCAAGCCAGGTAGAAGCTGCCCTTCTCACAGTAGACGGAATTACTCCTAACTACCAGATTATTGTAGACCGTGTTAATCATCAGGATACTTTAGCTATTCTTGTCGAAGTTGAAGATCGTTTCTTCTCTGATGAGATTAAGGAACTTGAGAATCTTCAAAGAAAGATTGAGCACGCAGTACACCAGGGTATTGGTCTAAATGCTAAGATTAAGCTTGTCGAGCCTAAGACCATTGAAAGAAGTATGGGTAAAGCGGTCCGTGTAATTGATAAACGTAAGTTAGTATAAATGTAACCATTTAGACTGATTCGACAATTGCGCAACTCACAAACAAATATATTCAATTGTATAAATTAGCGTTGTGCAATCACTTAATTTACTTTCAAGGAGGGGTACATATGTTTATTAAACAATTAACTGTATTTATTGAGAATCGTTCAGGACGTTTGGAAGAAGTTGCTCAGGTATTAAAAGACAATAACATTAATATCAAATCCGTTTCCTTAGCCGATACCAGCGATTATGGTCTGTTAAGATTTATCTTATCCGATTACGCAAAAGCAGTAAATGTATTAAAAGAAGCCGGATTTTCTGCTATGGCATCCGACGTAATTGCTGTCAAATTAACACAGGAAGTTGGTCAGCTTGGAGAATTACTTGCAGTTCTCTCTAGTGTAAACGTCAACGTAGAATATATGTATGGTTTGACATCTGACGATCAAAGCGCATTTATTGTACTGAAGACAGATGATCAGAACAAAGCATTAGAAGCAATCAAATCTGCAAATTATGAACTTTATACCGCATAATTTATAATATTGGTAAATCAAACAAGCCGGAGATATGAAATTCATACTCCGGCTTATCTATATTCGTAACAATTCAGTACTTTCATAGTTACGATTCGCAATAATTACTCCTCCAACGAGCTCTTCTTGTGAACTGTTACCTTCTCTTCATAACATTCAAATATTTCATCCACATATTCCGTCTTCATCTTAGGTGTAATAAGGCTTACAACCGGCACTACAACCAAACCGGCAATCATGGTAATTGCACCGGCATTAATTGGTGAAGCAATGAAATTCAGAAACATATTCGAAACAGTAATACCTACACCAACGATATAACTTGCCCATACGGCAGCCTTTGTAATTTTCTTTGAGTACAAGCCATACATAAATGGTGCCAGGAACGCACCTGCAAGTGCTCCCCATGAAATACCCATTAACTGTGCAATAAATGTTGGTGGATTCAAAGCAAGTACAACCGACAAAACAATAAATACAGCAATGAGCACACGCATTACAACAAGCTGTGTTTTTTCTGACATATTCTTCACAATTACATCCTTTAAGAAATCCAATGTCAAAGTAGAACTTGAAGTCATTACTAAGGATGATAATGTTGACATGGATGCCGATAGAACCAATACAATTACAATACCAATTAACAAATCCGGTAATGTTGACAACATCTGTGGAACGATAGCGTCATAAGCAATACTGCCATCTTCCTTATAGATAGCCGGAACATCAAACAAACGCCCAAAACCACCTAGAAAATAGCATCCACCAGAAATAATAATAGCAAAAACAGTTGACACAATTGTACCTGTCTTTACCGCTTTTTCGTCCTTAATGGCATAGAATTTATGTACCATCTGCGGAAGTCCCCATGTACCAAGGGATGTAAGAACAATGACACCTAACAGATTCAACGGATCCGGTCCAAAGAAACTTGCAAACAATCCATCCGCTCCCTGTAATGCAGAAACAGCAGCATCATCTGCAGGAATTAAGGATAATTTCTTAACTGCATTTAAAAATCCACCTTGACCACTTAACACAGAAGCAATTACCGCACAGATGCCAATCAACATGATAATTCCCTGAATAAAATCATTCCAAGCTGTTGCCATATAACCACCTACGATTACATATACACCGGTAAGCACCGCCATTATAATAATACAAACCTTGTAATCAATACGAAATGCCATTCCAAACAATCTGGATAGACCATTGTAAATAGATGCGGTATAAGGCACAAGGAAAATAAATGCAATTGTAGAACCCGCAACTCTCAATGCTTTTGAATCAAAACGTTTTCCAAAAAACTCAGGCATTGTCTTAGCATTTAATTTCTGTGTCATAACACGGGTTCTTCTGCCAAGCACTAACCATGCCAACAAACTTCCGATTACTGCGTTACCAATTCCAATCCAGGTGGAAGCAAGTCCATACTTCCAACCAAACTGTCCTGCATAACCTACAAACACCACTGAAGAAAAATAAGATGTACCATATGCAAATGCAGTAAGCCATGGACCAACACCTCTTCCTCCCAATACGAAATCATTAACATTCTTAGTTGATTTTCTAGCATAAATGCCAACACCAATCATAACTGCAAAAAATACAACTAACAAAAGAACTTTAATTGCCATTTTCTTTTTTCTCCCTCTTCTCTTGTAATAATTAACATTTTGCATTCAAGCTTTAATACGTCTACGTTTTAAAGCTTTAACGCTTTAAAGTGAATTATAATAAAAAATGAGAAACCTGTCAAGAAAGTTTCTCATTTTTATGTGCATAATATTCATGCACCAGATTCCGATATCCCCATTCCTTCATCTGCTCATAAGTAACACGATAATTTCCTTTATAATGTCTGCTTGTAACACAATAACGAATATATTGCTGCATATAAACATCAATCTCCGCCAATCCGTCTGCCGTTGTCAAATTGGGAAAGAACCATCGAGTCCATGAAAATTCTGTCCCGTCACCACAATCAAAAAACTTATGATTCATAGCCTTGATAAAACCTTTTGCAGCCTTATCACCGGACAAGCCCTTTTTCTCCTGCCATCTGCGAAGTGCCTGCGCTTTCCTTTTTATCTTTCCCTTTATCTTACGCTTTGTATTGTCGGATAAATCCACCTGCTCATTCCGATAGCAGAAACCAAGAAATTCCCACATCTCACCCGGAGTACTAATTTGCACCTTTGACGGATTAAGGGATAAATGATGCTCTGCAATCTGGTTATATAAAATTTCTTGATATTGCTTCAAATCATCTATAGAATCTGCGAAGATCAAAATGTCATCCGAATACCGAAAATAAAGTATGTCTTGTTCTTCAAAATAACGGTCCAACTCCACCAAATATACATTAGCAAAAAAAGGAGAAATCGGTATCCCGGCCATAGCACCTCTCTTCTCTTCCACCACAACATTCCCCGATGGCATAGAATCTTTTTCCATACACACAACCGCCTTATCTGCGGTTAATATTCTTTCAAACATGTCATACAGGTTTGCATCTTGCCTTTTCAAAAAGATAAGCTTTTCCAACAACATAGCAACATCAATTGAATTAAAATAATTGCTGATATCCACCTTCAGACAATACTTCTTTGATATTCCTTTTGTGTTGCGAATCCGTTTCATTGCATCCTTCACTCCAAAATTGCGGCGAAATGCATAACAATTATTTGAAAATATTCCATCATACTTATACATGGAAAATGCAATGATTTTGAGAAGCGTATTAAAATCATCAGGATAAGAGTATACAACCCGTTTTTTTGATGTTCCACCCTTGTTGATTTCTTTTTTCATTGGAATCGGAAACTCATACTTCTCTTGTTCCATTTCCTTCAAAAGAGGATAGTACGTCTTCTCATGAATATAGTCCTCTAATTGCTTTTGTTCTTTACCGGACAAATGCTGCTTTTCTATCTTGTATTGCAAAAATCCCTGCCAAGTTCTTTCTTCATATAGAGAATCTAATATGTTCATATGTTTCCTTTCTTATTTTGGTTTTCATTAAGAGTTTGCGAAATTCATAAACACAACACCCCTTGTTGAATATAAGTAACAACAATAGGCAATTGCGAAACTCGTAAAAACTGTCATTGCCTTGTGCAAGTTTAACAACACCATAAGCAGGTGCTTCACAATCCGTCGGTACTTAGTGAGACTTTGTCGAACTTAGTACCGTTACGCATTCTGGCAAGTGCAAACGTCCTGCGTTGGTGTATTAAATTTGCACAAGCATTACAATACCAACTTGAGTTTCGCAAACACCTAGTAACAACAATATAAAAAGGAAAGAGAAATAACTTTGAAGGAAACAAAGCGTGCTTGTTTCTACCAGACTGAACATATTCCTGTCATCTGTAAAACCTGCTATCGGGCAATCTGTTACTTACCATAACAGATAGAATATGCTTCGTCCACCACAGATGCAATCTAATTGCGTTTCTCTTTCCTTTATACTATTACACGTCATATCGACGAATTATAGCGCTTCATTATTCGTAACTATTCAGTACCTTCATAGTTACAATGATTCAAAAACAATTACTACACTAATTGTTCTCGAATTCTCTGATCCATATAACTTTCTTCATTCGGAAGATAGTCAAAGAAATCCAGCATTTTAATTCCATTTCCATCACAAAACTGCTTAATCTGACGATTCGCAGCGCGATTGTATTCTCTATAGACATCCCAATATCGCACATACAATGCAAGGTAACCATCTTTATAAATACCATATGTGATGAGTTCCGGCGCAGCAAAATTACCACCTCTTGCATATATCTGCTGACCATACTCCATTTCCAACTCATCCGGTGAAATGTTCTTTCTGACTTCATAATTACCGGCATTTTCCAAAATCGTCTGCAACTTTTCCTCAAAGCTTTTTTCCTTTACATAAGAATAACCCTCTGTATCGTTTTGTGAATTTTGCTGCATGTTTTGCTGAACATCATTCATGGTTGTCTCTGCAAACTCTGTAACCGCAGATTTCATGCTACGAAACGCATCGCCAACCTCATTATCACCTTTTATGGTATCTACAAGTTTATCCGCCATCGCATCCCCAAGTGCTCTGGCACCTTTGTTAATTAATCGATCCAATAATCCCATACATTTCCTCCTTTGTACAGAATACAATCCTATTTCGACTATATTCTTAATCTACTTTCCTAACTGTGATAGTCTCTCTTCTACTGTTGCAAGCATACCTTTATACTTCTCTAATTTTGCCTTTTCCTCTTCAATCTTAGCAGCTGGAGCTTTACCAACAAAGTTTGGATTATTAAGCATTCCTTCACAACGCTTAATCTCACCCTGTAACTTCTTCTGCTCCTTAGAAAGACGCTCAACTTCCTTCTCAATGTCTACAAGCTCTGCAAATGGCATATAAACCACTGCATCCTGAATTACAGCTGAAACCGCATCATCTGCAATACCAGTCTTATCTGCCTGAACCAAAACTTCTGAAGCAAAACCTAATGTTGCAAAAAATACCTTTGCATCCTCGAAAATGTTGCGAACTTCTTCCTTCTCAGAAACAACATAAACCGTTGCTTTCTTGCTGTTTGGTACGTTCATCTCTGCACGAAGGTTACGAATACCGCGAACTGCATCCTTAATTGCATCCACTGCACGCTCATCTGCTGCGAAGTTCCACTCATCTGTAAATACAGGCCACTCAGAAACCATAATAGACTCTTCTGAATCCTGAAGGTTTGTGAAAATCTCCTCTGTTACAAATGGCATATATGGGTGCAACAACTTCAATGCATTTATCAATACAGTCTTCAATGTCCAAAGCGCTGCAGCCTTTGTCTCATCCTCATCATTATAAAGACGAGGTTTAACCATTTCAATGTACCAGTCACAGAACTCTTCCCATACGAAGTCATATACCTTAGAAGCAGCAATACCAAGCTCGTATTTGTCTAAGTTCTCTGTCATATCCTTTGCCAAAGTATTAACCTTAGATAAAATCCATCTGTCAGCCAATGTAAGCTTTGAAAGGTCTACATCCTTTACATCAGCCTTTTCAATATTCATCATAATGAAACGGGAAGCATTCCAAACCTTGTTTGCAAAGTTACGACTTGCCTCAACACGCTCCCAATAGAAACGCATATCGTTACCAGGTGCATTACCTGTAATCAATGTGAAACGAAGCGCATCCGCACCGTATTTATCAATAACCTCTAACGGATCAATACCATTTCCTAAAGACTTACTCATCTTGCGTCCCTGATCATCACGAACCAAGCCGTGGAACAATACCGTGTGGAATGGTAACTTGCCTGTCTGCTCAATAGAAGAGAATACCATACGGATTACCCAGAAGAAAATGATATCGTATCCGGTTACCAACACATCAGTTGGGAAGAAGTAATCCATCTCCTCTGTGTTCTGTGGCCAACCAAGTGTTGAGAATGGCCAAAGTGCAGATGAGAACCATGTATCCAATGTATCCGGATCCTGCTTCATATTAGCAGAGCTACATTTTGGACAAGTACATACTGCATCCTTAGAAACGGTAATCTCACCACAATCCTGACAATAGTATGCAGGAATTCTGTGTCCCCACCACAACTGACGAGAAACACACCAGTCGCGAATATTCTCTAACCAATTATAATAAGTCTTATTCATACGCTCTGGAATCAATTTTAATTCGCCATTTTTCACTGCTTCCAAAGCTGGTTTTGCCATTTCTTCCATCTTAACAAACCACTGTGGTTTGATTAATGGCTCAACAGTTGTCTTACATCTGTCATGGGTACCTACGTTATGGCTATGTGGTTCAATCTTAACCAAAAGTCCCAATTCTTCCAAATCTGCAACCATTGCTTTACGTGCTTCATAACGATCCATACCTGCATATTTGCCACCCATTGCGTTGATGGTTGCATCATCATTCATAATATTAATTTCTTCCAAGTTGTGACGCTTACCAACCTCAAAGTCGTTAGGGTCATGAGCAGGTGTAATCTTAACACATCCTGTTCCAAACTCTTTATCTACATAAGAATCTGCAATTACCGGAATCTGTCTGTCTGTTAATGGCAACTGCAACATTTTGCCGATGATGTCCTGGTATCTCTCATCTTCCGGATTAACCGCAACGGCTGTATCACCAAGTAAAGTTTCCGGACGGGTAGTTGCGATTTCTACATATCTTCCTTCTTCTCCAACGATTGGATAATTGATATGCCAGAAGTTACCTGCCTGATCCTCATGCTCTACCTCTGCATCTGAAATGGTTGTCTGACAAACCGGACACCAGTTAACGATACGGGAACCTTTGTAAATCCATCCTTTTTCATATAACTTACAGAATACTTCATTAACGGCCTCATTGTTACCGTCATCCATTGTGAAACGCTCTCTGTCCCAATCGGCAGAAGAACCCAACTTCTTCAACTGATTGATGATACGTCCACCGTATTCAGCCTTCCACTCCCAAGCTTTCTCAAGGAAACCATCACGACCCAAATCATCCTTGTCAATTCCCTTTTCTTTCAAAGCTTCAATAATCTTAACCTCTGTAGCGATAGCCGCATGGTCTGTACCTGGCTGCCACAAAGCATTGTAACCCTGCATTCTCTTGAAACGGATTAAGATATCCTGCATGGTGTTATCCAATGCGTGTCCCATGTGAAGCTGACCGGTAATGTTTGGTGGTGGCATCACAATGGTAAATGGTTTCTTGCTGCGATCCACTTCTGCGTGGAAATATTTCTTATCTAACCAATTTGTGTAAATTCTGTCTTCGATTTCTGAAGGGTTGTAGTTCTTTTCTAACTCTTTTGCCATCGTTTTTCTCTCCTTTTTTGTTTTTGAGGGACGCTTCAAGCTGGTTGCTGGCGGAGTCCGTGGCGAGATTAAAATCGTTCTCGCTTCGTCCCCGCTTTCGCTCACTCTAACACGTAACGGTACTAAACTCACTTCGTTCGTTAAGTGCCGACGTGCTAGAGAGTCCTTCGCTTAGAACGACTTTCAATCCCGCCACTTACACTTAAGTAAAATGCTTGAAGCTGTTCATGTAAAAAATTACACATTGTATATACAGCATAGTATAAAACTGTCTGTTAATGGTTTTGTTATTAAAACAAAGAAAGCCCTCTATCAGGACTTCCTGATAAAGGGCGAATATACGCGGTACCACCTTAATTTCTCACTTCTCTTATCCTATAACGTGGACGAATCCGTCATGACCTACATTAAACGTATCTAGTACATTCATTTCTCAGCCATGCAGTTCAAAAGCTACCTTCAAAGTCTTCTTCTTGAAATGATCTTACAGCCGGTGAATCATTCTCTCTGACAAGGAACAACTTCTACTCCTCTTTCTCACAACCTTTACAAAACTAGATTAAATATAGAATACAAGCGGTTAAAAGTCAAGTAGTTATTTAAACATCAATTATAGAATAACTTTTCCATCTCTAAGATTAACAATACGATCCGCATAATTTGCTACCATATTATCATGCGTAATCAACACTATTGTTTTGCCATCATTATGTAGTTCCTTGAATAACTCCATCACCTTTTGTGTATTCTCCTCATCCAGTGCCCCTGTCGGTTCATCTGCCAAGATTACAGGACTGTTCGTTACCAGTGCCCTAGCAAAAGCAACTCTTTGTTTCTGTCCACCCGATATTTGAGACGGATATTTATCTAGTAATTCATCTATACCCAGTTTTTCCGCCAATTCTTGAATCTTCTTTTTTCTCACAGATTTCCGAACATTTCTTGCAAGCAAAGGAGCTTCTATATTCTCAAACACATTGTACTCTTCCATCAGTGCAAAATGCTGAAATATGAAACTGATATATTGTTTACGCACCTTATCTAGCTTTGCCGGATTACACTCATGCACTGCTACATCTTGTAAATAGTATTTTCCGGATGATAACGTATCCATCCCACCTATTATGTTCAACAAAGTGGTTTTTCCAGAACCAGATTCTCCCATAATTGCTACAAATTCCCCTTGCTCTACTGTCAGCGAGACATCTTGTAACGCCCTGGTTTCAAACAAATCTCCTTTATATATTTTTGTAACATTTTCTAATGTAAGCATTTATTCCTTTCCTCCTATCAATGTTGCAGGATACATTTTTGACAGCTGATAAATCGGCAAAATACTACTAATTCCTATTATTACCACCATACCTGTCAACAGCCATGGCAACATATAAGTTAGAATCGGCATATCGATACCACCATATAATTCCAATTCATTTGCACTCCAATAAGCATAGGCTATCACAAATGCCACTCCAATTTTTATCACATTTTCCAATAATACCATCCCTTGGATATCCCGCATCGAATAACCAACTGCATACATTACGCCAATACTATTCTTTCGCAAAAAGACATTAATCATAGAACAAACAATCGCAACAATCACGGCAAGAATAAGCATCATAACCACAAGATAATACTCTATCGAATCATCAAATACCGATTGTTCATTCTTCTCCAATATTTGCCTGATCGAATGCACATTGTATAAATCCAATCCACACTCTTTCGCCAAAGATACCATATCGTCCTTTATCTGATTGGCATCTGATTCTGACTCTTTTACATAAGCAAACGTGGCAAGACCGTTCAATTTTTGATCTCTTCGCTTCATGCAGACATCCTCATCTACAATCAGACAATCATCCAAATCAATATCGAACTGACCAAATTCCAATTGACCAGCAAACCATCGACTTCCTTCTTGCAAAATATCTGTCACCACATACTCAATGTCTGTTGCTTGATCCTTAAACGAATATCCAATCGGATAATCCTCTCTTAAGTTATATCCTACAAGAACGGATATTTTCTCATCTGACCTTCTTGCATTTCTTCTACTTCCCGGCAATGCTTTTTCCTTATTCATCACAGTAAAAGAAACGACATCACCTTCTATATTTTGCAGCTTACAAAGAGAACATAAGTCAGCGGATATCGCTATTATTTTTTCATCCATTCCATCGATTCCCAACTCAATCTCATAACAAATGCCGGAATAACTAATTCCTTTCACATCTTTCATCAATATTCCAAACCGATTTAATTGTTGTACATCTTCATTCGTCGGCATTACATACTTTCTAAAATCAAGAATGTATACATCTTCTTGATTTTCTGCCACAATGTCTTTTACCACATGCTCCTGATAATAGAAGATGCCCATAATAAGTGTTTGATAAATAATAATAATAAATGTAATACAAAGTAACACCGTTGACATCAAAAATGGTATCTTTCGAGATAATATCTGACGATATGTATTTTGAAGCAAATAGCCTACTTTCATGTTCACACCCCCTTATTCTGTATAGAGGCAGCTATACTATCTGTCATTATTTTATAAATCGGGTAGATCATTAATAAAACAAATGTGAACACAATAAAAAATAAACATAATACCAAATCATTCAACAAACCGGTTTCCATTCCTCTCAAAAAGAGCTTCTGAAATACAAGCTGCACCAACAGTAAAAAAACACCTATTCCAAATATAGTTTTTATCAGCTCCTGCGAAATCATTCCAATAATCTGATATCTTGAATATCCCACCGCTCGGCGAATAGCAAACTCTTTTCTTCTCTGTATAATCCATAATTCTATGACCATCACTATTAGTACAAGTGAAAAGATATATAACAGATAAGCATATTTCTGATAGTCTATCAAATCATTGTCAACAGCATAACTATCCTCAAAAAAACCCTGCGAATAGGAAATATCTATAACCTTATCATCCACTTGCTTCTGCTTTTTCCGATAATAATCTATCAAGTCTACAGTATCACTTCTAAACACGAGTGTAAGCCCTTGAGTGAAAGCAAAATAATCAATATCTGATTTTGTCTTTTCCCCCAAACAATCATAAAATAGTATTCTTACATAATCAAGACTACTTGATTCCGTAGCAGCTAAATAAGCTATCACCCGATATTCTTCTCCACATACTATATAGTAATCCCCTTTTTCTTTTTGAATCACATCCGATTTCAGTCCCTGTCCTAATACAATAACCGGTTCTTTATCTGCCAATTGATCTCTTGTAGGCACAATTCCATCCTGTACAGGATAAGGAAACACCTCTGGTACATGAAGATAAACATTCATTAAGCAAACATTCTCTTCCGTATTCGCATATAGTGGTATCGCAGAAATATATCCGGTGACTCTTTCATCATCCATAGTATGTAAAATATCATTTCCTTCCCCTTCATAGCGCAAACCGACACCAATTGTGTTCTCTTCGTTTTGGTAATTCTCTACATCCTGGCTTTCCAAATATTCTTCCCTTACCATCTTCCCTGCAAAAACAAAGGAGAAATACGCAATTACTATTCCGATTACCATTCCAAGCTTCAGTAATGGATATCTGACTTTTTTCTTCATTTTCTATCAAACCTCAAACGTATAAACCGTTTATCCTTTCCGTTGAATGAATATAGCATTTTCATAGATTCGTTCAACGATTTTCATTCACATAGGTCTCTGCTCTATTTTCAATGATTTTGACCGTATCCTCCAGACTTTTTTCACCAGCAAAATAATACTCTGCCTCTTCCTGTATTATATCCATCAATGCATCTTCATAAGAAACACATCGTTTTGTTTTTCCAACAAGTGCAATCAATTCCTCTGCCTCTTTCTTTGTCAACGGATTCTCTTCACTCAACGTATCAGTATATATCAAACTATATGCAGACCATAGAGCTCCTGGAATGACTTGTTGTCCCATTTCATTGGTATACGCCTCTGTTGCAAGATTCGCTTCCATCATTAAGTCAAAACAATCCTGTCTTGTAGGCATACTGTTACCATATAGATCCATTTTTGACTGATATTCTTTCGTCATAAAAATACGGACAAATTCCCATGCCATTTGCTTTTCTTTTGAATTTGAACAGATTGCAAACGGATGATTGAATCGAAAATAAGATCCTTCTTTATCCTCATTCGGATATCCAACATATGTAACATCCTCTCCAAAGGTTGTCCGATTCATATAAAGTTGAGCAAGATTGACACATCCTTCCCAAAAAAGAACCGATCCATTCCGAATGGCCTCTCTTTCTGCAAGCAACTCCTCATTATATTCTGACTCTCCATCTGTTCCCACCTGCTCCACAAGTACAAGCAATTCCCGAAACTCTTTATCATCAAAATAACACTTCCCTGTTGACCAATCCACAAAATCGGAAACGTTCATTTCCAAAAGCGTATACAGAAGATCTATCTTATCGTTCCGATAAAATGCATTCACATCTTTGTCTTTCTGCTTCAACACATCCTTCATTTCTTCCAGCGTCCAACCATCTTTCCCGCCCACTTCTTCTTTTGTGGCAGCAAGGGAATATAAATCAAAACTTGGCGCCACAAAATATGTGTGACTATCCGCCTCTATCACCTCCGATACGGAAGGAATTAATTCCTGCATACTGAGTTCCGAATCCCTCTCTATATACGGAGTCAGATCCTCCAACAAATCCTTTTCAATATACTGATCCATTGATACATAAGAAAGATCTAATATATCCGGTGCATTTCCCGCAATCACTTCTGTATTCATCTGTAGAATCGGATCCTCTGCCTCCAAATAATCTCGAATTTCAATTTGATACTCCAGATGTTCTCTGTTAAATTGAACAATCGCTTCACTTATCTCTTCCTCTATTCCAAACACACCAACTACAAGTGTTTTTCTGTTTGCTACTATTTCAGGATCCACTTTACGATATACTGCTACTTTTGTATCTTCTACCTCGTCATACACCATTCCTATCCATTCGCCTTCTTTTAACAAGGTTATTTTCTGTGTATGATTTTCTGTCATATTCGATGCAGTATAATCCAGCAGCTTAACGCTCTCCTTCTTCTTGGCAATATATCCATATATTCCATCGGTTGTACGATAACAGAAGTCATACTCTCCCCATCCATTTATCAAAATATCATCAACAAACGAAGTATCCGTTATCGGTATTTCATAGGAATTTTCCCATTTCACTGGATTATTGCCAATCTCTCGAACAAGCAAAATTTCTTTTTCGCCTTCATAATCTCCTTGAGAACAGATTACCTGTCCGTTCTTTGTAAAAGCAACACTATTGATACTATCTTTCTCCTTATCTCCTTCTATGGTTGCAAGACACTTAAAATCCTCGTCAAACACCGATACAGTCTCTGGTTGTGCCAAAATGATATTGCTCTTTTCATCCACCAGCAGACCGCAAATTGTATTATCATTCAAATGTAGCGGTACTCTCAACAATTCTTTCCCTTTCACATCCACTTTTATCAATTCGTATACATACGTGTCTGTATCCTGGCTATTGGTTATGTAAATAAGATTACCGTTCTTATCAAATGTTTTTTCTATTAAATTACCATTTTCAGAGAGTGTAAGTGGTATTTCTTCCATCTCATTTCGATCTATGTTCATCACATAAAAGTGCAATTTTTTCTTTGTAAACTCAGAATCAAGCCATTCCAATGTAACAATTCCAACTCTGTCATATTGGGAAACTATATCGATTATAAATCCATCCATCCCATCCAGTGTCAGATTTTCTCCATTATAAACCACGTCTATCGTATTGGCTCCATTCTGATTATCATTTTGTTTCTGTGCTATTCTACAACCATACAGCGACACGGAAACTATTAAAAGCACAACAACAAAAAATAATTTTTTCTGAAGTTTCTTTTTCATTACCCTTCTCCTTATTCTAATCTACATTACCATCGTATAGGGGGGTACAAAATGGCAAATTGCCAATGTATTTATCATACAAATATTGCCATCTTTTTACACGTAAAGATTCTGTATAGTTATAAGAATATGCCAAATCTCCTCCTAACGGTTCCAACCATACAAGCATATAGATTTCTTCCGGCTGTAGCATAGAAAGGTCCATTTGGTATGTTCCCGTTTCTGTATATTCTTCCTCATGTACTTTCTTATCTTCGGATAAATATTGTTCACAACGTTGACCCTTTATATCAACATCTTTTCCCAATTCATAGATAGCTACTTTAAAAGAACCTTTCCTTATCGTCACATCCATGCTGACATCTACCAAAACTCCTTCACGAAGACAAATCCATGTTCCACTATTTTCCACAAAATCATTCTCCCGATAACGCTTTATTCCTGTCACATATGTCTCCTCAATGACATCCCCTTCTGTTCTAAGCCCCGATCCACTCGATGAACCGTTATAAGGAACGGTTTCAAAAAACCAATCTTTGTTTATTAATACTAAAACTGCCGCAACTCCCATCAACAACACCAAAAAAATAATCAATCGCATAAGTTTTTTCATAATGTCAATTCACCCTTTTCTTATTAATATTTAGTCTATAAGCATATTTACGTCTATAAATATTCTTTTCTCTAAACTTTTTCTTTTTTCCATTCTCATAATTTTTTTCTCTCCTTAATATCGTATTTCATAATATAAACTTCTTATAGCCTAAACCGAATATCTATTATATATATATTATTGTCAACCCATCATGTTGCAATTGTATGGTTTTTGTGTTTTTTTGTGAATCCACCCTCGCCATTCTCATTTCGACTCAATATTAGCAAACATTTTCAAACATTATACTCATTTTTGAATTACATTTTGAGAAAACTCGAAAGTCTATCAAAACAAATACTGATACTTCTGTCTTTGTCTTGTCACCACATCCAGAACTCTCATTTTTTCCTCTTCCGAATACACTTTGTCCTGTTCCAAAATGTGTTCCACATCTTTTCTTGTAAAATGAAAATGCAGATTCTTTCCATACAATCTCTCTGCAACATCCAACTGTTCATCAAAATCCTTGCAGAAAGTTTTTGCGTTAACACGATCAAGCAACTTTGTTATATCTGTATTCATAGGATAATCCATTGTGGTATCTGCAAGCAAAGCTGCTCCATGGTCAAAAAACGGACAATAATGATATTCACCAATCTCGTCCATCAACACCGCAATATTGTGCGTATGACGGTCCTCATTCAGAAACAATGCATCAATTGTTAAGAGCTTACTCATATACATTCCAAACTCCCGCAATCCTGTTACTCGAATTGTCTGGTCTACCAAAAAACGTAACCGGTTTTCGTAATCCTCTATAGAATAAATACATTTACTCAAAGAGTGTCCATAGGCATTTTGAAACAGCCGCTCTAAAGTAATAAGTCGCCAACCTTCCGACAGGAAATTCCTGCTCCGACACCCCCGATAAATCCTATCTTTATATTGCATCGTTTCTATATCGTAATCCACATACTCTGAAACAGCCAGGTCACTGTATCGAAACAGCTTGGAAATCAAATACTCGGATAATCCCTCATATCCCGTATAATCTGCTTTATACCACACATCCTTATTACACCACTTGAGCTGATTTCCCTTAGATGATTGTGCATACGGTAACTGCACCTCTTGTTCAAACAATTGCACCATACAGGTCACCTCTCAATCAAAATCCAGAAATCATCCTCTGCCATTCTTCCTTGTGTTTTTTCAATAATCATAAGCGGGTCATAGAAAGGCAAATCCAATTCCTTCAATACAAGCTTCATCTTATCGCGGGTTTCCGGAAAACAACGGGATTTCAAAAACTCCTCATAGTCCTCAAAGGTCGGAAACTCATTGACACCAAATGCACGCATCATGCAACCCTTCATATAATTCTGAATGCGAATTCTTCGATTCCGTTCATCCACGTCAATGAGCGTACAAGGTAAATTCTTACACATATACCACATACGCAAATCATATATTCGATTCGGAACTTCCAGTTCCTCCTTTAAATGAGGATGATTATTCAGCATACCCACCAAAGTGACAATCGGACCTGTAATCGGTTTATCGCTTGTTTCCCAACGCTCAATGGTTTTCACCGATACATTAGCCAATTGCGCAAATTCTGCCTGTGTCAAATGCAACTTTTTTCGAAGCACTTTCAAATCTTTTCCCTTTAACTCTTTTGCAACTGCAAATCTATCCATATGCAACACCACCCTCCTTAACAAGAAAAATCATCCACTCACAAAACAATAATACCCTTAATGCGAGTAGTTGTCAATCACACAAACCACTCATATCAAGGGTATTCATCATCATTTATCTATTTTGTTCCGCTAGCATTTTCTCCGGCGACTTTGCCAAGTATCCAATCGCTAACCATATCGTCATAATAATCCAGCTAATCGGCTCCGTAAAGGCAACTCCTACATAACCGAATATTGGAATAAGCAGACTCGCTGATAACACTTTCACCACCATTTCCAATACGCTGGCAACTACCGGAACCACCTTCCTTCCCATGCCCTGCAAGCTACAACGCAAAACAAACAACGGACCTAATACATAGAAAAATAATACTCCAATTCGAAGATACATAACACCAGCCTCAATAATAGCTCCATTTTCTGTATGGGTAGTCCATTTCATTGCAGGTTCCGCAAAGAGATAACATATCACAATCAAAAATGTGGTAATTCCTGTAACCATCAGATTGGCATGACGCACTCCCTGTCTCACACGCTTCACAAGTCCGGCACCCATGTTTTGACTCACAAAGGTCGTCATTGCCATGCCCACTGTATAGACCATAATCATCAAAATATCAAATATTCTTCTAGCCGCAGTATGAGCAGCAATGATATCGGTTCCCAAACCATTAATGGCACCTTGCAAGACTATCGTTCCAATATTAACAATGCACCCCATCAATCCCATGGAAAGACCGGATGTAATCAAATCACTATACTGTCCTTCTTCCAGCTTCCACTCATCACTTTTTGGAAGAATCTCACGGAATTTCAATATCAAATAACCACCACACAATATAGCAGTCAACGCCTGAGCTATAATTGTGGCATACGCCGCACCTTCAATCCCTAAGCGAAACTCACGCACGAAGAGCAAATCCAACCATATATTGGCTATCACACCAACAATCAGACAATACAACGGCCTTTTACTATCGCCAACTGCCCGAAGCACGCTGGCAAACATATTATAAGCAGTAGAAAATATCGTTCCCGCAAGGATAATATTCACATAGGATATCGCATCCGGCAAAATGTCTGCCGGCGTATTCAAGAACTCCAAAATTCTCACAATAAAAGCAAATCCCATCACTGTAATAACAATCGTGACAACCAATGTCAACACTATCGTTCCCGCTACAAAACGACGCATTCTTTTCATATCCTTTGCACCAAAACTATTGGCAATCAAAATAGCAAAACCTTGGGATAAACCATGGATAAATCCAATCAACGTATTCGAAACCACACTGGTAGCACCAACAGCCGCAAGTGCATCTGTTCCCACATAGGTACTGACAATCATACTATCTACCATACTATACAGTTGCTGAAATATATTACCAAGTATCAACGGAATGGCAAACATCATAATAACCTTCGCCGGATATCCTTTTGTCAAATCTTTCACAGTCAACCTCCTATATACTGTTCAACGATTCCTTATTTTTCTCCTTTATTTCTCATCAAACGATTCTTCATCTGACAAGTCTTGTCCTTACAATTTGCACACTGCAATGTCTTATTGGAACCACTCCAAAACCGCTCCGGATGTTTCGCATAAATCACCTCCCAGTGAATCAACACTACACAGGAAGTAAAAAATAAACTCCATGTAAAAAAGTTCTGAATAAATAACGTTGGTGTAAACATCATAAAATGTCCCCAATCGTAAATTCTACAATTCACACAGCATTTATTCTTCATGAGTAAATGCTGAAACGGACAATAGAACAAGATACATATATAATCGCATAAAAAATAAAACACAACCAACATTAGCAAATCGGCCTTATCAATCACTCCAAAGAGATATAACGCACCAAATATCGCATTGAATATCAACCATATAAGCATGACACACCATGCTTTCACGTTTTGATCCTGAACGAATCGATGAAGTTCCAGCTCTGAATATCCTTCTACCTCCTGATACGGCTCCGGCTTTGCCTTTTTCAATGCCATCGTTACCTTATCAAACGGAAAAATGTGAGATATCATCATTGCCATAAACACAAGCCAAAGTATATGGATTGGCGCAATCCCTTTCCAAACAGGCGTTGCCATGAAAGACATCATAAACTCTTTATTCCAAAGATACATTCCTAATACTCCAAGGAAAATCACAATACGAATCACCAATTTTATCCAATATATTTTTGTCATTCTGGTTGAAATCCATCCATTGTTCATTCTGTCACCTCTCTGTACTCTATCATAATAACTCTTTCAGACACATTAATCCATAAAAAACTTTTCCAAAACCATCACTATCTTATCCTTTTGATAGTATTCTAATCCCTTACTTCTCCTCTATCACTTAACAAAAATATGATTATAATAATCAAGTTCAAGTACTTTTGCCGAATAGTAGAATCGTTTCTGCACCATTTCCATACAGGTTTCCAAATAAATGTTGTCTTCATTTACACCTTCCGCCCAAAGCACTTCTCCCGTAGTAGCATTATACCTCACCTTTTCCGTCAAAAAGCTATGATCTTTAAATAGTACAATACCTTCCTCTTCTGACAACATATCTCTTCCCGCCAGTAATCTCGAATCATAGGATAACCCCATCAAATTTGAAACCGTAGGAAGTAAATCAAGATTCGATCCATACTTTTCCACCTTCATCGGAAACTCAACATCTTTCATTTTCTTCATGGATGCACTCCATATAAGACATCCGTTTCGATATATTTCAAAATCATCGGATTCCACTTCTATACCTCGTAGTTCATCATAAGCACCCTTTTTGAGTCCATAAGGATAGTGATCCGCAGCAATGACAAACAAAGTTTTTTCCAACTGTCCCGCTTCCTCTAGCCTGTCCACCAGATACTCCACTGCATACTCTAGCTCTGTATTCGCAGCAAGGTAACAGGCTGCATTTTCACTCCAGTCTCCTTTTACCATATCCCGGTTCTTCACCGCCATGGAATTATAATCATAGGTATAAGGCAAATGACCACTCATCGTCATATAGTATGTGTGAAATGGTTCTTTTCCGATGTATTCATCCACTGTAATCTCCATCAGTTCCAAATCCGACTCTGGATACATAGACTTAAAGGTAAGTCCTGCCCCCACTGCTTGAAATTTATAGCCAAGCTTTGGGTGGGTAATGGTTCGGTCATAATAGTAGGAATCATGGTTATGATATGCGTTACAAGTATATCCCTTCTCAGCCAACTGGTTTCCCAATGCAATTGGTAATTCATTATCTGCCGAATGTTGTAGGCTCCAATCGCCCTCTACCGGAATCTGACCTAAGCAATTCACATATTCCCCATCAATGGTGCTCAGATACCAGCTCGGTGTGTAGAAATTCTCAAACTGAAATCCTTCCTGCTGCATTTGATATAAAGTAGGAGTACGCTTTTTATCAATTATGACATCGCTAAAGCTTTCTGCTGTGATATAGATTAAATTATATCCTTCAAACAAACCGGTATACATATTCTCTGCTGTTGGTTCCATGCTGGCAAAGTAGTTATGTACATCCTTAATATCTTCATTTTCTGCTGTTGCAATCAACGTGTCAAAATCAATATCCCAGGTATGATACTTGAATTCTTCCATATCTTTTTCCTGTTGCGCTTTTCCATTGCCGGAATCCGTGTTTCCACCCACTAATTCCTTCTTTTGTGCCGACTTATCCACATTTTCTACAAAAAACACTTGATTTATCCACGTATATCCTGCATTTACCTGTTTTTCAGAAAGTCCAATTACATCACAGATATTCTCCACCAAATCCTTTTTCAATGTTTCCGTCAACCCTAACCGATACATGGCTTGCTCTGTTCGATGAAAATGTATCTTTACATCATAGGTAGTCCCTATTCCATTTCCCCGGGACATGAGAAGAAGTGTTCCTATAACCGGCAAAAACAACACACTCAACAAAAGCAATTTCTGCTTTTTGCCAAACCAACTTATCCCTTTGTCTTCACGTTCCTCTTCTTCACAAGCTTCATCTTTTTTGCAAGCTTGTGTTTCATCCTTTTCTATTCCATCGGTCATTTCTCTTTGCTTAGATTGGCGAATCTCTACCACCACATAAACAATCCACAACAGAACCACAAATCCAATCATCACTACATGCTCAAACAATGCTTCCCATATGGTCGAGCCAAAATCCATCGCCTGTTCGGCACCGCGAAAGATAGATTTCAACGACAAAAAATTACCGAACACTTGGTGATAGATGATCTGCACAATACCATATGCCGTGATAACCAAAAGCATAATGCAACGGGAAATTCGATTCCATTTTTCAAGTTTTGTACTTGAAACCAATAGCACCAATAAAGAAAATGGTAATGAAAATAACACCGCATATAACATATATATATCAACACTTCTATATATTTCAAAGTGAAATAGCAATTCCAAAATTGCTACAGATACCGGAAACAACCAATATATCGGTATATTCTTCATTCTATTTTTTAGGTCTTTTATATCGATTCTCATGTTTCTCGTTCCACCATACTACTTAAATTCATTTTCTAACATAAATACATTCAATATTCTATCATTTACCTATCAGAATGTCACTTGTAACTATTCTTTAAACTTCTTTTTCTGCACAGATTATATGCACGCTTATAAAACACATCGTACTACCGAATACTTTTGGCAAAATTTCTTTATAACAAAAAAGGTGGCATCGGTTGTCAAATCAACCGTATGCCACCTGTATTATCCTAATATGCACCTACATCCATATTTGTGCAATAAATTCCTTCTCTTCGCTCTGCAACACAAGCTCAAATCCATGCACATCTGTGACATTTTTCACGATAGTCAAACCAATACCGGTTCCCTTCTGTTCGTTTCTGCTATTATCTCCTTTTACAAATGGTTTCCAAAGCTCCTCTACCGAAACCTCAAGTTCTCCTTGCATCTCATTGCGTATTTCAAAGCTCTCATGATTCATCTGAATATGAATTACGCTACCTTTGATTGCATATTTCATAGCATTGCTAATCAGATTTCTAAGTGCCTGCGTCATCAGCGTTTTGTCTGCCTGTATAGTAGCCTCTCCCTCCAGGTCAACCAGCACCTTTTTATCCGTAGTTAAAATCTCATACTGTTTCAGAATATCTTCCGTCATAGATTTCAAATCAACATCTTCTTTATCCGGCACCCATCTGACATTTTCTACCTTAGCAAGCTCCAAAATGTTGCCAATCATCTGATTCATATACTGTACATTCTCCAGAATCACATCAGCGTAATAATCCTTTTTCTCCGTATGCACATTCGCACGAAGATTATCTGCATAACCGGAAATAGCCATCAAAGGAGTCTTCAAATCATGTGCCATGGCATTGGTGGTCTGACGACGGTATTCGTCCAATTGGTAGTGATTTAGTCTTACCATGTAGCTACGGTATGTAAGGCCAAATGCAATAAGAAGTACAAAAAGCAAAATTCCTGCGTAAGCCAAAACAATCCATATTCCATATAAGTCGAACATATCTCTCTTTGCCGTCAACACCAATTTCACTTCCCAATCATCAATCATTAAGTCTTCCTGTTGAAAGAATGTTTCACCCCAGAATGAATCATATGAATAGAAATAATTCGCATATTCCCACATATTATCCTCATTAATACCATTATCCATATAATCATGTAGCGTCTCTTTCATTTCCACCGATCCACATATATCCCAATATATTGGCCCCAATATTGCATGAGACTCCTTTTCAATATGTATATATCCTGCTTTATCATCCGGAGTATAATCATATTCCTTCAAAACGGTCTCTTCCTCATATTCACCTTCGCTTATTACTACCCTTCCAGGTACAAATGTTCCATCTTTTACATAAACATCCTCTACCGTTATGGATACCGTATCAGAATAGCTCTCATTCTCATCGTAAAATTCCAACGCTTCCTGCATCACCTCATAAGAACAGTTAAAAATGCCCGACTTTCTCTTCTCTGTATTCAATCTTTCCACTACAATAACACTCAACATTTCCTCTGATTCCACGATTAGCTCTTTCGTTTCCAAGTCATATAAAGCCATTGCAAAATCATTACCAAAAGGAATTCCAGTTGCAGCAAACTGATACTGCCAGGTCGCTTTGATTGCCTCCATTCTGTTGCCATATACCTCTTCATTCATGGTTTTATAATAACTGTCCGTCAATTTCCGCTGTACATTCGCACAAACCAACTCATAATCATCCTCTACCTGGTCTTTGAATTCCGAAACAGCCAAAAGACTTCCATAATAACAAATCAATATCGCCACACATAGACCAACTGCTATATTTTTAATCGCGATTTTTTTCAAACTCGGCTTTTCCATCCAATATTTTCTTTGATTCTTCATCCTTTTTTGTTGAATCCATTTTTTCCATCTGGAATTTTTCTTTTTTCCTTTCACTTTCATCTCTCTCCTTCTAATTTATACCCTTTCGTAATTACCGTCTTAATCTGCTTTCCAGCATCACCAAGTGCTTTGCGAAGCTTTTTTACATGGTTATCCACTACACGTTCATTTCCTTCATAGTCATATCCCCATATTCTGGTAAGCAACACTTCCCGCTCCACCACACGATTTTGATGCTCCATAAGATATTTCAAAATTGCAAATTCCTTCGGCGGAAGCTCAATCATCTGCTCATCCACCTTCACCTCAAATGTGGCTGGATTCATAGAAATACTTCCACAGACAAGCTGCTTAACACCTACTAATCCCTTTGCGCGCTTTAGGACTGCATTTACTTTTGCAAAAAGCTCTGCCATTGCAAAGGGTTTCACAATATAATCATCGCAGCCCAAATCATACCCATAGAGAATATCCTCCTGTCGTCCTCTTGCCGTCAGAAATATAATCGGACAGATGCTGTGTCTTCGAATCTCCCTACATATTTCAAACCCATCCGTACCCGGAAGCATAATATCAAGCAATACTAGATCATATTCTCTTTCATATATCCTTTCCATTCCTTCATCACCATCCATTGCAGAATGTATGATAAATGACGGCTCCTTCTGTTCCGAAAAATAATCCTCTATAATTTCACGTATGTATTTGTCATCTTCTACTAACAAAATATGATATTCCATTAATCCTCCTTTCCAGTACAACCTCTTCCGTCGTAATTCTCAAACATCCCATTTCGTTGTACTGGGTATATTATAAATTTGCAATATGTCTTTCATGTATCCTTTTTGAAATTGTATCATAATAATGTAAACAAAAAAAATCCCCCATTTCCATACCATCACATAGAAATAGGGGACAATTTTTCTACAACTCCAATTCCGAAAAATCGATAGACAAATCCTCATAAATATTCACTTTAACAGTATTCTCAAAAGTATAAGTCGCAACCTCGAATTTCGTTTCTTCCAAATAATAAACAAATACCATTTTCTTGATCGGGTTAACAATCCAATATTCACGAACTCCGGCATCCGCATATAAATTCAGTTTCCGGATATAATCATGACTGGAATTGCTTGGCGATATAATCTCTATAATCCAGTCCGGCGCACCGGTGCAACCTCGCTCTGTCAACTTATCCCTGTCACAAATGACACTAATGTCCGGTTCTACAATCGTATTCCTATCTTTATTCAGCTTAACGGCAAACGGAGCAGGATATACCTTACAGGACCCACCTTTCAATTTAATATAATTATAAATGGTTGCATGTAAGCTGCTTAATATTTCTTGATGTACTCTGCTTGGTGCAGCCTGATAATATATCTGTCCATCTATTAGTTCCGCACGGACATCTTCCGGAATCTCATAATAGTCTTCCTCTGTGTAATATTGATTCCGTGGTATCGGCATGGTAACACATCCTTTCTTTTGCTGATATAGCATATTCATATCAATTCAACACTTTATAATTGCAAGCAATTTCATCCTACTGAGTTATTACATTCATTGTATAAATACAAAAATGAATTGTCAAATATAAAAAACTTATTTTCACCATACCACGTCACGCCAGATGTACCACAACCCGAACTGTCAATAACTGATCTTCACCCTGGGTTTCCAGACACGCAGTAATCTCACCTTCCATCAGATGCACCAATTGTCTGCATATATAAAGTCCAAGACCACTTCCCGGTTGCTTCCCTATATTACTTCCTCGAAAGAAGCTGTCAAAGATATGAGGAAGTTCCTTCTCCTCTATCTGACAACCGGTGTTAGAGATACGAATTACATACTCTTCCTCATCTCTATCTGCTTCCAGCCAAATGCGTCTTCCATCCCCATACTTAATTGCATTTTCTATAATATTTTGCAACACCTCTACCAAACGGTCTGCATCTCCGTGCACAAGACAGTTTCGGTAATCCGACACCTCAAATGCAATCTGGTTCAGGCTCATTTTATCCTTGTAATATTCTTTAACCTGCTCTAACACATCCTTAATATAGAATTCCCCATTGTTTACCTCAAAATGTAAGAAGTCTTCATTGGATGCACGCACAATCTCAGAAATGTAACTCTCAATTTCATCCACTTTCTCACTGATATTGTCCGCTATCTCCAGTTTCTTCGACTCATCCTTATATAGATTGCGACTCAATGCCTTTGCATATAATTTGATAGCACTTAACGGCGTCTTAATATCATGTGATAAGGACAACAAGAGCAACTTCTTCTCTTTCTGTAATTCCAACTCCTTCGTCTTATTATCCTCTAAATGTTCCCGCAACAAATCCATTCCCCAAAGAAATCGTCCAAAAAAGCGATTCTTATTCTCCTGCAGCGGTATGGTGAGATTTCCCTTCGACAGCTCAAAAGGAACCTCTGACAACCTGTAAAACGGCAACAGAATCCCGTTTCTCACATAAAACCACAATGCAACCATGCACCCAAACAGAATAATCGCAAGTGCATTAATCACTACATACATCTGTGTCTTCCCAGTTCCTTTCGCCTCGTAAGTCACACGATAATAGGAATACTTCGTATCTATAATGACATAGTCTTCCTCTTCTTCCGTAAGAAAAAATGACAATTCCTCTGAAGGTGTATCATTCTTTGCAATAGCATATATACCGGTAATCCCCGGATAATCTTCTATGTTAATGACTTGTTCCGGAACTATCTCTTCTGTTAGTGGTTTATCTAGGGATGCTTCATATGTCTCCAATGCTTTCTCTATTCGATTCATGGATACTCTATATTCTCGTCCTTCCTGTTCAAAGGAAATCTGCGAAAGGTAAATGTTTACCAGACACAAAACCCCTACGAACAAAAAGATTATTAAGAATAAGAGTTGGTTCATTTTCTTCATATGTACTCCTTATTCAAACCGATACCCTACACCCCACACCGTCTGTATCCGTTCCGGATTCTTAGGATCTTTTTCCAATTTCTCACGCAACCATTTAACATGTACTGTTACCGTCTGTGGTTCACTTTCACTATCAAATCCCCATATTTTATGAAAGAGTTCTTCCTTCGAAAGCACCTTACCCTTATTTTCCATCATATAGAGTAGCAAATCCTGTTCTTTTGCAGTGCATGCGACCTCCTTGCCATCAACAAAAACCTGTCTTCCAACCTTGTCTAAGCGAATATTACCATCCACAAGCTCATCCGAAGAATATCTGCGTTTAAAAATACCTGCTATTTTGGCAAGAAGAATATCAATATCATAAGGCTTTTCTATATAATCATCTGCGCCTAGCATAAGACCATTCAATTTATCTTCTTTGGCATTCTTAGCACTGACAATGATAATAGGTGTATTTGCATTTTCACGGATTTTACTACAAACAGCAAACCCATCCATTCCCGGCAGCATAATATCCAGCACTACCAATTTCGCACCTTCCTGCGCATAGACTTCTAATGCTTCCTCACCACTTAAGGCAAGGTAGACATCATAACCTTCCGCTTCTAAAAAATCAGAAAGTAAACCACCAATTTCTTGATTATCTTCTACAATTAATATATCCATCCTATTCCTCTCCTATATAGCAAAAGGGTAGAATTTCATCATTCTACCCTCTTATGTCTTACTCTTTAATAATATCAAGATCTGTTAAATTCACACCCGAAGCAGTAAGAATAACTTTTAATTCAATATATCTCACTTTGATTGCTTTATATGCATCAGAATCCTTATCAACTAAAACCATATAACTTTGAAGTCTTGAAAATTCTTCAATATTCTTCTGTAACAATTCTTTATCTGACATATCGTTCATCCTTCCACCGCCTTTCCACCAATTAATGGTATTATAGCGGATTAATAACCATACGTAAAATAGTCATACGATATAACACCTTCATTGTAATCATATTCAATTCTTCCGTAATATTGACTTGCAACAATTCATCACCTATGCACATATTCAACATAACACAGTCAGCAAATTATCTCAAGTATATTATTACTATCAGATTAACTCCAATCAATATAATAATGTTGTAACAATTCCGCGCTCATTTGAAAATGGTTCGCATCAATCTACCATCCCATCTCGATAAGCCAATTATTTACTTTACGCTCCCTGTCTTTCTTACCACCTTCAGAAGAATTTGTCGCATCTTTTTCTAATTTCAACTCTCCTTTTATATTACCATCTTCGATATACAAAATTCTACTACAATTAGCTGCAACCTTCATATCATGAGTAACTAACATTATGGTTGTTCCTTCTTCATTAATTCGGTTAAGCATTTCCATAACCTCATCGGAAGAACTGCGATTCAACGCTCCCGTAGGCTCATCTGCAAACAGAATCTTCGGCTTGTTCATTAAACTTCTACAAATGCAGGCTCTTTGCAACTGTCCGCCGGAAACCTCTGTGATATCATTATCCGCAACATCACTAATTTCCAACTTTCGCATCAATTCTTTACAATACTCATTGATTTCTTCCCTACTACGCTTTCCCTCCTTGGATTGATATGCCGGGAGCAAAATATTATCCATTACCGACAGATTTTTCAACATATGCATTTGCTGAAAAATAAAGCCCATTTCATTCAAACGCACCTTTGCAAGCTCAGTTTCATTCAAATCCGTAATCTTCTTATTGCTCAACAACACCTCTCCCGCAGTTGGTCTATCCATTCCGGATACACTATACAATAACGTAGATTTACCAGAACCAGAAGGTCCCATAATTGCTACCATTTCTCCTTCTTCTATATTGAAATTCACGTTTTTTAATACGTTGTTCTGTCTTTTGTTCGTAATATATGTTTTACATAAATCTTTCACTACTAAAGCATTTGCCATGATTCTTTTCCTCCTTCAAACTCTTTCCATTTCTACCATCACAAGTGACGTACAAAACATCTACGTCCTATACTAAAGAATTACTCTATTTCTTTAATGCTATCCACATCCACTTTTCTTACTTGTAGCATAGTAATCATGCATGCTACTACTGTTACCACCCAAATCGCTACCGGATATAACACATAAATCTCCAACGGATTAATTACAAATTCTATCTTAGAAGCACCCATATATTTAAACACCTGACCAGAGGTGAGTTGTGTAACCGGAGTTCCTGTTACCACGCCAAGCAATACTCCAACAAGCAACACCAACGCCATTCTTTTTGTCTGCCAACTTATAAGCGAAGCATTAGAAAATCCTATTGCCTTTAGCATTCCTATTTCACCCTGCTCGCGAATCAGGAACATTTTCTGCATCAGTACCATGGCAAGAATATTGATAATAATGACAATAGTCATAATCAATGTTTTTACGGATTTTAACATATCAGAAATTCCACCTATCATATCATCAAGGAATTCCTGTGTTGTCTCAATTTCTGCCTCTGGCATTTCTTTCGACACTTTGTCTATGGTATCTAAAACTTCTTCCTTCGACATATCACCATCCAACACCACTTGTACACCAAATGCTCCAGAGATAGCTGCAAAATCCACATCCGCAGTTTCCGCAAAGCGAATCCCTTCACCCATATTGTTCATACTTTGGTATACAGCTGTCACAATAAATGGTCTCTCTTCACCATACATATTAACGTAAACAGTATCCCCGATTTGCGCATCTATCTTTTCTGCTACCATATGGGTAATCGCAACCTCATTCTTTTCCTTCGGTGCCACGCCCTCATCATACATATACACTTCTGTGTCTGCTCCAAGACCCATCAATGCCATTGAATTATAGGACAAATCACCTTTGCTGATTTTATATTTTAACACTACCTCTGTAAACGTATGATCCACATCTACATCAATATCCTCTAATCGTCCTTTCAATTCCTCTAGATAGTCTTCATAAACCTGTCTATTCGCTAGTGCCACATTTTCTTCTACACGACTTTGTTCCAAAATAAAGAAATCACATGGTGCTAATGCAAACCAAGCAGCTATCTTTTCTGACTGCAATGTATTGATGGTATTAACTAGCATTACCACAAGCCATACACCAATCATTCCCGTAAGTACCAGTACAATATATTTTTTTAACTCGCATAAAACATCATTAATCGCCATAAATGTAGTAGGGCGCATTCCAGTCTTGCTCATACTAAAAACACTCTTTTTCGCAAAACGTTCCCCATTATTACCACTGCGAATTGCATCCATAGGCGTGGCTTTCTTAATTCGTCCTGTACTAAGATAAGCAAACCACACAATAACCAAAACGACTGCCATACTAGTTATTCCCGCTGTTATGTAATTATTATTTCCCATCTCTACCACAATATTTTTAACCACATTGGAAACAAGCAAATCCGTAAAAGGAATGCTGACAAAAAATCCAATTATCGCACCAACAACAGAAATCACCAGATACTTTACCACGTACAAAGAGCGAATAGCTTTCTCCGGTATACCAATTGCCTTCATAATTCCAATTTCTTTGTAGTCCTCATTAACAGTAAAGAGAATAGTAAAGCGAAGCATAACGGCTGAAATCAGAATGAGACAAATACTTACTGCCAACAAAATGGCTGCAACCATCATATCCACAAAATAAGTAGTACGAATTAAATCCATATCTCCGTTAAACAGGATATAGAAGCCTTTATCCACATATTCTTGATAAAACGCATCCACATCCTCTGTATAGACACCATACATTTTTTGAGATACAAACTCACCATGTTTCACCAACTCATCAAAATCCTTCTGGCCAACTAAAACTCGATTCATTCCCATCAGTTCTCCACCCAGAATGATGTCCTTAACCGTTCCCTTTATTGTGAACTTCTTCTTATAATCTCCGGATTTGATATAAATGCTATCTCCAACCTGAAAGGTATCACTTAACAATTTCTTTGGAATATACATCTCCCCTGCCTGAATTTCTGTCAGGATTTGATTATTCTCATCAAAATAGTTTTGCTGATTACTCTCAATACTGAACACCGCAAAAGTACTATCAATCTTCAATTGGGAATCACCCATATCTTCCAGCTGATTCTCAAAAATCATCAACCCATCATCTACCTCATAATGACTGACCAATTCACTATCTTCTAAGAACTCTTCAATTCTTAAGTCATTGTCCGTAGGTTCACCATTCATTCCACTCATTGTATTAATTAGATAATCACATACACCCGACATTTCAAAATAGTTGTCAAGCCCCGTTGTGATAATCTTCATATTGTTCACACTGGCCGCAATAAATGTGGTCGCAAGTATAACAAATAACAACAGAATGAAATTCATGGATTTCTTGCGTTTTAAGTCTTTTTTTAATATTTTTAGATTCATAATAAACTCCCTTCTCTCATTTCCTGTTGCTATCATACAGCGGAAATTATTAAATAATCCTTAAATGGATATATCTATTTTTTTCCTTTTATTATTCTTCTTGATATGATATTCTTGTCATAAGGTAATTTGAAGCTACCCACAATCAACCAAATAATGTCCGATATTGTCAATAATGGCGAAACTCACAAAAACTGTCATTGCCTTGTGCAAGTTTAACAATACCATAAGCAGGTGCTTCACAATCCGTCGGTACTTAGTGAGACTTTGTCGAACTTAGTACCGTTACGCATTGTGGCAAGTGCAAACGTCCTGCGTTGGTATGTTAAATTTGCACAAGCATTACAACACCAACTTGAGTTTCGCAATTACCTACTACAATCTATAATCGAGTAGGCTGACTCCTACTCGATTTAGTTAACACCACACATCGCATGCAAAGCATGCTCAGTGATGTACATTCGCCAAATGGATTTTCATACAAGCATGAATCCACTTGGCTCATTGTCAACACAAAAGGAGGCGCATATTATGGGGCTTAATTTCAGAAAAAGTTTCACAATCCTACCGGGTGTCAAAGTTAATCTAGGCAAGAAAAGTGCCAGCATATCGATTGGTAAAAGAGGGGCTCGTCATACTATCAGTACCACAGGTAAGAGAACCACAACCATCGGCATTCCTGGCACCGGATTAAGTTATACCCACAACCACACTTCTTCTAAAAAGAAGAAAAAGAAAAAAGACAATTCTGAGGATTAATGAATCTAAAACACAAAAAAGGACATACCATATAATCAATATCTTCTTAACTGAATGACATTGACCATATGACATGTCTTTTTTTGTTGCATTTATAGTGTTCCGACGTATCTCTTCAGTACCTTGATTGTATACTATAATTGCTTCTCATAACAAAACCAATGATGGTCATACAAATCACACTCTCCGCAATTGGTAAATTCCAACTTTGCATAGGAGCGAAGTGCTCTTTCATTTCCCGGACTCACAAGGAAATGAACTCCCTTGTAACCTCGTTTTCTTAATTCTTCCATTGCACAAGATAATAACTTTCTTGCCACACTCTGATTTCGATAATTTTCCTTTACTACCAGACGGGACAATTCGGCTACCGGCTTCCAATGCACTGACCAACATGGCAACGCTTCCACTTCTTTGTCATCATCTACAGAAATCGCTCCCACAATTTCACCGCTTTCTGTCTTCATACAAAACAAGTCTCCACGTTCTAAATCTCCACGGGTAATTTCCGCATTGGGATAATCCAACGACCAAGTACAGCCATCGGTTCCGATGGCTGCATGATATAACATAGATATTTCATTGACTTCTTCTATTGTTGCTTTTTGAAAATACATCTTAACTACCTTTTAAAATGCCTGTTGAACAACGAATTATCCACAAGCCCTTTCATTATATCCTATCATATATTTAATTTATTGTGCCGTTCCTGCAAGGTATGGTTCCGGGTCTACCGCCACACCACCAATACGAATCTCAAAATGTAAATGTGGTCCTGTACTACGTCCTGTGTTACCCGAAAGTGCAATGGTCTCTCCCTGATTTACATACTGTCCGACACTTACCAGACATTCATTCAAGTGACCATATACCGTAACCACACCATCACCATGGTCAATCATAACACAGTTACCATAACCACCTACCCAGCCGGAAACCGTAACCTGTCCACCACGAGAAGCTCTTACCGTTGTTCCAATCGGCACACCGACATCTGTACCGGCATGTAAACGTCCCCAACGATATCCATAACGCGAAGTAATGTTCCAGTTAGTACATGGATACATATAAGTTGGCTTTGATTTGGTTCCACGTTTTACAATCTGGGCAACTGCTGCAACCTGAACCGTTTCTTCCAACTGCTCTCTTTCATATTCCGTATCCCCCATGTAAGTAACCAAATCTGTAACCGTATGGGTTCCCGCTTGTCCGTCTTGAATCACTTCCGACTCACCAATATACATCTCCCCGTCATCTTCATAGACAACGTCTGCATAATAATCTTCCTTATAAGTAACCTGCTTTTGCACCATAATCTGCACTGCAGCAGATGGAACAGAAACGGTCAGACGATCATCATAATAAATGTTATCATCCGATTCAATTCCCGGATTCAATGCTTTCACATCTTCCACAGACATATCATATTTCGCCGCAATTCCGGAAAGACTATCTCCTGGCTGTACCACATAAATCGTTGGTTCTTGATTCTCAACCGTAAGCTCACTATAAGCAGTAGCTCTATCTGAAATCTTATCTTTATCTACATAAGTTTCCATAACCTGAATTTTTTCTGAGAATCCAACATATTTGACACCATCATTTACACCCTGAGCGGCTACATCAGCGTCAACCTGTTCCGTTGCAGATTCTGGCTGGTCTTGTGAAGTTGTTTCCTCTCCAACAGCTTGGTCATTCTGGCTTTCTGATTCTTCGACAGAGCCTTCACCAGTATTCTCTGCCTCTGTCGAAACCTGTGCATCCGACTCTTCTTTCGTAGCTTTCTCCCCAACCTGTACTTCATACATCATAACATTACGGTTCTTAGGAAGGTCTAGCGATACCTCAAATCTATCCTTTTCATCATACTTCCCCTGTGCTTCCTCTAGCATGGAAACAACATCCGACATATTGCTAACTGTCACCGTATAATCATCAATTCGCATAGTATATGCAATGGATTTATCTTTCTCTCCATATTTGTCAAAGCTCTCCAAAATGGCTGTTGTAAGTTTCTCATTGCGAAGTAGCTTCATACCCTTAACGGCTTCTTTATCTTTTTCCTTATCCACCACTTCGTAGTCAACATCCACATCAAGAAGCTTCACGCCATCTGCGTTATAAGCTAAACGAGCCTCTTTGTAAGCCTCTTTAGCTGCCTCTTCGCTTTTTGCCAAAGCCACCACATCACCATTTAGCATAACTTTCGTCTTCGGTCCAAATGAAATATTCGTAATGGCTGAAATAATCGGGTTCTCTTCCAAATCCTGCTGATTCACTTCCACCAATGCTCCGGTAGTCGGCGCCAACAATACAGCAATAGCCGTTCCTATTAGAGCTGCTTTATACCAATTCCACTGTAATTTCACCTTTAGATCTATTTTTTTCACAATTGTCCTCTCTTCCGGGAAACTTCTTAATCTCAGTTCTATCGTTTCCTACCCATCCTGTTTCCTAGCAGAAACTATTTCCAATTACTTTTTTCTCACAGAATATCCAAAAGTTCCGAGTTTATTGCCTAATTCATAATACTGACCATGGGAATAGGCTAATAATTCTGCATCATTCAAATGAAATGCGCCCTTCTCGTCCATATACTCATCTGAAATCTGAACATTAACAACCTCAGCAATAAACATATCATGACTTCCAAGCTCTAACACCTGTTTGACTTTACATTCAATATTCACAGGACTCTCCATAATAATTGGCACATTTACCTTTTCTGCCTCACCTTTTGTCAATCCCATCGCTGCAAACTTGTCCTCATCGCGACCACTCTTTACTCCACAATAATCCGTTGCCTGCAACAAGTCCTTTGTTGTCAGATTCACAACAAACTCGCCTGTTTCCATAATCATCGGATGCGAATATCTCTCCTTACGAACAGAAATGGACAACATTGCCGGATCAGAACAAATAGTTCCGGCCCATGCTACAGTTAACACATTGTCATTACCTGCTTTATCTCTACAACTTACCAATACCGCTGGTACCGGATATAACATATTTCCTGGTTTCCAAGACTGCTTTCCCATAATCTATCTCCTTTATTGTCACAGATATCTACATATTAATTTATTGCAATATTTTTGTCAATGAAAGCATCCATACTTTCCATCTTCCATTTAATTAAATTTATCTGCAAAAAAATGTCTTATTTCCGAATAATTTGAGAAAACACTTGCATATTATAAAGATTAATAGTATTATTAAAAACAGCTCATGTGGTATTCAATACTACGTTGTGTTTTGTTAAAAACCACCACAGAAAGATATGTTTTTTTATTTATACTGATAATAAAAGAAAGGTTGTGACATTATGAATACATTGATATCAAAACTCAAAGACCCCGGCAGTGCTATCACTCATTTTATCGGTATGGTAATCGCCATCCTGGCCATTGCCCCCTTACTGATTAAAGCCGCTCATGGAGATAACCGTGGTCATCTCGGCTCGTTTGCCATATTTATTCTAAGCATGGTTGCTTTGTATGCTGCAAGCACGATTTATCATACATTTAACATCTCTGAAAAGGTAAACACTTTACTCCGCAAAATTGACCATGCAATGATTTTTGTTATGATTTCCGGTTCTTATACACCGGTTTGTCTCATAGCATTACCGAAGAATATAGGAATTCCTCTTTTAATTACAGTATGGACTATTACCATTATAGGAACCTTGTTCAAAATCTTCTGGATTACCTGTCCGCGCTGGGTATCTTCCGCAATGTATATCGGAATGGGATGGTTATCGGTTGTGGCAATTTCTTCTATTATCAAGAATTTACCATTCTCCGCATTTGTTTGGTTACTGGTAGGTGGAATTATATATACCATCGGCGGTGTCATCTATGCGTTGAAGCTACCTATCTTTAAAAAGGTTAACTGGAAGAATTTTGGAAACCACGAGTTGTTTCACTGTTTTGTAATGCTTGGTAGTGTATGTCATTTTGTGATGGTGTACAATTATCTGGCATAATGTGTTGTATAATTGACTAAGCCATTTTATACTTCGTACACTATCTCGCTTATCAGCTCGATGATGTACATTCGCCAAACAGACAACTGGATGCAAGCATGCTTGTCTGCTTGGCTCATTGTATACACAAAAGCCTGTAATCACCAAATCCCCAGTGATTACAGGCTTCTTTTCATTCATATAAATCCATTAATTTGTTTTTGTAAAAATAGTTTCTTCGCTTTCCATACTTAATGTAAGCGTTCCATCTTCAATAACTGCAGTACCCTGTACATCTGTTACTTCCTCTTCTGTCGCTGTATCATCCGATTTTGTAACAATTTTTTGAGGATATAAATTCAACACAAAAACAGTTGCACTATCTGTAACTCCAAATTCATAAGTTCCACTAACCACCTGATTTACAACACCGGTTGTAACCATCTCAAAGGTGTTATCTTCAAAAACCTTGAATATCGTTTCTCCTGTTTCACCTGTATGAACATATTCTCCAACATAAAGGGTTTCAACATATTTATCAAACAACTCTGAACCATCTGTTTTCACCAAATATGTAGTAAGTGTTGTTACATTTCCTTCATCCAAAAGTGTCTGAACATAAATTGCATAATACTGACTGCCATCTTTTTCTTCAAGCTCATCGGCAGCCACATAACCAAACTCGTCTCCCAATTCTGCCTTAACCAGTTCGATAGCTTCCTCTGCTGTTATTGTTTCTGCAGTTTCCACATCGCTCGTCTTTGTTGTTTCTGCAGTTTCCACATCGCTCGTCTCTGTTGTTTCTGCTGCTTCCGTTGTGTCATCCGCTACAACCTGACTTTCTGTTTGTGGCTCTGTACTTGTTTCTGTCGCTTTCCCACAAGCTGTGAAACTCATAGTTACCATTGATAGTGTAAGTAGCATTACACCAAAACGCTTCACTTTTTTCATAATTAGTTTCCTCCCTATTATGTGTATTCAGCATCATTTGCGTATTGGTATTTTATTCCTATTATACAAAAAAATCAATAAAATAATTTACATTTATCTGAAAAAGTGATACACTTGTCTTGGGTGCTTATCCTAGGTACTTGTGTTTTGGGGACTCTGAGTGTTTTCGCGAATATCGTCAGAGTCCTCTTTTTATGTCCTTCGGACACCGCTCGTACGCGAAGAGTTTGCAAACAAACTCTATGTTTTCAACATTTGACAACGTCAGGATGGTATACTCTATTTGTTATTTATGCTCCGGAAACCGGATAATCACCTTGAACAAATCTCCATCTAACTGTATCTCGAATTCACCATTCTGCAATCTGGTCAAATCCTTTGCAATGGATAATCCCAAACCGCTACCTTCTGTGGTTCTGGAAGAATCCCCTCTGGTGAATCGTTCCATCAATTCATCCGGGCTAATGTTGAGTGGTGCTGCTGACACATTTTTCAGAGTAAATACGATCTTATCGCCTTCTCTTGTCAAGTCTGCATAAACCCTGGTTCCTTCCATTGCGTATTTGTAGATGTTCTGTAATACATTCTCAATGATACGGAATAATCGTCTTCCATCTGCCATTACCACAGCCGGCTTTTCAAGATAGTTGGCAATAATCGTGAGATTTCGCTTCTCAAACTTATCCTCAAACTCGCCTAATGCCTGTTTCATAAGTTCATCAAAAGTAAGAGGCATCATTTCTAATTCAATATTTCCTGAAGTCGCCTTTGCAGCTTCTACCAAGTCTTCTGTAAGCTGTTTTAATCGCTGTGCTTTACCATCTAACACTTCAACGTAGTGCTTAGCATCTTCATTTGGCATATCCTGCTTTTTCAACAGGCTCACATAATTAATAATGGAAGTAAGCGGTGTTTTCAAATCATGGGACACATTGGTAATCAGCTCTGTTTTCATACGTTCATCCTTCAAAGAGGTTTCCACCGCATTTTTCAAACCATCACCGATATGATTGATTCCGTTAGCCAAATCATCAAACACACTAAGTTTTTCATTAATCTCAACCTTACTGTCTAAGTTGCCCCGGGTGATTTCCTTTACACCATCCGTCAGCTTATCAATATCCTTTACCACCCATACAACCAAGAAAAGCGCTATAATCTGTAATGCACAAAATGCCAACATACACTGCCCTCTTGCATATACATGATCCATCATTACAACCACTATGATAAGCTCTAAAATGATGTAGATTACAAATATAATCAAGAGTTTTCTGGTTCCCTTAATATTGTAATAGGCTTCCTTGCAACGTCTCCATGCTTGCGAAAGTTTTTCGACTATAACAGAAGATTTTTTATTCGTTCTTCCCTCTTGTTCGTTATCCTTTTTATCTTCCTTTCCGTTCTGAATCGTTTTATCAATATATTTCACAAACTCCACAATCAACAAACGATTCCATATATTATGTGCCTTAATACGTCTTGCAAAGCTTAAGGTCAATATCATGAAACAGAAACCAAATGGTAGCATTCCAACAATAGAATAAAAGCACATCATTTCTTTTGTACATTCATAAATGACCGACTCAAGTATTAACAATCCACCAGCGATACATACCAACAAAATTGCTACAGTAACCACTGCCCAAATATCGGTGTACCAGCGATCAAAGAAACTTAACTCTACCTCTGTATCACCTTTATACTTACGTCCTGTCGTACAAATAAGCCATACTGCCTGCATCATTAACAATATAAAACTAACCGCTACTACGATTACTAATATAAGACTGTTATTGGCAAACCAGTAATATCCCTCCACACGTTGGGCGAGACTGGTTATATTATCATTTGTCGACTCAATACCTAGCCACAATACAGTTCCAACCGGATAAGTAGACATTGCATCTAACAGAAGATTCAAATCATCCAAGTCCTTTAAATTATTACTGTGCGTCTGTTTAAATTCATCATCCTCTATCTTTTCTATACGGTAAAACCGCTTCATTTTCTCAATATCGTGCTCGCTTTTTACATTACTGTAAGTTATGGACTCATCCAATTTTACACAATAATAGATCCCTGCATCCTCACAAAATTGCAACTCTCCTTTTGCTCCGCCCATGTTAGAATAAGGAACATATTCTTCATTCATAACTTCATTTATTTGCATATTATAACTTTTCAACAATGGCATTATGATGCTGTTATAATAAATGCCTTCTTTTTCTGCAGTTTCTATAAACAAACGAAGCTCTTGTGCCCGGTAGATATAGGAGGCAATATCTCTAAAATAGTTATCCCAGGTTGAATAAAATAGTTTGTCCTCCGGTTCATACACCGCATAGGAAGTAAAATTATATGGCGTTATAATCACTTCTTCCGTTTCTACTATTGTCTCTTTTACTACTTTTCCATCACTTCCTACGCTAATTTCTAATTCATATTCCGTAGTCTCTTCCGTTTTTGCGCTCTCTTTTGTTACTTCTGCATTCGTTTCAGACGATATCTCCTCAGTTGTACTCTCGACATTTTGTTCTGTAGACTCTGTTACTTCCTCTGTATCAAGAACCTTCTGTTTTTTCGTTACTTCATAATTCTCAAAAATGAAATATGCATCTTCTGAAAACTCTTCTGAAAACCGACAATCCGTGTTTTGCAAACCATCTCTTTTAAATAATTCTATAAATGATGATTCATCAAAATATATATATTCAAATGATAAATCATCAGCCATCAGATACTCCTTCATCTGATCATAACTCATTAAATCTTTGCCTTCCAATGACAACGGTTCACTTTTTTCATACGCCGACAAATTTTCTATATTGTCCGGGTAAAATTCATCATTGTAAAGTGCTTCTATATCATAATAATGGACTGATTCTTCTGACATATTCAATACAGAAACATTACCTTCCGACACATTACTCTCTTCTATCTGATTAATATTGTACAGTATGTGATTGATTTCATCTATTACATCTACCTCATACCGACTGGTATCCGTATAATGATCAGCCGGATTAGTAATAATCCTATCTCCGTAATTTTCCAGTGCATATATTGTCAACATTGAACTGGCACAGAATACACCAAATGTTACCATACATAACAATCCACGAAAAAATTTCCCAAAATCAGAATATGACAATCGATTCGTTTGCTTTTTCTCTTTCATAATGACTCCTTTCTAATCACTTCTTCTCCATACGGTATCCAACGCCCCACATAACCTTAATATAATCCGGGTTCTTTGGATCAATCTCTATCTTTTCCCTGATTCTTCGAATATGTACCGAAACAATATTATCGGTCGCAAAAGCATCCTCTTCCCAGATACGCTCATATATCTGTGCAGAAGAAAATACCGTTCCTACATTTTCCATTAGCAACTGCAAAATCTTGAATTCCGTTGGTGTCAATTTCCTTAACTCACCATCTACCGATACAGTCTTTTGGTCGGTATCCATGGTAATGGCACCATTTACTAAAACAGATTCATTTCCTTGCTCCATACCACCAAGCTGGGTGTAACGGCGCAACTGGGATTTCACTCTGGCAACCAATTCCAACGGATTAAATGGTTTCGTCATGTAGTCGTCCGCGCCCACATTTAAACCGAGAATCTTGTCCACATCCTCTGACTTCGCAGAGAGCAGAATGACCGGAATGGAACTATTCTCACGAAGCTTCAGCAACGCATGAATTCCGTCTAATTCTGGCATCATAATGTCTAAAATCACCAGATGAATCTCTTTCTCCTTCATCAACTGTAAGGCTTCCTTTCCGTTATAAGCAGGTACTACATCGTATCCTTCCTGCTTTAAGTAAATGGAAATCGCCTCCACTATTTCTTTGTCATCATCGCAAACTAATATTGTCATATTTTTATCACCTCATTCCCTACTATACGGCAACCTTGAAAATTTCGCAAGGAATAGCACTTTTTCTTGCATATTTTTCCAAGAATAGTCGACTCATCTTTTGCATACTTTATCCTTGAGCTCCTCATTTACCCTCTTTATGACCGTTTGCTTCTAGTACATTATAGTTATTTTTATAACAAGCTACTTTGCATCCTATGTACTAAATGGTATATTACAAGAGAATAGTTACGAAATTGTCAAAAGAAAAATTAAGAAATTCTTACAATACGCAGAAGAATTTCCTATAATATAAACAACTCCCATCCGCTAACTTTATATGTAACGAATAGGAGTCTTTCTTATTGATATTTTATATCCTTATCATCATTCCTTTATAACTATACGTAGCTATTCCGTACGTTCATAGTTACTTGATTCCACACTTATCCATGTATGGCTGTATCTGCGTCAGTAACACCTCTTGATGTAACGGACGATATTCTAACTCATCTAATAGGCTTTGTACCTTATCCCAGTCCCATGACACTTCAACCGGAAACTTTTTTAGCAGTAATCGTCTTGGTAATTTAAATGGTTGGATTTTAGTCTGTGCCATATTCTCTTTAAGTGTTTTGCTGGCATCATAACGTTTATTCCCACAAAAGAAGGACTTTCCATTATCAAAAATAGGAGCTGGTCTGAACTTGTTACCATCATATATAAATCCAATATTATTCAAATGCCGATCTTCATTTAAAATCAAGTTATCAACAAAAAATATTTCTCCTACTACATGGGATAACTCTAGGTTCGTTTCCTCTTTCACAAAACGAGACAAATAATCATACTGGTCATCAAAATCCATCTTATACAACAAATTGGCAATATTCGTTCCAATCAGATTCTGATGTAAACGATATATAGAAATATATTCTTCATCATCTGCTAAGAAATTAGCACTTTGACATCCTGCTATTCCATTAATTTCCACTTCTTCATACTTTACAAAATTCTGGATAGAAGTACATTCCAGAATTCGCGATGCAACATATTCATTAAAGCCTTCTCCTCCGAAACGATCTGTTTTGTACCATATACCATCCTTATAATATTTATCCTGTGTACCGTCGCTTGTTCCATCTATATTGACAGCATACTCTTGCCCAATATGAATCTGTCTCATAGTAACACATCCTTTGCAGTTATTGTTTCACCATCGAATCGAAACCAGATAAAACTTCCAAACATTACACCATGGGTATGTTTGACAATTTCGTACGGATTATATTCGTCTAATTCCATTTTTTCCAAATATTTATCAATGTTATCCCTGTGTTCATCCCAACAGCGAGATTTCAAAATTTCTCCAAAGTCATAACGACTCATTTCATCTTTTGCAAAAATCTGTTTTACAGGGTGTTTGATGTATCGGGTAATTTTAACAGTGGGACCGGTCAGATCCACATATGCAGTTTTTTCATCTTTCCAATATACTGTGAAGTTCTCCATAATACTTCCTTTCCATATATTAATTCACTTCCTTTATTATATCCCAAAAACTCTTGTTTGTATATTTATTCTTCCAGACTGACTACCATCTGAATGCTTGCGACATTCTCCACCTGCGGCGGGTTGCTTTAACAACATCTACAACTTCGCCGCAGTGCGATTCTTTCGGAGCAATTTGCCACAAAATAATTCAAAAAATACTAATTATTTCTTTTTCTATTTGCATACTGCAACAAAATGTTGTCTATACTCTCAAACTCAACAAAAAATATTTCATCAGTTTTAATTAGTTTCTTTTCCAATACATCTGCATTTTCTATATCAACACACTCTAATACGATACTATCTTGTGCCAATTCCGTGACATATCCAGTTTCAATTGTTTCTTCATAAATCATTCCTAACGACACTATAATTCCGCTAGACTTTGCATGCTTTAGCACTTGAACAAACAAAGACTGCTCTACATCTAAATTAATTTCCTTCAAATCAAACCATGATTTATATGTATTTTCAATTCCATATTGCATGTACTGTTCTAATTTCCACAAATATTCTGTATCAGTCAATATATTTGTTATGCTATTCTTTTTCACAGCATAATAGCCTGATATTTTACCTTGCTCATCAACATTAAAAAAAACTACACTATCGCTATTTTGGCAAAAAACTTTTCCAACACTAAAACTATCTTCATTTTTTGTATATATTTCAACCAAACAATCTTTCTCTATTGTCATATATGCACCTACTTTCTTTTTTGCCATCCATTTTTATTTTTCTTTTTTTCACTATCTCGTCCTGGTCTTGGTTTTGTATGTTTATCATGTGTGCTTTTTCTTTTATTTTTAGTATGTTCACTATAATATTTAATTGCTTGTTTATATGCCCAACTACCAACTTCAACCACAATTCCAGCCACTATGACTACCCCTGTTGCTGTAATCAATACCTGTCCAAGCCCCGGTACAAAATACAATGCTACCGCATTTCCTCTTCTTGTTAGTGTGCTATTATTTTCTATAACAATACTGTCATTTATTACTTTATCACTATTATTATTCTCTATCAACACACTTTTCTTTAACTTCTCTCTCTTTATCATTTGCGCCGCCGATACCTGTAAACAATTTGATAAAATCAAGCTAAAAACTAACGCAATACTCAAACATCTATACAATTTCTTAAAATTATACACTACTCATCCTCCCGATATTTTCAAAAATATTACTTTATCCTCCTTAACTTTCTAATTAGCTAGCTATGGTGATACTATCATTTTCATCAAAAATATCGCAATACCACTCGTCACGAATTTACTACCGTTCGTCAAATTTCTACTCATTAGATATTACATCCGGCAGGATAATTTCCGTACAAAATAATCTATTTTCAGTTGTTACATTATAAAAACCATTATTATATCCCAAAACCACTTCTTTGTATATTTATTCTTCTAGACTGACTACCATCTTGCAAATCTTTATACGGAAACAAGCTCCCAGTTTGAAAACATCCAAACTAGGAGCTTGTTATCTATTATAATATCACGAATCTCTTCGTTGCAATGCAACTCTTCAATTCTATCTTGTCAAACTTTGACGAATCAAAGCTCGTTTCAGTGCTAACTCCGCACGGTTCATATCCACACCGGAGCCTTCCTCTATTCTTCTTTTTGCACGAATTTCAGCTTCTTTTGCACGGTTGGCATCAATTTCATCCGGCCATTCCACACTCTCCGCTAAAATGGTAACTTCTTCTTGTAAAATCTGGATAAATCCCGAAAGCAATGCTGCTTCCTTTACCTGTCCATTCTCATGAATTCGAAGAACACCAGGTGCAATAATTGCTGTCAACGGAATGTGATTCGGATAGATTCCCATATCTCCCTCCGTTGTAGTGAATTCCAAAAATGAGGCTTCTCCTTCATAAAATATACGCTCCGGAGCTACGACTTTTAATTTCATATTATCTGCCATACGTATTCCCCTTCATTATTTCACTCTTGCAAGTACATCATCAATGCTTCCTGCGTTAAGGAAGTAACCTTCTGGAATATCATCATGCTTACCTTCAATAATTTCCTTAAATCCACGAATGGTCTCAGAAATTGGAACATACTTACCTGATGTACCGGTAAACTGCTCTGCTACGAAGAATGGCTGCGAAAGGAATCTCTGTACCTTACGTGCACGAGATACCACTAACTTGTCCTCTTCTGATAATTCATCCATACCAAGAATTGCAATAATATCCTGTAATTCTTTATACTTCTGTAAAATCTCCTGTACACCACGGGCAACTTCATAATGCTCTTCACCAACCACCTTAGGGTCAAGGATTCTGGAAGTAGACTCCAATGGATCTACCGCCGGATAGATACCTAACTCTACGATAGAACGGGAAAGTACAGTTGTTGCATCCAAATGCGCAAATGTTGTAGCCGGAGCCGGGTCTGTCAAGTCATCCGCAGGTACATATACAGCCTGAACAGATGTAATAGAACCATTCTTAGTTGATGTAATACGCTCCTGCAAAGCACCCATCTCTGTCTGAAGAGTTGGCTGGTAACCTACCGCTGATGGAACACGACCAAGTAACGCAGAAACTTCTGAACCTGCCTGTGTGAAACGGAAAATGTTATCAATGAACAACAACACATCCTTACCACCCTGATCACGGAAATACTCTGCCATTGTAAGACCTGTTAAACCTACTCTCATTCTCGCTCCAGGCGGCTCATTCATCTGACCAAACACCATGGTAGTCTTGTTAATAACGCCTGACTCCTGCATTTCATGATAAAGGTCATTACCCTCTCTTGTACGCTCTCCTACACCGGTAAATACTGAATATCCACCATGCTCTGTAGCAATGTTACGAATCAACTCCTGAATTAATACCGTCTTACCTACACCGGCACCACCGAAAAGTCCAATCTTACCACCCTTCTGGTAAGGACAAAGTAAGTCTACGACCTTGATACCGGTCTCTAAAATCTCTGTCTCTGTCGCCTGCTCAGAGAACTCCGGCGCTTTTCTGTGAATCGGAAAATGCTGTTCACACTCTGGTGCCGGCTTATTATCGATTGGCTGACCTAATACATTGAAGATACGACCCAATGTATTCTCACCAACAGGTACTGTAATTGGTGCACCTGTCGCTACGGCCTCCATACCACGAACCAAACCATCTGTTGGTCCCATGGCAATACATTTAACAGTATCATCACCTAAGTGCTGTGAAACCTCAACGGTTAACTCTCCACCGTCTTTGGTCGCAATGGTTATCGCATCATTAATTTCAGGAAGTTTGCCTTCGCTAAACTTAATGTCCAATACCGCACCGATAATCTGGGTGACTTTACCGACATTCTTTTCTGCCATATATCTAATCTCCTTATATTACTTTTCTTTTTTGTTCCATATCTTTGTGTTGTGTCTGATTGCATGCTGATGTGCATTGCGTTCTTCCAAACCATGGCGTGAAATCTCCACAACCTCCACGTTTCACACTTACTACGAAACCTACGAAATAGCATCCGCACCTGCAATAATCTCAGTAAGCTCCTGTGTAATAGCTCCCTGACGGGCACGGTTATATTTCAAAGACAAATCTGCAATCATATCTTCTGCATTCTTAGTTGCCGAATCCATTGCTTGCATACGGGCACCATTTTCACTGGCAACAGCTTCCACAAATGCACCGAATATAATATTGTTCATATATTTTGGAATAATCATATCCAAAGCTTCTTCTGCTTCCGGCTCATAATTCATTGGTGTCAAGACATCGATTTCCATATCCTGCATAATCTCGTCTACATTGAGTGGCAAAAGCTTGATAAGCTTAGGTTCCTGAACCACTGTGTTCTTAAAACTTGTATATGCAAGGTAAATCTCTCCCACTTCTCCATTCTCATAGGAAGCAAGAACATTCTTACCAATGTGAATTGCATCTGCGTACAACGGGTCATTCATTACCTCGGAATAGTCCTCAACGATATTGAATCCTTTTCGAAGCAATCCTTCCATACCTTTCTTACCCACCGCATAGATGTCTGCTTCGTCCGGAGTAAATGCAGCCACAATTTCTTTTACAATATTGTTGTTATAACCACCTGCAAGACCTCTGTTAGAAGTAATTGCAATAATTGCTTTCTTGGAAGAATCATTCTCCTTCAGATATCTGTGATCAATCGTTCCTGTTCTTCCTAAGATAGAACAAATGGTATCATACAACATTGTGAAATATGGCTTATTACCCTCTGCCCTGGCTTTCGCTTTCTGAAGCTTAACGGTAGAAACGAGCTTCATCGCTTTGGTTATCTGACCGGTACTTGCGACACTCTCTTTTCTCCTCTTTATATCTCTCATTGATGCCAAGACATTTCACCTCTTTCTTTTATTTCGCGTAAACTCTTATTTCTCTACCTCACGCTGACTCTTGTAAGCGGTGATTGCCTCGTTTAACAACTTCTCAACGTCCTCTGTCAATTTCTTATTCTCACGAATCTGGCTAAAGATTTCCGGATATTGTGTATCCACGAACTCAAATAAACCTGCTTCAAAATCAAGAATCTCATTCACCGGAATATCCAATAAATAACGCTTCGTTGCCGCATAAATGATAACAACCTGTTTCTCAACCGGCATCGGCTTATACTGAGGCTGTTTTAACATTTCCTTAATTCTCTCACCCTGTGCCAAACGCTCTTTTGTATCTGCATCTAACTCAGAACCAAACTGAGAGAACGCTGCAAGCTCACGATACTGTGCAAGCTCTGTACGAATCGGAGACGCAATCTTCTTCATAGCACCAATCTGTGCCGCACCACCAACTCGGGATACAGAAAGACCTGCATTAACCGCAGGACGGAAACCTGCATTGAACATCTCTGTCTCTAAGTAAATCTGTCCATCTGTAATGGAAATAACATTGGTTGGAATGTAAGCAGATACGTCACCTGCCTGTGTCTCAATAATTGGAAGTGCTGTTAAAGAACCTCCGCCTAATTCATCATTTAACTTAGCTGCACGCTCTAACAATCTGGAATGTAAGTAGAATACATCTCCAGGATATGCCTCACGTCCAGGTGGTCTACGAAGCAATAAGGAAAGTGTACGATAAGCAGTCGCATGCTTACTTAAGTCATCGTAGATAACCAATACGTCCTTTCCATTTTCCATCCATTCCTCACCAATCGCACAACCTGCATATGGTGCAATATACTGAAGTGGAGCCATCTCAGAAGCAGTGGATGCAACAACGGTTGTATAATCCATTGCACCGTATTCGGTCAAAGACTTCACAATGTTAGCAACAGTAGAAGCTTTCTGTCCGATTGCAACATAGATACAATACACATCCTGTCCCTTCTGATTAATAATTGTATCGATTGCGATGGCTGTCTTACCTGTCTGACGGTCACCGATAATCAACTCTCTTTGTCCTCTACCAATTGGAACCATGGCATCAATCGCTTTGATACCTGTCTGCAATGGTGTATCTACCGACTTACGGGAAATAACACCGGAAGCAACTCTCTCAATTGGTCTTGTCTTATTCGACTGAATTGGTCCCTTTCCATCAATTGGCTGACCTAATGCATTCACAACACGACCTAACATTCCGTCGCCAACCGGAACCTCAACCACACGACCTGTGGTCTTAACGGTATCTCCTTCGTTGATATTCTTGTTACCGCTTAACAAAACGGCACCAACGTTATCTTCTTCCAGGTTCATTACCATTCCGTACACATCGCCCGGAAACTCAAGAAGCTCTCCCTGCATTGCCTTTTCCAATCCGTGAACACGGGCAATACCGTCTGCCACCTGAATAACTGTACCAACTTCAGAGGTCTCTAATTCCTTAGAATAATTCTTAATCTGCTCTTTAATAACCGAACTAATCTCTTCTGGTCTTAAATTCATAGAAAATTAGCACCTTCTCTCTAATAAATGTTACAACTTCATTTCCACAAAGTTGACCTTGCCTATAACAAGGATTTTGACAAATTCGCAATCTGCGTTTTCAAACTGCTGTCTACAACCGTATCCGAAATGCGAATCACCAATCCGCCAATCAAATCTTTATCTACCTGATATACACCTTCGATTGTCTGATACTTTGTTGTCTCTAAAAGCTTCTGCTCAATTCGATTTTTCTGTTCCTTTGAAAGCTCAACTGCAGAAGAAATGTATGCAACACCGATACCTTTTTCTTCCTTGATTGCAGAAATCACATAATCAAAAACCGATAAAAACTCTTTCTGATGACCCTTTGTAATCAACATAACCATCAAACCGGTAAGCTCATCAGAAATCTTCCCTTTGTATATGTTCTCGAGAACTTTAATCTTCTCTTCCTTCTCGATATTCGGATGAAGCAAAAGCTTGGTTAAATCTTCGTTTTCAAGAAACGTCTGCTTTACCAAAAGTACCTCTTCTAATGTGGTGTCTAGTGCATTACTTTCCATAGCCACTTCAAAAAGTGCACTTCCGTAAGTTTTACTTACTTGCTTAGCCATGTACTACCACCCATTTCTTTCAAAGTGTCCTCTATTAAAGCATCCTGCTTGCTTTCATCAATCTGCTGCTCAATAATCTTTGCAGCCATTGCAGTTGCCACACGAACGATTTCTTTGCGCATATCATCGGAAACCTTAGCTTTTTCTAATTCGATTTCCTGCTTTGCGCGATTCATAATTCTGGTTGCTTCTGCCTGAGCCTCTTCTATAATTTCAGCTTCTTTCTTTTGTGCTGTCTTACGAGCCTTAGCCAAAATCTCTTCTCTTTCTTTGTCAATGGACTTAAGCTTCTCATCGTATTCAGCCTTCAGTGTTGCTGCGTCCTCTTTGTCCTTTGTCGCAGATTCAATGTCCTGTTTGATTTTCTCTCTACGATTATTAAGAACCTTTTGTACCGGTTCAAACAACACACTGGATAGGAAGAAGAAGAGGATAAATATTGCGATTCCCTGAATAATCAGATCACTCACTAACTGTGGAGTCAAATCAAAAATATGTCCTTCCGTCAGCAACATGGTCTGCGAAATCCCAAGTCCTGATACTATATTCATCAAGAGGTAATCCTCCTTTCGTTAAACTATAAACTCAAGAATTTAGATAACATTGGATTTGCATACATTAACAATAACGCAATAACCAAACCGTAAAGACCTGTTGTCTCTGCTACGGCCTGTCCAAGTAACATGGTAGACATGATATCACCTTTCGCACCCGGGTTACGTCCTACTGCTGCAGCACCCTGACCTGCTGCGATACCCTGACCAACACCAGGTCCGATACCGGCGATCATAGCCAAACCTGCACCAATTGTTGAGCATGCTAAAATTAAACCTTCGTTTGTAATCTGTTCCATAATTAAAAACCTCCATAAATTCTGTTATATTTTCCTTTAAGAAACTTCTGTTTCTATTGATAAAGAAAGCTTTCTGCTTTCTATTACTGTCATACCTTTGACAAATCTTTAATTGTCGCCTATCTTGTCCTTGATAAATGTCATCGTTAACATAGCAAAAACGTATGCCTGAATTGCTCCTGAAAACAAGTCCAGATATGCATGCAAAAATGCCGGAATACCAATCTTTGCTAACATCGGCATCAATCCGTAAAATAGTGACAACATAACCGTTCCTGCCATAACATTACCAAACAAACGCAATGACATGGAAATTGGTGTTGCAAACTCACCGATTAAGTTAATTGGAAACAAAAACGGTAATGGTTGGAACAACCCTGTTATGGCACCTAATTTGTTATACTTTAGATTGTTATACTGAATCATAAACCATGTAATCAGTGCCAGGCAAAAAGTGGTTCCAAAATCGGCAGTTGGCGGTCGCAACCCAAACAAACCGGAAATATTTGAAAAGAGTACAAATATAAATAGCGTACCAACATAATACATATACTTCCTACCATGAGCACCCATAGCGGAATTCACAAAGCTCTCAAGAACTTCCACTACGAACTCCACAACATTCTGAAGCCCACTTGGCACTTCCTCTGCCTGATTGATCTTCTTTCTGGCAACTAGTGCAAATATCATAATCGTTGCAAAGATAATCAGCATACACACATGGGATGTCGTAAGATATACGGTAGTACCCATAAACTCGTATCCTATCAGATGATGAATCGAAAAATCGACTTCTTCTTCCGCGGCCAAAAGCATCGGCATCATTCCATAACCCATTCCTTCACCTTCCTTTCTGTAATTTTATATCTAAATTCATCAACAGGGAATCAAATGTCCGAAAATCAGCCACTTGATTCTCTGTTGATAAATAAAGTTTCTTTTGTAACCAAATTGCTTATTAAACAGCATCCAATTCGACATTCTCTTCCAAACTATCTTCTGTCAAATCTTCTTCCTTCGTAATATAACTATCCGGATATAAACGTCTCAATATAAATGGTGTAAAAAGTGCTCCTATCTTCAAACCAAGTAAGCCAAGCAGAACTGTTATAAACAATAATCTCTCTGTCATCAGTCCAATGGCTAACGCTGCCATCATAACAACCAATCGCAAAAAACTTCGCAATCTCACATACTTGGTTGCATCATTTTCCTGCAAATCCAGAGCATGATCTAACGTCTTTGCCATATGACCAAAGAGAAAAACGGCAATGATTACGCCAAAGAGTAAACCTAACGTATAAGATAGAATATCCTCAGAAAAGAAAATCCCTATTACTTCAATTATCACTGCATAAATTCCAATACTTATATAGAAACCAATCATGGTTTCTTTTACTTGATTCATATTCTTGCACCTCTGTCAATGAATATACTCAAACGAAGTTCTTTCATAACTATTCAACACCTTCATAGTTACGTTCTTACAATATATTCTCCATCCTCGTTATATTATACTCCTATTTTTCAAAAGAATTTCATGACTACCATATTCACAATTACAAAATATTAAGATAATCATTCCATTGAAATTCCTTCATAAAGCAAAACAGGAAAACACAGTATACTAATTATACTAAGTTTTCCCTAAAAAGTCCATGAAAACAGACTATTTTTTATGCAAACAACATAATGAATTGTTTATTTGTCTTTCTCTTTCTGTTCATCATTACCATTATCAAAAAGACTCTTCTTCCCAAGGAACTTGCAAATCACATTGTAACAAGTCTTATACCCTCCGGCGACACCCAGTATCAGAAAGAAAATGAATGAATTGGTATGAAAATACGCATCAATTGCATAACCAATTCCTCCACATATCAAAATCGCTGTCAGCATGGAAATTGCAAGCTGACTCACTAATGCCAACATTTTCATAATAACACCTTTTGTAACCGTTCTGTACCTTCACAGTTACCATCCTTTCCCCATAAAAAAGAGTTTGCTTGCAAACTCTTCGCGCGCGAGCGGTGTCCTAAGGACATATTTCTTTTCCGCGAGCTGCGCATCCTTGCGGAGCATTATTGCTTTATAGGACAATTTCAATGAAATTTCCTATAAGCAATAAAAAGCTGCCAGAAACTGACAGCCCTATTTACTAAGCCTCAATCATATTAATACGTCTGATATGTCGCTCATCATTCGAAAACGGAGTATCCAAAAACGTATCTACAATTTGAAGTGCCAATCCCGGTCCAATCACTCGTGCTCCCATAGCCAACATGTTAGCATTATTATGCTCTTTCGTTGCCGCCGCACTAAAACAGTCATGACAAAGTGCTGCACGAATTCCCTTTACCTTGTTCGCCGCAATTGAAATTCCAATTCCGGTTCCACAAATTAGAATTCCCAACTCACACTCTCCACCTGCGACTGCCTCTGCCGCCTTTTTTGCATACACAGGATAGTCAACTGATTCTTCCGAATAACATCCAAAATCTTTGTATTCCATCCCTCGCTCTTCCAAATGTTTCTTTACTTCCTGCATCATGGCATATCCGCCATGGTCACATCCTAATGCTATCATATTATTCTCCTCTCTCTACACAAATGACTCTGTGTCCCGCTGCCTTCAACAAGCGATTCATAATCGCATCCGACAACTCTTCTCCACGAAAACTTTCCGCATAAATGTAATCTACTTCCGCATTATCAAACTCCCTCAGTGCCGCATAAAGTCCTGCCGCCACCGTCTGTTGTCCATTACGGTCTCCTACGCAAATCACAGCATCCGCACATCCATAGTAAAAAGAAATCGTCTCTTTCGGTGCCATAATTCCCACCCGAAAACCTTCCTGTTGCTTTTCTGCGGCAAGTTCTTTGATTTGTTGAATCACCTGGCCACGAACACCCTCATCACCCTCCACCAGGGTCATTTCTCCCTTTGGTGCATAGTGCGTATACTTCATTCCCGGTGCCTTCGGGCGCATTCCGTCAACCGGCTTTGATAAAGCCGGGTCTATCTCCACATCCCCTATAATCTGTTCCAGCATATGTTTACTGATAAATCCGGGACGCAATATCATCGGCTTTTCACCACTCACGTCAACAATGGTAGATTCAATACCAATCCCAACTGCTCCGCCATCTACAATATATTCTATCTTTCCTCTCATGTCCTCCACAACATGAGAAGCCTTAGTTGGAGACGGTCTGCCCGATGTATTGGCACTTGGTGCCGCTACATACACTCCGGATTGTCGAATCAATTCCAATGCCGCAGGATGGGATGGCATGCGTATTGCTACTGTACCCAGACCTCCTGTTGTTCCGTCCGGAACACATTCTTTCTTTGGAAGAATAATAGTAAGTGGTCCGGGCCAAAAAGCTTGTGCTAATGCTTTTGCCATATCATTGACATAGGCAAGCTTATCCATATCTTCTATCGCTGAAATGTGTACAATTAATGGATTATCCGACGGTCTTCCCTTCGCCTCGTATATTCTTTTAGCTGCGGTTTCATTTAATGCATCCGCTCCCAATCCGTATACGGTTTCTGTAGGAAATGCTACAAGTCCTCCCTGTTTCAGACATCTCGCCGCTTCACGCAAGCAAACGGATAGCATCTCACTATCCGATTCCTGTTCTTTTACAACGCGAATCACCTTTGTATCTTGGTCACCCGGCTTTTCTGCCCAATATACAGTTTTATTCATCTTTTTTTCACTGTATTGTTTCACCGTCTATTCCTCATCATTCATTGTTCCATTTATTTCACTGTTACTTTCTTTGGAGAAGTATAACTTCCATACAACTTCTTTCCGTCCTTTGTCATATATGGACGCATCTTTATATAGTATGTACCCTTTTTAAGACTCTTTGAACACTTAGTTGTACTCCCTGACTTAATAGTTGCAAGTTTCTTATATTCGCCGTCCTTTTTCTCTGAATAGCTAACCTCATATCCGGAAGCTTCATCATTTTTCTTCCATGTTACCTTAATCTTTTTCTTTGCTCCCTGAGCCTTAAAATCCTTAATCTTAGATGGTCCTACCGTCACCGTACACTTCAAAGTCTTTGTGCTGCCACCTGCTACAAATTTCGCTTTAATAGTAGCTTTACCATATCCTTTTCCGGTCACCTTACCACTGGAAGAAACTTTAGCAACCTTTTTATTCGAACTAGACCATGTCACTTTACGTTTTACAGAGGATGGGGTAGTTTTCAAAGACAGCTTTGCAGAGCTTCCTTTTGAAATACCCATATTCTTACTGCTTAATTGGTAACTTGTCTTCTGGTCCGTATTGCTTGTGTATGCCTTGATTCGAAGGTTACATGAAAGTCGAGACACCCTATTATCATCTCCTCTCACATATAAATCCTTACTACAATCAAGCCAATCATTTCCACTTTTTAAGAACCCCTCACTTTCCCCTACACCTGTCAAAAATGAAAAAGCGGAATTTCTATAATCTGCCTCAAAACCTAACCTTACCTCTCCACCATTGGCTGCAGATAGCGTAATCACCACTGCATATTTTTCACCTGCCGTCAATGTCACCGGTGTATTCAACTCAATACGATTGTAACCGGCATGAGTCAACATACCCTTCTTCGGATTCGAAAACATCGCCTTACCCTTCGTTGGGTTGGTAGAGCTTGTCACTCCTGTATATATCTGCAAACTGTAATTGACATTCGTTGTATATGTACATACACTAACTGCCTCTAAAATCTCATTATAACCGGTCGAAGATCCTTTTGCCTTAAAGACATTAGCAGCAATAACAGAACCCCTTTCTACTGGATAAGAGTATGCCGGATTCGCTGTTCCGTCATGCTGATAATTATTGTCATCACGCTCGCTTGCCGACATCATATCATAGGCAACAATTTCACAAAGACTCTTATCTTCATAAGAAACATACATATACCCACCATCATGAACATTAGATCCCCAGCTATTTTTCACAATCCATGCACCGTTTACTCTTGGTTTTGCAGCTCCATCAAAGTTATCACGAGAATAAGTATCATCCCATCCCACAATAGTTACTGCATGGTTTCCCCCTTCTTTTGGATAATAATAAGACTTTTCATCAGAGGAAAAATAAGCATTATTTTCATCTATGTAGATTCCACAAGCCACAGCACCATAATCCATAATCGCCTGCTTGACCGTACTCACACTATAATCATACATATATACATTCTTCACTACATAATCACTCTTATAACAAGTACTCTTATCAACAATATCAAATGGAACATATTGACCTTTCGCATCATCTTCTGATGTCGGAACAGTATCCTTCACAACACCTGCCCAGGTGGAAAGCGCCAACGCAGTACCATATAATGTTCCACCATTCATTGACCATTTTGTAAATGAAGGAATCAGATTCTGATCTCCTTTTGTATAACCCAACGGATCCGTCTCTCTGTTATAGTAGAAATATGCCAAATGATTCTCCGACAAATTCACACTACTATTCTCATATCCTTTTTTTAATAAGTTGGCTTCTATTGCTGCATTTGTTGCAAATGCCCAACAGGTGTTGGTTTCTCCCTGAGCTTCTACCGCAGTAACCAACCCTAGCTCACGTGGATCATACTTCGACTGAAAACTTGCTTTTCTATTGATAATATCTGTATTACTTCCACCATCTGTAATCTCCATTTCACCAAATTTGTTATCAAAAATCGGATATCCAAATACGGTTCCTACCTGCTTTGCCTGTGCCTGAATCGACACATTGCTAATTGCACTTACTGCAATCGCCATAAATACTATCGCTTTCCTAAACCTTTGCACGTTTCTCTTCCTTTCCTTATACAAATTGCCGTAACTATTCCTTCCAATCCTCATTCAAAAATTCTTGGCCCCGAACAGTTACCAAATTTCTTTATGTATTACTTTCACCCTAGTATAGCCTACTTTTTATTTGCCTGCAAGATTTCATTTCCAAGTATATCAATAAACCCATGACATATTTGCCAACAGAATATAAATGAAAACTATTTTTGACCAAGTCCTTAAAGTAATACAATATTATACATAAGTTTTTCCTTTTCCACATAGATTAATACAAATTCTGTAAAGAGAATCTGTTATGAAAAAATGTTTTCTCCCTATCCTATTTACTATATTATGTTTTATTGCATGTTCTTCTTATGTTCAACAATATGGTTTTCCGGTATTCTCCAACAAAAAAGAGAAAGAAGTAATTGTCATTGATGTTGGACACGGAGGAAGCGACCCCGGAAAAGTAAGCACCGATGGAACAAAGGAAAAAGATGTAAACTTGCAAATTGCCAGCTATCTCAAAGATTACCTGATTGCTCAAGACTATACCGTTTATCTGACCCGTAATACAGATTGTGGACTTCACGATGAAAATGCATCCAACAAGAAAACCTCCGACCTACGCAATCGCATCCAATTCTTTCAGGACAAAAATGCCTCCCTGGTGGTCAGCATTCACCAAAACAGTTACTCAGACTCTCTCCAACATGGGGCGCAGACTTTCTATTATTCCTCTAGCACGCCTAGCAAACAGTTGGCAGAAACCATTCAATCCTCCTTATTAAACATTGACAACACCAACACCCGAACAGCAAAATCATCAGACAGTTATTATATCCTTAAAAATTCTTCTATGCCTGCTGTCATTGTAGAATGCGGATTTCTATCAAATTCCGAAGAAACCGCTAGGCTTACAGACCCTAATTACCAAAAAAAACTAGCCTATGCAATAAGCCTTGGTATATGTGAATATGATAATACAGCTAATTAGAATGTTCCTCACACAGGAATTTCCTCTATAAAGTTAAAAACAGGTGTGGATTTTTCTCCACACCTGCTATTAATGGGTTTTACCCCCACTCTTGACAAAGCACCTTTCAAATAGGTTACTCCAATCTATAACAAAGAACTGTCATTTCTTTGCTACAAACGGTACAACTTCTTATACATTCTCAATACCGGAGTTAATGCTTTGCATAGTCTCATTGATATTTCCTGCTTGTTCTCCAAACTCTCCAGCACCAGGCAGTTTCAACAAGGTTCTGAATAATTACATTAATCAAAATAGTTATTGTATAATTATACTACCATTCTTTTCATATTACAAACAAAAATATACAATATATACAACTTTTTCAGTCAATAATATAGAAAAAACCGTCTAATGATCTGCTCTTGCTGAACATTAGACGGCACGGTATATATTGTCCCTGTCATAGTATTGCTCTAAATTTCATTCTACCGTTAAAGGAACAAGCTACTTACAAATAACTGTTCAGAACAAAATATTTTCAAACACACTCCCGAACAGTTACAAAATTATGTTACTGTGCATATAATAATTTTTATAATAAGCTTTCTTTCATTTTCATTTCAAATTTGTTTTTCCCTTTCCAACTCCTCCTTCCGCTTCGCCCCTGTGTGCATAGATGGTGTATAACCTTGGGGAAATAATATTGATTACATTAGCGTAATTATTCAGAACCTCATTCAAAAATGCTTGGCTCTAAACAACTACCATATAGAAAAGAAATTCTTCGTATTCCGCCAAATGACAAAATACTAGAATATAGACCTGAGCCAGTGGAGTCATCCGGATTTGTGCTTAAGCAACTCTACTGTAAAACTCTATCCATACTATACGAAATATGCATATGAAATGCAATTAACATACTATGAAACTTCTCTTATCTTTTTATGCTGATTTTTGAATTTTCATTCAAACTTCTATAACAAATGTTCACAATTTTGAATTTCTGGATTGTTTCATTATATATTTATATTACCAAAACCTTATGACATCTTTATCGACATGTATTTTTTACGAAGTTCTTCCACATATTATCATTTTATGCTACACTATAAAAAGGTAATTCAAGAACATTCTCGAATACCCATTTATATCTAATCATTTTTTAGTTAGAAAACGATATACTAATAACAACCGTTATTTTCATTGCATTTCAACACAAAATGTGCTATTGTGTATGTCACATTTCAATAATTCTGATATACATAATATTAACTCAAGTAACATCAAGTCTCGATAACGATTCTTGATATTTATAGAAGGAGATGATTCTATGAAGTTAGAAAGACTAAGCGAGAATCAGATTCGCTGTACACTGAATAAGGCCGATTTGGCAGACAGGGATTTATTACTCAACGAATTAGCTTATGGAACCGATAAGGCAAAAGAGCTATTTCGCGATATGATGGAGCAAGCTGCCGACGAACTAGGTTTTGAAGTTAACGATATTCCGCTTATGATTGAAGCGATTCCAGTGAATCCGGATTGTCTCATCCTTATAATTACTAAGGTGGAGGATCCCGAAGAATTAGATACTCGTTTTTCACGACTTTCCAAATATGCGAATATAGAAATAGATGGTGACACGGAGGACTTAGAAGACACAGAAGATTCTGACGAAGATAGTTTATCATTATTCAACGACGCATCTTCCTTGTTAAGTACCATTTCTGATATTGTGGAAAATATCGAACAGGTGAAGAAACAAAGTGAGTCCGGCGCGAATGCCAACTTTATCCCTCTTTCAGCAGCTCTTCGCGAGAACGCTGCCAAGAAGAAGGCAGAGAAGAATAAGGATTCCAAAAAGAAAGCGGAACCTACCGTTACTTACCGCATTTTTTCATTCCAGAACATTAACGACATTAGTAAGGCTGCAGCTATGGTTGCTCCTATTTACACCGATAACAATTCTCTGTATAAGAGTCCGAATGACAATTTGTATTACCTAATTGTCAACAATCATTCACAAGACTCGGAGAATTATCAACGCGTGTGTAATTTGCTTAGCGAGTATGGAACCAAGGTGAAGGCTAATTACGCAATGCCTTATTACTTTGCAGAACACTTTAAATTAATTATTAAAAATGATGCACTACAGACTTTGTCCAGCATCTAAAAGAGTTTATGACCCGAAATCAAAAGAAAATCCGATATACTAGAACCATCTAGCATATCGGATTCTTTTTTTCTTATTAAACAAAATCAATTATAGCAATTACGCTTCTTTCTTTGCCAAGTACTCATTAATGGAATCAATCAATACATTCACATCCATTGCATGTACCTGTGCAGCCTCCTCTAATGTCTCACCCTGAGCGGATGGACAACCCGGACAATGCATACCGTTCGCCATAAGAATTGCTGCGTTACCTGGGTCTAAAGCGATAATTTCGCCGATTAACATATCTTTATTCACTGTCTTTGCCATAATTCAATCCTCCTAATCTTTCTGTAGGGTTCGGCTATATTATTGCCAAACAACGACTATTATAAACAGTTTACTGTAAAAATGCAACGGATATGTTTCTTACTCTACTTCTTCGTCACTTCTCATTCCTGACTTCAAAGCCACCAAAATGATTGCACACATAATCAATGCAATCACAAGCGAAATAATTGCTGTTTGAACATATCCACCCACAAATTTCTGTACTACACCAGCAATTATGTATGCAATAAATGAAATTGCTGCCACCATAATTGCATACGGAAGCTGTGTGGATACATGGCTTACATGGTCACATTGTGCTCCTGCAGAAGCCATAATAGTTGTATCTGAAATCGGCGAACAGTGGTCACCGCACACCGCACCTGCCATACATGCAGAGATAGAAATAATCATAAGCTCCGGATTTGTCTCCTGGAACACTGCAACTACAATCGGAATCAAGATACCAAATGTTCCCCATGAGGTTCCCGTGGCAAATGCCAAAAGACATCCAACCACAAAGATAATTGCAGGTAAGAAAATCACAAATCCTGATGCCGCATTACCCATAACACCTGCAACATACTCAGCTGCGCCAAGACTATCTGTCATACTCTTTAAAGTCCACGCAAATGTTAAAATCAAGATTGCAGGAACCATGGCCTTGAAACCTTCTGCCAGACAAGCCATACAATCCTTAAATGAAATTACCCTTCTAATTACATACAATGCAATCGTTATAATCACACCAAAGAAGCTTCCAAGTGCAAGTCCGACGGATGCATCGCTATTTGAAAATGCTGTTACAAAATTTTTTCCACTAAAGAACCCGCCTGTATAAAGCATTCCGATTACACAGCAGATAATCAAACCAGCAATCGGAATTACAAGATCTACTACCTTACCCTTTGCGCTACCTGTTTCTTCTGTTACATTGGCATAAGGTCTTGCTGCTGTAGTAAACAGGTCTCCTTTTATTGCATTTCTTTCATGCTTTGCCATTGGACCAAATTCAATTTTTAACAAAACCATGGCAATCATCATAAAAAGTGTTAACAGCGCATAGTAATTAAACGGAATAGCACGAAGGAACAATGAAAATCCATCTTCTCCCTCCACAAAACCGCTCACCGCTGCTGCCCAAGAGGAAATCGGAGCAATAATACAAACCGGTGCAGCTGTTGCATCAATCAAATAGGCAAATTTCGCTCTTGAAACCTTGTGTTTATCCGTAACCGGCTTCATTACACTACCCACTGTCAAACAGTTAAAATAATCATCAATAAATATCAACATACCAAGTGCAATTGCTGCTAACTGGGCACCTACTTTTGTCTTAATATGTTCGCCTGCCCATGCACCAAATGCTGCAGAACCGCCTGCCTTATTCATCAATGCAACCATAGCACCCAATAATACAAGGAAAATAAGAATTCCCATGTTATAGCTATCTGTCAAAACGCCAATAAATCCATCATTATAGATATGTAGCACTGTGCCTTCAAACTGAAATCCTGAATAGAACAATCCGCCTACTAAAATTCCCACAAACAAAGAGCTATAAACCTCTTTCGTAATTAACGCCAAGGTAATCGCTACAAGCGGTGGAACCAACGCCCAAAATGTAGAAAACATCTTAGGTACATACTTGTCTGCCTCTCCCGCTGCCACCGCTGTCATCGGACACATAATAACTGTCAGAACAATGGCAATTACCATGTCTTTAATTCTTCTTTTGTTCTTAAACATAATACTCTCCCTCACATTATTATATTTCTCTATGTCGCAACTAGTATAACGAATTTTCGGATAAAATACAAATATAATCAGTATTGAAACTGTACTATTTTTTCTTCTAAAAATAGACATTTTCACATTGCAAATCTACTTCTCATACCATATAATTTTATCAATACATTTCTACGGAAGTGTTTCGGTATATTTTGTTCCTTATATTTTTCTAATTTCATATTTACTTATTAATGGATTACAATCTATGAATTTGCAAAGGAGAAGTAAATATGAACCATACAATTAAAAACAGTAAGACACACGACAATGGGGCCAAGCTTATATTTGGCGATCCTATTTTGTGCGCGCAGTTTCTTCGTGGTTACACGAATATTGAATTGTTAAAAGATGTGCAGCCGGAAGATATCGAAGACATTTCAGAGCGTTTCCTTCCGATGTGGCAGGAAGGCAGAGATTCCGATTCTGTGAAAAAAGTACACCTTAAGGATGTTTCACTATTCTTAATCGCCATTGTGGAACACCAGTCTGATGTGTACTATGATATGGCATTTAAGATATTGCGTTATATCGTGATGGTGTGGACAGACTACGAGGCAGAACAGGAACAACTCCACCCAGGCATTACAAAAACCAGAGATTTTAAGTATCCGCCTATTCTTCCTGTCGTATACTATGAGGGCAAAGGCGAGTGGACTGCTGTCCGCAATTTCAATAACCGCGTATATTTGCAGGATATTCTTGGGAAATACATACCAAGTTTCGAATATGTGTTAGTCCCTTTGAGAGATTATTCCCAACAGGACTTGATTGAAAAGAAAGACGAGCTATCTTTGATTCTTCTAATCAACAAACTGCAAAATTCTGAAGAATTTAAGAATCTTAAAGACATACCTCAAGATTACTTTGAGAATTTAGAACAAAAGACACCAGAATATTTATTAACGCTGATTAGTAAAATTGTCGCCGTTTTCCTTTATCGGTTAAATGTGCCAAGAAAGGAAGTAGAAGCTTTTACTGACCAGATTAAAGGGAGGGATTTCGATATGTTATTTGACAGTTTTGAAGCTTATGATGTCCAGGAAACGAGAAGAGTCAGCAAAGCCGAAGGTAAAATTGAATGTATTCTTGACTTATTAAATGATATTGGCACTGTACCTATTAATCTCAAAAACCAGATACAATCTGAAACAAATCTTGATAATCTAAACGCATTATTCAAGCTGGCAGCCAAATCTAACAGCATTGAAGAATTCCAGGCGAAAGCTAAGCTGTAAGGTGACTTCTGTCGCAACATTTTAAACAAAATTTTCTTATCTACAAAATTTCTAAGAATATAATGTTAGGGCTGGGATTGAATAATCACAACTCCCAGCCCTACTATTTGGTCATTATTTTTTAATCTTCATGGTCTTCTTATACCCTGTACTACTCTTAAACAATTTTTTATACTTGCTGTACTGTTTCTTTGGAACCTTAATGGTTGCGTTCTTGTCAATGTTCTTGATTGCATTCTTTCCAACAGATTTCAATTTTGTAGACTTAATGGTAATCGTTTTTAGATTTTTACATCCACTAAATGCTTCCTCGCCAATCTTGGTAACACCTTCAGGAATGCTTACACTCTTAAGCTTAGTCTTTCCTTTGAATGCTTTATCACCAACCTCTGTAATAGTATAAGTCTTTCCTTTAATCTTTACTGTTTTTGGAATCTTTACTGTTTTTTGGTTGTTTTTAACCGAACCCTCGTATACGACAGTTCCTTTTTTACCTTTCACAGCCTTAATTGTATAAGTGTTGTTACCCTCATTAAACATTCCACCCTTTACAAAGCCCGTTGCCGGTATTGTCTCATTTACCATAATTCCACATGAGGTACATGTGTATACTTTCTGACCTTTCTCAGTACATGTTGCTCCCTTCGTAACTACACCACTATCGTAAGTATGCTGACCAGTTGCTGAAATCTCTGTAACATCTGTCTTTTCCATACAGTTTTCTCTTGTACAATGATGTGACTTGCTTCCTTCTATCGTACAGCTTGCTTCTTTGTCCACTGTCCATTCTTCGGAGAATTCATGTTCTAACGCCGCTATTTCCTCGGTCTTAGTTGCAGGACAGTTAGTACATGTATACGTTGTTTCTCCTTTTTCTGTACATGTTGCCTTTGTTGTTACTTCTCCGTCATTCCATGCATGCTCTACAATCGGTATCACTGTTATTTCTATCTTCTCCATACAGTTTTCTCTTGTACAATGATGTGACTTGCTTCCTTCAATCGTGCAACTTGCTTCCTTATCCACCATCCATTCTTCAGAAAATTGATGTCCCTGTGATAATATAACCTCTTGTTCTTGAAGAACTTCGTTACATACTGAGCAATGTATTCCTTCTGTCAATCCATTCTCTGTACAGGTCACCAGAACCGCTTCATCAATCACTTCTACATGATTACATTCCTGATTACCAACAGTAACTTCACAGGTTGTACTAGTTCCACTTCCGTCTGTTGCAGTTATCGTAATAGTTGTTGTTTTTCCATCCGCTCTTCCTACTACAGTAATGCCACGCTCTGTGTAATATACCTGTGCTATAGATTCATCTGATGATTTCAATATGTATGGCATATCGTAATAATTAGCAGGCGTTGCTACTACATCCAGAATTATTTCCGAATTAACATCCACTGTCAACGCATCATTACTTACCCGTAATTCTTCCATTGGTTCATATCCATACAACGCAAGAGAACTCAAAGGATATTCATTACCATTCGTCTCCTTAAGTACCACGTCAATGGTATATACTCCTGCCTCGTTACAAGTCAAACTGTTATCCTCATTAATTGTAAATGCATTAGTATTATCTGTATCCGTTTCATCGCAAACGAATTTAATACTATATTCTCCATCACTCGACAATATAACCGGCTCTAACTTTATTGTCTGCCCTACCTTGATATGCGGCAAACCACCAAACAATCCCCATTCTTCATCATCCAGTATTTCAAACGGTACCCCATGCTGTCGTTCAAAATAATACCTTTTCCCTTCTATCTCTAAAACAGCAGCATTACGCACCCATGAATTTCCCTTCAAATATCGAAAGCTATATAATCCTCCTGTACCCCACCCTTCATTACCATATCTATTTGATATTATTTCATTGGTGTCCAGAGACTTCAAATCCTCTCTATACCAAAAAGAACCCCAGTCTTCTGCGGTCACAATTTGGCTTCCAATAGGACAATTCAAATCACCATCTGAATATTGTATAATCTCTCCATTTCTATAACATGCACCAGCACCATCCCATCTTCCCATCGACATATAAGGATGATAAAGAAAATTTCTATCAAGGCATATAACATAATACTGTGAACATATATCTTCTTTATCTGTGTATAAATTATTTAATCCTGTATCTGCAACACACCACTGATTATTCCAGTATACATACACCCACGCATGCCCTTCATCGAGTCCTAATATTAAATCATTTGTAGTTATCACATTATTCATATCGCCTGCAAATCCCACCGCTATAACTGCCGGAATCCCTGCACAACGATACAATTCACACAAAAGCTCTGCATTTCCATTACAATCTGCACATTTTGTTCTATATACATCCATCGGATAAAAATATGTACGATAACCAGCCCTTCCAATATTATCATTTACCCAATCGTAGATTGCTTGTAATTCCGATTTTTCCGGATTTTCATCAATAATAGATTTTGACAATTCAACAAAAAACCCTCTATCCTCCGGTGTACCATATTCATATTCCAATGCCATAGCAGGATGTTTTTCAATATAGATTTCATCTAACAACGCAAGGGCTGTTTCATGTGCAGAAGATGTTGCCTCATAACTTCCCTTTTCAGAATCATTATAATCCCATTGTTTGCTACCATCTATTGTTTCAAACTGTATCATTTGCATATATGCAAATGCTTGTGCATTTGACCCTTCATTAGCTCTAATAAGAAACTCATGATTAATTTCTGTTTTTTTCCAAAACGCTTCCTCTGCAATATATATATCATCATTTTTAACAGTAATACTTTGTAATGCTGTATTATGAAACGCTTCTCTTCCAACATCTGTAACATGGGAAGGAATTACAAATTCTGACAAACTAGTACAATCCATAAACATTCCAATCGGAATGGCAGTGACTTGTTCCTTCAAGATTACTTCTGTCAAGGAAGAGCAACCTTTGAACAAATAATATTTTCCAAATCCAGTTCCATATGCGGCAAAATCGCTCGATACAGTTACAGTCTCTATACCAGTACATCCTTCAAAAATATTACTTTCTACTTCTGCAAGGGACTCAGGCAATACAACCTCCTTTAACGACGTGCAATCCTTAAATGCTTCATATTGAATTAATGTCACATTGTCATTCCAATAAATCGATTCCAAAGAAGAACAACCGTAAAATGCATATCTTGCGATTTTCTTTAATCCCTTCGAAAAGGAAATTTCCTTTAAACTAGTACAATTACGAAACATACTCTCTTGAATACAAGGATATTCATCGGCCAAATCAACTGTTGTTAGAGCCTTACAATTTTCAAACATATAACGTCCCATTGATGATATTCCGGTAATATTTACCTCTTTCAATGTTACACAATCTCTAAACACAGCATCACCCATTGAATCCACATTTTCCAGATTTATTTCTTTTAAATTACAACATCCTTCAAAAGCACTACTTTCAATTCTATCAAGTTTTTCTGGCAAAATCACTTGTTCTACGAACTCATTATTCTTAAATGCACTTTCACCAATAACGGTAATCCCCTGTGGAATTTGCACAATTGCATCTGAACCAGTATAGTTTTCCAATGTAATTCCATCTACAACAAAATCTGTAGACCGTGACAATTCACTTTGCGTGACCTGTGTTAAAACATCCGAAGAAGATGCAATTACTACCATACTACAATTCATAATACATATTAATCCCAACAACATTAAAATCATTTGTCTCTTCATACCTTCTTCTCCTTCCACTAAACCACTATCATTCTCCTGTCGCCGAAATTTCACTCTCTATTAATTTGTAAAAATCTGTTTCTTCATACTGATTCTTGTAGGGAACATGAAAATGTTCTTGTAAAACACGATAATCCATTATCTTATCTAATCGATAGACTACTGACTGTTTATCTTTAACATATTTTTTCTCTTCTTCCTTTGTATGCACATATGCTGTAAGATAAAAATGTTTTCCCGAAAAAACTATCCCTATTGGTTGAACACTCTGCCATACAGGCTCTTTTCCCACATCAGCCAGATGCTGTATCCGAACCACACGCTGTGTATAGACTGCATCATTAAAATTTTTAATCAACTGTTGCGATATCGTCTCTTGTTCCAATCCTTCATATTGCATTTTCTCTTTTGCTAGTAACGATATAACTTTCTGCTTTTCCTCCCGTGACACACAAGTTTGTACAAGCTTGTCAACCACAGAAATCATCTCTTCCTTAGCTAGAATTCTACTTTTTAAAAACACTTCGCATAACATAAAAATTTCTTGACTATTCAATCGAGTATCACCCTCTCGAACAAGCACATATCCATTCTTATTGCGATCGTATACAACTTGCCAGTTTACCTTCATATCATTTGCAAAACACATTCGAATGTCATCAATGTCTCTTTGTATTGTTCTTTGATTCACTTCAAATCGTTCTGCTTCCTCTTTCTTATTAACAACTTTTCCCTCCAAAAAGCTACTATATAGATTAATAATTCTTTCTACCTTCTTGTCCATTATCTTCTGCACCTTTACATTTAATTTTTCCTTTAAACGTGTGTTTAGTATAACAAATAGCCATAGACACAATCTGTCACTTTGAAAATATTGTTATAACTTTTTAATTTAAATTCTGTTTAAAATAGAAAACACATTTTGCAAAATATGAAATTCGAATTCCTTAATTTCACCATAGAAAAAAAGACAGAAAATGACAATATTTTCACCGCACTAGCATGAAAAGTGCAGTGTTTTGTCACATTTCCAAAACCAATATAGCATTCTTTCATAAAATATGACTTTATGCTATACTCTTAAAAGATTGTATATACTAAGGGGGATGACTATGATTCTTAGAGATATTTTCTTAACACTAGAAACATTATTTGATTTACATTATGAGAAAAATGCAAACGGAACCTATCGGGTAAATACAATCATCAAAGAATTAGTATACCCTTCTCTTTATACGGAACAGGATTTTCAGGATAATGAAATTGGCTATTTTCTAGCTAATATGGAATACTCTTATCAGGGAGAAGCTAACATCCGAAACGCTTTTACAGAATTAATGCGCCCGAAAGAAAAAAGCAACCGTTATCCTACCGCTTGCTTTTGTGACAGTATTGATGTTGAAAAAATGTATGATTATTATCAGCAGCTCGTTCAGACTGCCTGTGACATGGATGCTAAAAAAGCGGAAGATATCAGAAATTTCATAGAGGATACTCTGTCTGCCGAAGAAGAACTGAAAACGAAATTACAATTATTTTGTCATGAGCCATGGCAATATATAACATGGATTATTATATTTTCCATGTTCAACTCACAACTTGCTTATGGAAAATATGAGGCCTATCTAAAAATTAATGCTTCTGAATACTCCAGTTTTCATCTTTCAGATACTGCTACCAGACATACGATTAGTAGCTATTTACAAAAGAAACGCCACCACCTAAGTTTTTTCACCATCAGTCTCATTGTTGCCAATTCCTTACAATTGGTATATTTTGTGTTGCCATTTATTTTACCAGAAAATACAATTGAATCGCCTATGTCTTCTGTTCCTTCCTGCGCCTTTCTCTTAATGCTTTCCACTATATTGCTTGCAGCCCGTCTCAATCATATGAATATGGCAAAGAAATATAGTATTCTTCAAACCTATTACGATAATTTTGATTTAAATCCTGAAATTTCCGAACTATTAAAAAACACACAGGATTATGGTAAACTTCAAATCAAACCTTACAAAATCACAAGTCATCCACACACACAACGCGAACAATTTCGCCAGGTAATTCGCTTAGCTACCGGCATTATCCTTGTTATTTGCTTAATTCTATCTATCCTTGCACAAAGTTTTCCATTTTTGCTTGCCGGAACCTGTTTGGTTTGTGCCCTGGCAATGTACCTAGATCGATATTATAACCAGAAGAACTATAGTTGCTACTATGATTCCCTAACCTTGTCCACTGGTGAAAAACCAGATTCTTTGCGTGGAATGGCAAAGATATATCGCCGAGAATATGAAATCACACAATTCAATCCAGAGCACGAATATTACTACACCACTGCACATGTACACTCCACCACTTGCTTTCAACACATTTTTTCTATGACATATGGTCGAATCTACAATTTCATCCTAGTTACCACTACTGTACTTATGGGGTTTAATATCATGATTTTGTGTATTGCAATCCTCTATCAGTTGATACCAACTATGTACATCTATCTTCGCGTACCATCTGATACATTTTTTGCAACTTTTATCGTTCTTTTTTTGATTGCCCTTTCTATTATCAACATTATTACATTGCTCGGAACCAATTCGAATTATATGTCCCTTGCACAACTTGCATTTGCCAGTTCCTATGCAGACCAGGACATAACCTACACAGAACGGGTATTTCTCCATTTACAATCTCAAGGAAAAATCAAGGAGGTTGACGTTGCAAGAGGAATCTTTTCCCATAGCATGGAATATATTGATAAAGGTTTACCTTTAGAAACAATATGGCCAGAATCTGACCGGATGTTATACGTTCACAGAGTTCCTACTCTGCGCCCTTGGTTAATTTCTTTGTCCTGGTTATTATTCGGTATTTTTTTCTTTATTGTTGTATGGCACTGTCAGATATATGTGTTAGCAATTCCCTCATTGGTTATCACAATTGTATCCAACTTTGTCATCGAACATTTTGTGTTACGTAACTTGCACAGGGAACGGTTCATTCGTGCAATTAAGGAACTTCCTTAACTCTCTACAAGCTTAATTTTGCTTAACAAATACACTACTATCAATAAAACCGGAATCACTATTATCAATTTAATTGCTTGTAGAGGTAATAACTGTAGTAGCACCGTAAACAAACCAATACCGATGGCATTACCGATTCCATTGATGTAGGTGATGACTGCGGAATATTCCCCTCTCCGATGGATTGTAGCCTCTCTTATGAACAAGAATTCCAGTAAATGATATGCACTCCAATACCCACCGAGCATAACTCCATAACATACACCTATCACAATCCACCAGTTCATGTTATCTTTCAAACCCACAAAGCCTAAGCATCCTATCATAGATAACACAACCATTCCAGTTATAACCTTTTTCCATCCATAGCGGTCTGCCATACGACCTCCAAGCATTAAAACAATACAACACACACCAGGTTGCACCAACAAAATCTTCTCTAATATGTTTTCCGGTAATCCTGAAAATGACAGCAATGGCTCGTTATAAAATGTAACTCCCGCTGTAGCTATACCATATAAAAAAAGCAATAGCAAATGTATTTTTCTGCCTTTCCACATCTGCTTATGATTATTTATCAACTGTTTCGTCTGCATTTTTATGTCTCTTGGAAATCCTTTTTTTATATATGTCTGCTCCTCCTTTTTTAATTCATATTCTTTTGTTTCAAGCAAGAAGCAAGCCATTACGATTAACACTATTCCCACTACAATTACAGCACCATATAGTTTACGCCACCCTTGGCTACCGGCATTTACAAACATACTGCGCAGTACAGGAATACTAATTGCAGCAAGTGCTGCAATCCCACCTGTGATTCCTCTCATTTTTCCCTGTTGGTTCTTTGGAATTTCTTCTATAATGTAGAAATTGTGAATATCAAGACTATTCGAGAAATTCAAAATCATATTGCCAATCAAAAATATGTAAATCGATGTAGAAAATGCACATATCCCACTGCCCATCAATATACCCAAAACACTAATCATCAACATTCTTTTTCTTCCGAATTTATCTGCCAAACTTCTACAGGCAGGAGCAAGCATAATAAAAAGATAGCAAGGAATCATCAAATTGCTCAAATAAGCGATTGCCTTATCTGCTGACATTCCTTTCCCATCCAGAAGAAATTCTTTGATATATAAGGATTGTATGCGACTATATAACTCGCTACTATACGCATCATAAAACTGTATGCTTATCAGCGTGATAATCAGATATACTCCATATCTATTTCTGCATTCTTTTATCTGTTTTGTCATTTTTCTATCCTATAACCTTTTCTGAAATGAATAATTTACCATAATTATTCTCTTGTCCGTCAATTAAATCTGACCATACTTTTACTTTATTCTATTTTGTATCTATTCACAAGAGTATTCACTTCTTTTTCAATAGAAAATAATGCAATTAACAAAAATTTGATCTTAATCTTCATTTCAAACCATGACATTCTTACCTCCACCTACATCTTGTGTATACAATTTGCCCCCACCTCCAAATACTGATATTTACTTGCTTTGTTTCATTTCCTCTTTTTCCAAAATTCGATTTGTGTATTCAAAAAAGTACACTTTTCGAACCACTTTTCCGTTGACGTGTATACAATATAAAACTATAATTAAGTCATGAGGATTTGTAATAGTGCAGAGTCAAGCAATTTCAATACAAAGACAGCGAAATGCTTGCATTTCAGAATCCGGCTCTGAACTGTTATAATGCACATCCTAAAATTTATTTTTACAAGGAGGAATTTTATAATGAGATCAGAATGGAATGGTTTCAAGGGTGGCAATTGGGAGAAGTTCGTAGATGTTCGTAACTTTATTCAGAAGAACTACACACCATATGAAGGTGATGATTCTTTCTTAGCTGGACCTACTCAGAACACAACAGACCTTTGGGCACAGGTTATGGAATTAACTAAGAAGGAAAGAGAAGCAGGCGGTGTTCTTGATATGGATACTAAGATTGTTTCTTCTTTAACATCACACGGTCCGGGATACCTTGACAAAGACAAAGAGACTATCGTTGGTTTCCAGACAGATAAGCCTTTCAAGAGAGGTATGAACGTATATGGTGGTCTTCGTATGGCTATGAAAGCTTGTGAAGATAATGGATATACAGTAGATGAGGAAGTTGTTGACTTCTTCGCTAAGCACAGAAAAACACACAACGAAGGTGTATTCGATGTATATGATGAGGAGATCAGAGTTTGTCGTTCTAACCACATCATTACAGGTCTTCCAGATGCTTACGGTCGTGGACGTATCATCGGTGACTACAGAAGAGTTGCTCTTTATGGTACAGATTTCTTAATTAAGGATAAGTTACAGCAGAAGGAATCTTTCGGTAACGTTTACACAGATGATGTTATCCGTGGTAAGGAAGAGATTTCTGAGCAGATCAAGGCTCTTAAAGAGTTAACAAAGATGGCTGCAGCTTACGGCTTTGATATTTCTCAGCCAGCTTCAGACGTTAAGGAAGCTATTCAGTGGACATACTTCGCATACCTTGGAGCTGTTAAGGAGCAGAATGGTGCTGCTATGTCACTTGGACGTACATCTACTTTCTTAGATGTATACGCTCAGAGAGACTTAGCTGCTGGCAAGTACACAGAAGAGCAGATTCAGGAGTTCATCGATCACTTCGTTATGAAGTTAAGATGTGTTAAGTTCGCTCGTACACCAGAGTACAACCAGATTTTCGCTGGTGACCCAGTATGGATTACAGAGTCATTAGGTGGTATGGGTACAGACGGACGTACATTAGTTTCTAAGATGACATTCCGTTTCTTGAACACATTGAACAACTTAGGTACTGCACCAGAACCAAACATGACAGTATTGTGGTCAACAAGACTTCCAGAAGGATTCAAGAAGTTCTGTGCTAAGATGTCTATCAAGTCTTCTTCAATTCAGTACGAGAACGACGACTTAATGAGAAATGACCATGGTGATGACTACGGTATCGCATGTTGCGTATCTTCAATGGTTATCGGTAAGGAAATGCAGTTCTTCGGAGCACGTGCTAACCTTGCTAAATGTTTACTTTACGCTATCAACGGTGGTGTTGATGAGGTTTCAGGCGTACAGGTTGGTCCTAAGTACCGTCCGGTTGAGGGTGAGTACCTTGACTTCGATGATGTTTGGGCTAAGTACGTTGATATGATGGATTGGTTAGCAAGAGTTTATGTAAGCTCATTGAACATCATCCACTATATGCATGACAAGTATGCTTACGAGAGAATTCAGATGGCATTACATGATAGAGACGTTAAGAGATACTTTGCAACAGGTATCGCTGGTCTTTCAGTAGTAGCTGACTCATTATCAGCTATCAAGTATGCTAAGGTTAAGCCAGTTCGTAACGAAGCTGGTATCGTAGTAAGCTACGAAGTAGAGGGTGATTTCCCTAAATATGGTAACAACGATGACCGTGTTGATGAGTTAGCTACTAACTTAGTAACAACATTCATGAACATGATTCGTACACACCATGTATACAGAAATGGTCTTCCTACAACTTCTATCCTTACAATTACTTCTAACGTAACATATGGTAAGGCTACTGGTGATACACCATGTGGAAGAAAGAAAGGTGAACCATTCGCTCCAGGTGCTAACCCACTTCACAAGAGAGATACTCACGGTGCTGTAGCTTCACTTGCTTCAGTTGCTAAGATTCCATTTAAGGATGCTCAGGATGGTATTTCTAATACATTTACTATCATCCCAGGTGCTCTTGGTAAAGAAGATCAGGTATTTGCAGGAGATATCGAAATCGACTTAAACAAGTAAGATTTCATTTATGAACGAATGAGATGCTTGGTGGTTGGCAACAACCACCGGCATCCTTAACGAAGGACAATGTTAATTGAAAGGCTTGGAGGTTATTATGGCAGACAAGAATCAAATAGACGACATTGTTGCAATGTTAGATCAGATGATGGGCGACGGACAGGGACATGTGAATGTATCCATAGACGACGCCATTGCAGATGGTGAAAAAACCACTGCAACATTAGGCTGTACCGACTGTGCCAAAGGGGATTTGGCTTGTAGCGTTCCCACTTTGATGGAAGGTATGGATGAAGAATTGAAGAATAATTAAGGAGGATTTTACAATGGAAAACAATACACAGCAGATTGATAACTTAGTTAACATGTTAGATGGTTATGTAGCTGATGGTGGTTACCACCTTAACGTTAACGTATTAAATCGTGATACATTATTAGATGCTCAGGCTCATCCAGAGAACTATCCACAGTTAACAATCCGTGTTTCTGGATATGCTGTTAACTTCGTTAAGTTAACTCCAGAACAGCAGGCAGACGTTATCTCAAGAACATTCCATCAGGCAATGTGATTACCTGCTAAGCCATGCGCTTATTTTGTAAAAGTTGCTCTGGGAGCTTGCTCACAACGAGCGACTTCTCACAAAATATGCATATAGCGCGCAGCGCTCAGCGACATGAAGCGTAGCGTAATGGAGCTAGTGGCTTAGCAGAATAATAACAATCTTTAATAGAGACAAGAGTTTTCTCTTGTCTCTATTTTTAACAAACCATATATGTCTTTTATAGAATGTATTATCCTCAAACTCTTATATATAATACCTTGTATAAATGATATATTAGGTAATTACGAAACTCTCAAAAACTGTCATTGCTTTGTGTAAGTTTAACAAGTACCATAAGCAGGTGCTTCACAATCCGTCGGTACTTAGCAAGACGAAGTCGAGCTTAGTACCGTTACGCATTGTGGCAAGTGCAAACGTCCTGCGTTGGTGCTGTTATACTTGCACAAGCTTCATAACGTATATTCGAGTTTCACAAACGCCTATAAATGATATATGAAAGAAAGGAACTTTACTATGATTGGACATATTCATTCAATAGAAACTTGCGGAACGGTTGACGGTCCGGGAATGCGTTTTGTTATATTCTTCAAAGGTTGCCCAATGCGTTGTGCTTATTGCCATAACCCTGACACTTGGGATATGCGTGGTGGCGAAGAACATACCGTTGAAGACTTGCTCGCTCAATATGAGTCTCTTCATCATTTTTACAAGAATGGTGGCATTACTGCTACCGGTGGAGAACCATTAATGCAGATTGACTTTTTAACAGAACTCTTTGAAAAGGCAAAAGAAAAAGGAATCCACACTTGTCTGGATACATCCGGTGTTATATTCCACCGAGACAATCCGGAATTATTAGCCAAGTTCAACCGCTTGATGAACGCTACCGATTTGGTTATGTTAGACATTAAACATATTAATCCGGACGAGCACGAAAAGCTTTGCAAACAGCCTAACGATAACATTTTAGATTTTGCAAAGTATATTGATGAACAGGGAGTTCCGATTTGGATTCGCCACGTAATTGTAAAAGACATTACGCTTATCGATCACTATTTAGATGAGCTTGGCTACTTCATTGGTGGCTTAAAGAATCTCAAAGCATTAGACGTACTCCCATATCACAATATGGGCGAGGTAAAATACGAAAATCTCGGAATCGAATATCCACTAAAGGGAATGGAACCTCTTAACAAAGAAGACGCAATCCATGCAAGAGAAGTTATCTTGGATGGCGCAAGACGTCGTAGAAAAGAAGATGCGGCCAACGCATAAATCGATGCTATACTAACAAAGATTAGACATTTCTAACCCTTAAAAAATCCTTGCTATCTTAAGCAAGTTGATTTAAAATATATTTATTAATGGTTTAGTATTAATAAGTCATAATGATATTACACAAAGGAGGATTTAATCATGGCATTTGTTATTGGTGATAGCTGTGTATCTTGTGGTGCTTGTGCTGGTTCTTGTCCAGTTGGAGCAATTGCTGAAGGCGACGGCAAGTTCGAAATCGATGCTGCTGCTTGCATTTCTTGTGGTTCATGTGCTGGAACATGCCCTACAGGAGCAATTACAGAAGAGTAAGATTGCACACAATATAACGTACAAAGAACTTCCGCAGAAATGTGGAAGTTCTTTTTGTGTTAACAATGAGCCAAGTGGATTCATGCTTGCATGAAAATCCATTTGGCGAATGTCCATCACTGAGCATGCTTTGCATGCGATGTGTGGTGTTAACTACATCGAGTAGGAGACAGCCTACTCGATTTTACACAAAACAGCAAGTGCTGTACTGAACAATTACTAAAATTCATATATACATATAGAAAAGGTCATACCGACAGTCCATTTTCGTAAACAATAAAATTGTTCACAAGCATTTTTATAATACAGAAGATTCCTCACAGAAGAATTTCCTATATTATAAAATAGAGCATGGCTTCGGGTTTGGCGAGATATTCAGAAGAACAAAAAATCCTACTATAATATGTAACTAGACACGAAATAAAAATTATTATGATAATTTGTTTTCTCGTAGGATATTAGATTTTCTTGACAATTCAAAAACACAACAGGGATATGCCAACATGGATGTTGGCATAAGGCTGAGACAGCCAGGACGGCGTATCTCAGCCGACCCGAACGGTATCATCACCTAACTGAATTGTTTAGAAAATCTTATATCCGCAGAGCTCAACAAATTTCATAATATATTTTTATAAGTGTCCACACATATAGTAGGATTTTTCGTCTTCTGAATATCGGGGAATATCTCATTTATCGCACATAGCTTATAAATACATTCCCACTATCATGCACCTTCTCTTCAAACTCTTTTCTTTCTTCAACAATATCCTTCTTTTCAAGAGGATTAATATATCTTACCCTTTGTCCATTATAACTGGTTACTAACACGTAGGTTCCATCCGCAAATCTTGTAATAACCGGTGCATCCTTACAAAGGTAATATAATCCATTTTCAAAATCACAACCGGTAATATCCGTTCCTTGTCTTCCGACATATTCCAACAAGATATCTTCGATTGGTTTTTCGTTCGCAATATCCTCCATCATCGCAGCATACTCCGGATTCTTTCCTTCATAAATACCCATCATATAAATGCAAGCAGCCAAAGTTTCCTTGACATCCGTTACATTATATATCTTAATCTTGTTCGCAACTGTATGATAATCCTTCACCGCAATCTTACGCCATACGATTACACCGTTTGCATCTAATACTACTCCGGCATTTTCATAAGCAACACGAACTGCCCCATTCAAACTTAGATAGTCCGTCATATATTTGCCCTGACCATACGCATAGAACTTATTGTTAATGTGATCAAATGCAATCTTGACCGTTGTATCTTCTTCATTTACTTCCTTACGAGTAATCATAAGTTTCGGACGCGTTGTTACATAGATATAATTAGGAAATATCAGATACATCTGATTGTACGCCTTATCCGTCATCTTATAAGCAGTATATATCTGGTCTGTATTTTCTTCTTCTTTATAAGTAATAAAGTCCTGTGTCGTCGCTTCAAACACACCGTTAATCTTACGAACTCTCTCCAAATATACGACACCATTCTTAGCAGTTGCATCAATTACATAGACACCGGTAGAACCATACTTTTTAACCACATTTTTGTCCTTGTCAATAATATCAATGCTAGATATCGGACAAGTGACGGTTCTATCTAAAGCAACCTCAATATCGCCTTCACGAATCTTTCCTAACACAATATCCTCGCCGACAAAACCAATGGCTTCTAAGCGTTCTCCGGAACCTGCCTCATACACCTGTTTTTCACCGGATTCCAAATCCAATACAGTTACTTGTGTCGTATTCTCCGTAAGTAATTCGTTAGGATAACCAATCAAATGATGGTCATCTGACACCGCAAGATTCTCATTTAACACATCCTCGATAAAAATCTCCGACTTTAATGTATTGGTATCCACTTTCACAATACAGTCATTATCAAAATAATAAAATTCGCCGGCTTCATTCAGATACAACAAGGTTTCCATATCTTCCTTTAGAATGTTAAATGGTTTATCATTCTCAATAAACAACACTTCGTCAATCTTATCTTTTTCGGCAGTAAATTTAAATACAGAAATACCTACCTTACCTTCGTGTTCACCACGATTCATATATCCGTAAACCACAAAGACAATATTTCCTTTATTATCCATATTCAAGATTTTGATATTATTCTCATCGTAGGTAACACGGGCATCCGTATAATTATCATCCTGACAAAAACCATATACGTTCGTTATGGTTCCATTGTCATAATCATAATACCAAAGCTGTCTGGCCTGTGTAAATGCAACCTTTTTTTGTTTATCACCGACAACATACTGATATTTTTCTTCATCCACAATACCAATTTTAAACATATTGGATGTAATATCAATATTATCAATCGTAAACAAAGCTTCCTGCTGACGATTATAATCCAACAAATATATCTTATCTTCACCAGCAAAACGAACACGATAATCTTCTGTTATATAGTAATTTTGAATCACCTTGTTCTCTGTTGCAGATATCATATATTTTAACTGAATAATTGCATAACTGTCATCTATTTCCTTGATACTTGCAACCGGTTTCGTCAAACGATCCGGCTCAAGATTTGCAAAAGTAAGGGTTTCAAAGTTAGAATGAATATTAACCTCAGACAAATACTCATTGTTACCATCTTCATTCGGTTCAATACTTTTAGTAATTATCTCTTCCGCCTTTTCCTTGTCAAAAATGGCATCATTAAAGTCCTCCACAAAATCCAGCAAGTAAGATGCATGAAAATCATTTTCAACCACTACACGAGTGTAGTATCTCGCAGCTACATCTTCACCGGACATAGCCTTCAGCACAAGCACATATTCTTGTAATTCTTCCAATTTTGTACGAAAAACGATACGAATTTTGTCATATCCATCTGCGTGATTTAACTCCGTCACTGAACCATTTTCAATCAAATCTCCCTGATAAAGACTTCGCAATTCGTATTCATAAGTTCCATATTCTTCGCTACCTTGATCCGTCCATAACTCTATTGTCTGACTGTAATCCATAGGTGTAATGGTATCTCTAAAGTACGTGGTATCCACCTTACCGGTATACCCATGCAATGTATTAATAAATCGATCACTGTAACGTACATATACAATCGGCAAAGTCGCCTGTTCCATCTCCACCGAAACATCTTCCACACCATGATTGTGAATTCCATTCACAAAAAAAATGGTACCAAAGAAGATGCATAACAATATCAGTATTTTTGCAACTACTCTTCCGTCCATTTATAATCTCTCCTACTATTATCTATCTTATATGACAAGCGCAGAATGATTTCTACATCCAATCTATATCGGAAATACTATTCCTTTATCTCATTTGATTATAGAATTTCCTACAAAACTTATCATGTCTTCTTCGTCTTACATACATCTCATGGCACACCATTACCTGTAACATATTCTTAAGTTGCGCCATTTCCTTATCACTTCCCTTATAGGAAAGCATTTTATATATCTCATTGGCAATCCGATAAATGGTAACCGCATCCGGATACTGTGCATACATCGGACTTCCCTCATATTCATATCTATCCAAATATTCTTCCATTACGGAAGTCATTAATCGTACTTCTTTCGGATACAATCTTTTCAAATACTCGTAATCTTTCAAACAAATTTCTTCTTCCTCTAAGAAATCTACTTCTTTCGGAAAAAGAGAATTCAAATCATAATGCAAACCCTGCATATTCATATATTATTTCCTCCGAGACATATTCCATACCATTATGATATGCCCTCAAAAATAATATGTGCCTACAATTGCCAAGTAGACACAGACAGCAGGACGATTATTCAAAACCGTCCTGCGTCCACTTAAATAACACTAAAAGAACTACTCATCTCCGAAAGAGATACCAAGTGCACGTGCATTCTGCACAATACTATCTTCCGGTGATACATATTTTAACTTTCCGGCAGATTCTGATAGTGCAATGTCTGTCACCTCGTTATCCTTCAACACCACAAGACGTCCATATTTCTCTTCCTTAATCAACTGTGCTGCATATGCACCGAACCTTGAAGAAAGCACACGGTCAAATGCATTTGGACTTCCACCTCTTTGTGTATGTCCAGGAACAGCAATTCTTACTTCACATCCGCATGTATCCTTAATCTGATCTGCAATCTCATATGCTACAGATGGATATGGGCGATTCGCAATCTTTTCTTTTCTCTTCTTCTTTGGAAGTGCCGCATCCTCTTTCGAGATAGCACCTTCTGCTACCGCAATAATTGAAAATCCTTTACCTGCTTTACTTCTTTTATCTAATGCTTTACACACACTCTTGATATCATATGGAATCTCCGGCAATAAGATAATATCTGCACCACCGGCAATACCTGCATGTAATGTAATATGTCCAACCTTGTGTCCCATAATCTCTACTACAAATACTCGATTATGAGAAGCTGCTGTTGTATGAATGCAATCAATTGCATTTGTTGCAATGTCAACCGCTGACTGGAAACCAAAAGTCATATCGGTACCCCAAAGGTCATTGTCGATTGTCTTTGGCAAACCTATTACATTTAATCCTTCACCACTCAAAAGATTCGCTGTTTTCTGGGAGCCATTACCACCTAACACAACAAGACAGTCAAGTTTCAACTTCTTGTATGTTTCCTTCATTGCTTTCACCTTGTCAATGCCGTCCTCTGTTGGCTGGTCCATCAACTTAAATGGTGTACGCGAGCTTCCTAAAATGGTACCACCCCTTGTCAAAATTCCCGAAAAATCTTCCGCTTTCAAAAGCTTATAGTTGTTACGGATTAATCCCTTGTAACCCTCTAAAAATCCGTAAATCTCTACATCCTTGTACATGTTGCAAAGTCCTTTTACAACACCTCTCATTGTAGCGTTCAGTGCCTGGCAATCGCCACCACTTGTCAACATTCCGATTCTCTTCATAAGCCCTACCTACCTTTCTTCTCCTGGTTCTTACAAGTCTACACGCCCCTCCAATGCTCGAAGAAGTGTAACCTCGTCAATACACTCCAAATCGCCCCCGACTGGTATACCGGAAGCAATTCGTGATACCTTAATTCCTGTTGGTTTCACCAGCTTGCTAATGTACATTGCTGTAATCTCACCTTCTACTCCGGAATTAGTGGCTACAATCAACTCCTCTACGTCTTCTCTTAAACGAATAATTAATTCCTTGAGTTTGATGTCATCCTGACCAATCCCCAGCTTTGGTGAAATTGCACCGTGCAAAACATGATACACCCCTGTATACTTTCCGGTTCTTTCATATGCCGCCAAGTCCCTTGGTGTTTCTACTACCATAATGATTTTCTTATCACGTTTTGTCGATGTACAAATCGGGCAAACCTCTTTGTCTGTTAAGGTATAACATTCTTTGCAATATCTAACATTTTCCTTGGCAGTAATAATGGAATCTGACAAAGACTTTACCTGATCATGTGGCATATTGATAATGTGATACGCCAGACGCTGTGCCGATTTCGTACCGATTCCCGGCAGTCTTCCCAATTCCTCTACCAAATGATTTACCTGTTCACTGTATAAGTCCATTAGAATGGAAATCCTCCCATTCCACCCATACCGCCTGTAATCTTAGACAACTGGGAATTCTGATCTTCTTCCTGCATACGAAGAGCTTCATTCGTTGCTGCCATGATTAAATCCTCTAACATTTCAATATCATCCGGATCTACTACCTCTGGTTCTAAATGAACTTCCTGAATCTCCTTCTTACCGGAAATAACAACCTTTACAACTCCACCACCTGCAGTTGCCTCATACGTTTTTTCTTCCAGTGCCTTTGCCTGCTCTTCCATCTGCTTTTGCATTCTCTGAGCCTGCTTCATCAGATTATTCATATTACCAGGCATACCACCTGGGAATCCACCTCCACGTTTTGCCATGATTAAATGTCCTCCTGTTTTTCCTAATCTTCTATCAGGTAACTGCGAATTCATACATTGTGTTATTCACGTTTCACAATCACCTGTTAATCTTCTATCTTCACATCGAAATCCATATTCTTTAAGAATTTCATATGATTCAGATTCACACTTGTAAAATCCTTTTCTTCCAAAGAATCTTTCATCTGACAGGTAATATCAACCTGCTTTCCTGTCAATTCTCCAATCAATGATTGTAGTGCTGTGCGCGTTTCCTCCTGTTGAAAACGATCATATGCCATGGATGATTCCAAGTCATTTGCAAAAGACAACATAATTGACTTTTTATCATATCCTACATTGATACTTGCGCGGTCCAACATACTCATTGTCATCTTACCGATACGTCCTCGCAATTCGGAATCCTTCTTAATCTGCCGGATACTTGCTATGATAACTTCCATATCCTCATATTCAGCCGGAGTAAGCTCTCTTTTGAGAATTGCTTCCCTGTCAATAGTCTCCTTCTGTTCAGAGGAACCTACATCCAAATTCATTCCACCTTGCCTGGCAGACAGAGCTGCTAACTGCTCTTCACTTAACGAAAATGATCCTTCTTCTACTTTGTTCTCCAATACTCTTAAGCGCTCTAATATAGAGTCTGTATCTATCTCCATCTGCGGAGTTGTCAACTTGATAATTGCCAACTCCAAGGTAACTCGCTTTTGGGTAGAATATCGTATCTGATTCGACATTTCCGAAAACACACGAATGTAACGCACCAATGCACTCATTTCTAGCATATCTGCAATCTGTTTCATGCTGTCCAGATTATCCGCTGAAATATCCAATTGGTCAGATACTGCATCAGAAGATTGGATAAGTAACAAATTTCGCATATACCAGGTAAAGTCTGCTACAAACTGCGACAACTCTCTTCCCTGCCATATAATCTCATCCACAATCCGAAGCGCCTGCATGGTATCATTTGTTGTTACATAGCGCATCAGCTCATTGAAAATCTCTACATCCACAGCGCCTAATACTTCCAGCACCTTCTCATAGGTCAGAGTCTGTCCTAAATAATAAGAAATACATTGATCTAACAGACTTAGCGCATCACGCATAGAACCATCCGCAACTTTGGCAACATACCGAATTGCTTTCTCTTCTGCTTCAATTCCCTCTCGTTGCAACAACTCCATTAACCTGCTATATATTACTTCTAAGCCGATTCGTCTAAAGTCGTACTTCTGACAACGGGAACGAATGGTAATCGGAATCTTATGCGACTCCGTTGTTGCTAATATAAAAATTACATAAGACGGTGGTTCCTCCAACGTCTTCAACAAAGCATTAAATGCACCACCAGATAGCATATGTGCCTCGTCAATGATATATACCTTGAACTTACCTGCAGTCGGCGAATATTGCACATTCTCACGAATATCACGAATATTATCTACACCGTTATTCGATGCCGCATCCATCTCTACTACATCAAGGGAACTTCCGGAACCAATTGATTGGCACGTCGCACACTCATTACAAGGACTTCCATCCTCCAACGGATGCTCACAGTTAACTGCCTTGGCAAACAACTTTGCAACTGTGGTCTTACCGGTACCCCTCGTTCCACAAAACAGATACGCATGACCAATACGGTCATGAATAATCTGATTTTTCAACGTGGTAACAACATGCTCCTGTCCTTTTACTTCCTCAAACTCATCTGGTCTCCATTTGCGATATAGAGCCATATAAGACATATTATTCACATCCTAACATTTTCGTAACTGTACCTTCTTAGTTACGATTTTACTATATTTACCTATTATGAAAAGTCGAAAATGGTATCCAACATACGAAGTGTTTTGAAATTACCTTTTGCAGAGATTTCTCCTGCCATAAATCCCTTTTGGAAAGAACTTCTTCCACTCATAATGGTCTCTAATACCTTCGTCGTTGTTCGCAAAATCACATCTGCTTCGTCCGTCGCTGCATAGAAACATTTGATGTGTTCCGGCGTCACCTGAACATGAAGTATCTTTTCCTGATCTGAAATAATAAGAGCATAGGAAGCTGTAAATTCCGGTTCCGGTCGAAATGCTGCAACAAATGAATTAATCATTGTATCCACTTCCTGCTCGTAGCGAGAATCCTGTCCTGTGATTTCCTGCGCCTCAACCTCTAAGACTTCATCCTGTTTTAAGTCGATGGTTTCTTTCTCGTCACTTCCTGTATCCCGTAACATCTGTTTAAACATAGCAGATAACTCTTCAATATCTTCCTTCTGTTGCTTTACATAGGTTTCATCACTAACAAACTTGGAAAGCTGTTCACTTTCCTGTGGTGTCAAATCAATCGTTCGTGTCTTCAACAAGCTGGTTTTGACCGCAAGATTACTTGTCGGCAAACTCTCTGCCTTTTGATTAATGGATCGATATAATGCCTCTACTCTTTTCTCTATAATTTTTCGATAACTCTCATTTTGCTCAAACTCATCCAAATTATCCACATAGGCAACCAAACCCGTGATAGGAATTCCGCCTAATGTTTCCCAAGCTTTCACAAGGCTTAGCTCAGCATCTCTTTCTCCATAGGTTGTAGCCATAACAACCGGTAACATATACTGCTTACTCAACTGCTGCTTATCAGCATACAACCAGCACATATCTAAAAACTGCTGCATATATCCGCCGATTCCAAACCACTCTACTGTAGTGGCAAGAATCACACCATCCGCTTCCTTCAGGGTTGCCGGCAATGTAGCAATCGCATTCTTATCTTCAAAAATGTTATAACGAGCCACATCTACACGTAACTCTCTCAACACCTCTGTCATCTTATTCAGTACATAAATTGTAGGGTCTTCCATAACCCCTCTTCCACCGTAGTAAATATTAATCTTCGTAGGACTCACCTCTTTTCGAACTCGTACCCTTAAGTATAGCTGAAAATGCTATATTTTACAACTTAATTTAGAGAAAATAGGGTGTTTCCCTAACAGGTTTTTTCTGCTATGATATATTTAATTTTTATAACTATTTGGTATGTTCCCATATGAGATAAATGCGAGGCATTTTCAAGCAAAGAGCTGAATCATTAAGAAGATATTTATCAAAATGAACATCCAGAAAGACGAGGAATATTTTATGAGAAGTACTTACAAAAACTATTTTTTCAACAAATTCTTTATAAACACCAGATATAGAAAACTCATTCTTTTTTCGATTGCATTGATTATTTGTCTGGTGTTTTGTTCCGGTATAGCAGTATCGGCAACTTCCGCTACGGAAGAAAACAGCTCGTCAAATACGCAAACAGAAACAGCAACAAATGATACCAATTCAGACACATCATCCGGTACCGAAACAGATAATGCAAAATCGGATACCTCTACTAACACGAAAACAACAGGTAAGACATCTAAGAAAAGCAAGACTGTGAAAATCACCATCAGTGCAGCGGGAGACTGTACATTAGGCGTGGATTCCCGCTACAATAACACTTTTAACAACTATTATAACAAATATGGAGATGCTTACTTTTTTAAGAAAGTAAAATCTGTATTTAGCAAAGACGATTTAACCATAGTTAATTTTGAGGGGACTCTGACCAATTCCACTGCCCGTGCGAACAAAACCTTTACTTTCAAAGCTCCTGCCAAATACGTCAAGATTCTCAAAAAGGGTTCTGTCGAGGTCGTTACGCTTGCCAATAATCATACTATGGATTTTGGTAGTCAGGGATTTAAGGATACCAAAGAAACTCTTAAGAAAAACAAAATCAGCTATTGTGAAGGCAGTACAATTGCATATAAAACAGTCAAAGGTGTGAAAATTGCATTCGTTGGTTTCAATGCCTTGAATGGAGTCAGCGAACAACAGGTAAAAAATACAATTCAAACAGCAAAAAAGAAAAAAGCAAAAATTATTATTGCCAGCTTTCATTGGGGAATTGAAAAAGAATACTATCCAAACGCAAGACAAAAGACTTTAGGACGATGTGCCATCAGCAGTGGCGCATCTTTGGTGCTTGGACACCATCCACACAGAGTACAGGGTATCGAAAAATATAAAGGGCGTTACATCGTATATAGTCTTGGAAACTTCAGTTTCGGTGGACACACCAATCCGGACGACAAGGATGCTTTAATTTTCCAGCAAACCTTCTACGTGAAGAACGGTAAACTCCAGAAAAAGAATGATGCAAAGATTGTTCCTTGCTCCATCTCTTCTGTCAGCTATACGAATAATTACCAGCCAAAAATACTGACCGGAAGTGAGAAGAAGCGATTGATTAAGAAGATTAACACTTTAAGCAAGGGAATGAATACTTCCTTTGAGAACAGTGGGAAAGCGAAATAACAGCACCACCAACATATGAACCTGATCATAACACATTTCTGCTTCTACTATTTTTAATAGATGATTTCAAAAATAAAGCTATCATATCAAAAAAATACGATAGCTTTATTTAATGTCAAGTTTGAGAAAACTACGCTGTTACAAGTACATCTTCATAGTATTGTTCAGCTTCTTCTAGTGTTAGGTCAAATCTTTTTACTATTTTTTCTACAATTGTAGCTTTATCCAGTCCGCATTCATCATAACTTTCAATGGCAGAATAAATAGATTTCTTTTCTGCATAAATTTCAACTTTATTACACATGTTTTCGACCTCCTTTTCATCGTATTTCAGACTTTGAAATTTCCTATAAGTGTTTGGAAACATCATTCGAACACTTTCATCCAAATTCTTACTTTGGAATGCAGTCATTAATTTAGATATTTTACTGCCATCCTTTATTTCAGCGTTGATATAAACTTCCTTTAATCCATTATCAATTGCTGTTCCTATCTCTTGAATTGTATTTTGAACATGATACACAGATTCAAACATAATGTCATCCATCATTACTAAATCTAAAATTAGTTGCTGTTTTTCTTCGTCTGTTCTACGAGTCTTTTTTATTTTACTCATACTACCTCCTCCTGTTTCTCTTATATTAATAAAAGCGAGAAACAGAAAGATCTGTATCCCCGCTATTATTCCTTTTACAAGGATACACCTATAACAATCCTGTTCTGTAACCATTTTAAGGTTACCCAAATTAAATTATTTTTTTACATTTATATTATATCATAGCTCTCTAAAAAGATACAATTCTTTGTTTAAATGGGCAAAACGGGATATATATTGCATTAGTCCTATAGTTAACAAATCATCTCAGTTCACTTCTCTACATCAATCCTTGTTCTAATGTAGACTTTACAACCGCATTAAGAGAACGATTTTCCCTCAACGCTATCAATGCCAAATTGCGATGTAACTCCGGACTTACTCGCACATTGAATACTCCAGAATATGATTTTTCCGGCGCTACACCCTTTTCCTCACAATATGCTAGGTAGTCATCAACTGCCAAACGAAACTCTTCTTCTACCTTTGTTGCATCTGTGGTGTAAAAATTCACTAAATCTGCAATTCCTTCGATTTTCCCGTAGAGCGTCTTACTTTCTGCATCAAAACGAACATCTGTAAAATAATCTTTATAATACAATCTCTCTGTCATAAAACCACTCCCTCATACTATACTTTCCATAAATTCTGCTAATTGTTTTACTACTACTTTATACATTGTTTTTTCAGGATGTGGTTTATGTAATATAACCTTCTTGTTGTCTTCTTTGCGATAAAATCTTACTCTGCTACCTGAAGTTCTTCCTTTGTTATCCTCATCAAACCCACATGCACATAACAATGCTTTTGCTTCATCATAAGTATAATCACTCGGTATTGATACTAATCTGTTAATCTTTTTCTCTAATGTACTCATATCAATATTTGTAACTATCATATAGTTACATTATACCTCCTTTTTTCCACTTGTCAACCACCTCTCACAGTCACTACAAACGTCACAATTTTAGCTAAAGAAATCACATCCCCTTCTTCTAAAAGATGCTCTTTTCCTCCCACAATCGGTTCATCATTCAGATAAGTTCCATTTGTCGAATTAAGATCGATCAGAAATAGTCCATCTTCTTTTTTTATCAATTTTGCATGCATTCGACTGATTCCATTTTCTTTTACCAGATAACCACAACTTCCCATCATACTCCCTAACACAATACTGTTGCTATCTATGAATAAATCATTGTATTTTTTAGGATTCATGGATTTCAAACATAATTCTTTTGGTGTGTCCTCAATTACAATCTCTTGATGTTCTGTATAGAGCACGGTAGTTTCTATATTGTTCATTTCTCTTCTCACATTACTTTGTTGATAATAATCTGAAGAAGGTTCTTTACTATGCTCTCTCAAATATTCTTCCATGATTTTATCCGGACTCTCTGCTTCCTTTTCAGGGTGAAAAGATAGAAAAGAAACAAACAATAAGAATAAAGTTCCAATCAAAACCCATATGTACTGATAAGTCCATATATCCAGTAACAAGAGACATGCGACAATCAAATTAACCACGATTAATATTATAATTATCAACCAACTTTTCTTAGAAGCGATTTCATTCGTTTTTTTCTCAGAAGTAAAAACACTGCCACCTTGCTCAGCTGATATTACAAAAGGTTCTTCCTCATATATTTCCGAAGCAAATTCTTTTGAGCCAAAATTTTTGCTAATTATGTATTGTTCCATTTGTTTTAACGTGCAATCAGGATTTGTCACCAGATTATAGAAATCCATCAAATATTGATATACTTGTTGGTTGTTTTTCTCCACATATTGAAACAACTCCACAAGAAGATTCTTTATGGAGTTGTTCTCCTCTTGCATTTTAGGATAATAAGTAAAGGAAAGCTTTCCTGAATGTATTTCAATAAAAATATACTCACTTTTCCAAAGAATTGCATTGCAATCTAATAAATACTCTTCTGTTTGTTTTACCACATCCACCATGCTACTTATCATTGTTTCCATCAGTTCAAAAGTTAATTTCAAATCACCCAATACCTGTTTTAAAGAAGTCCTATATTGCAACCTGTAATATAAAGTTTGTTCTCCATCCACATCTCTAATTTCATAATTCATTAATCCCGGAATTTTTGCGTATTCCAGAATCGCTTCACTATAAACATTTCGGTCCAGCTTCTCATCACACGATATTACCATATAACTATTCATCTTCTCCCGTTCGAAGCATATCTGATGCAAGCTGCCACCTCCTTATGTTTTTCACTGCCGAATCTTCCTTTCGGTGCATTTCCAATTCAATATCAAACAGTTCTGCTTTTTGATTTACAAACACACTTATCTGTGTCCCCTGTTTACTCATTTTTATAATTCCGTCCATGTTTTTCACACCAGCTTGTTCCGACGTATCTCCTCGTGTTTCTTGTGAACAATATAAAGATTCCACTATCCATTCCTTATATTGGGAACTCTCAATCAAAAACAGAAAAAACGTAATATATAAATAAATGATTCCCAGTAAAATAGGAATCAGAAATGTCATTTCAATAATTGCACTTCCGCAATTCACAGACTGCTTTTTCAATTAAAACTCCCCCTTCTGAAGTATACTTTTCAATTCTCTTTTTCGCACCATACCTTTATCCACCACACCTTGTACAGGCTCCAATTCCTTCTACGCTAGAAACTTTCACCCTTCTTACTGTGCGTTTTAATCCTACACAACCTCTGCTATTGTGATACACCTCACCATGTTTTGCTATGTATATCTTTGTTCCACCCTTTTTAATTCCACAATAAAAACAAGGAGCATAATTTCCCTTTCGGTTACTGCTTACAGTATCAATATCCAAGGTCAGATGTGTACAATCTCTTCGCATATGATATGCTTCGCGATTAGGTGTCACATAAACAAAGTAATCACTATTATTATATTCCTCTTCCGTAAACCCTACGAATGCCTTTTGTTTTATCTGATTTGATAAGTTAATAGAATAGGTTCCTAGAAGAGGAAGATTTATCTTTGCTTTATAACTTGCAGTTACTATCATTATTTTTGAATTCTGTTTATCCTTCTCAATGCGAACAAACACGCCCGATTTTCCACCGGAAACAACTTTCTTCACATAAAAATCATTTCCTATGTATTTACTAAATTGCTGCTTTACGATTACAGCATCTATCAAACTTTCCACGTCAATCGAAACTGTATCCACTGAATTAGGCTTTTTCTCATCTTTTGCAAGCAATTTTTGTTCTAAATAACAATATTCCGCCACATAATCCGTTGCTGCCGCCAAAGATTGATGAACATGCGATTCTGCCATTAGAACCATAAAAATCCCTGACATTGCGAGCATAAAGAACAAAAACAAAGGAACAACCAAACTGGCTTCCACTGTAATATAACCTCTATTCCTTTTCATAATGTCCTCCTTCTACATAATTTAAGACTAGGTAATTGCGAAACTCACAAAAACTTTTATCTGTTTGTGCAAGTTTAACAAGTACCATAAGCAGGTGCTTCACAATCCGTCGGTACTTAGTGAGACATTGTCGAACTTAGTACCGTTACGCATTGTGGCAAGTGCAAACGTCCTGCGTTGGTGTGTTAAATTTGCACAATCATTACAATCCAAACTTGAGTTTCGCAAACACCTAAATTTAAGACATATGCTCTTAAAAACCCTTATACAAAACCTTGTTCATACTCAGAGAGGATATACGTAATGGGATTTCATATAAGAGCTTATAAGAAAATACGTCCTATTTAATCATCAACTAATTCCCACAAATATGGATTATTAAAAGTCACATTATTCATACAAAAAATATTCTTCAAAATAATAATCATAAACTCCTTCCTCCTCACTTTTCTGAAAAAGAGGATTCATCGATACCTTTCCCTGTATTGTCATAGCACCAACACAATCCGTAATTCGAAACGTAGGATAATCCTTCATCAAATTAAGTTGAATCACATCCAAAATTCTCGCATATCCCTTATCTAACGAATCTCCTGTTTTCTTAACCAGCAAAATCGCCAAAAAATCTTCATAGGACAATCCCTGCGCCTGCTTTGTAACATTATTAACCGAAGTTAATGTTTCCAAATCGGTATACCATGTTGCTCTTGTTTTGATATATGCAATGTTTTCTCCTGATAGGAGTATATGCATCTCATACAGGCTTTCTCCGTATGCCCAGCAAGCTAACAACAAATACTTAATCACTTCAACAAATGGTTCCGTACCTGTTACTATACTAATGGCCGTTGCAAGTGTTAATGCCTGACTTTTCTTTTCAACATCCGTCAGTAAATATGCATAATTAACCGGCATTCGTAACCATGTCATCTCCTCTATCACTGCTTCCAAGTTATCATAATCATTATCTTTCCCTTTCAATATGTATTCTGTTTCACATTGCATCCCCGAATCCCCTTTCGGATTCATGGCATTTGAAAAATGTGTTGTCACATAACTGGCAAATGACACATTTTCTACGAATTGATCCAATGCACTTTCCTGTGTAGCCTCTTTTAAAAACGAATTGATATAATCAATATCATCAAATTTTCTACTTCTTTCTTCTTTTTGTACTTCTTCATATTTCTCAGATGGAACATTTTTGAGCTTATAGGATTCCTTTGAAAAATCCTTACCCGGTGCCACAAATGACAAAATTCCAAATTTAAGTGATTCCTTCAACGTCTCTCTTGGATCTTTATAATCCTCTTCCTTTACTGCCGTTTCTTTTTCCTCCTTTTCGGCATCCGAACTTTCCGCATTATCATTCTTCTCAGCCGAAACAGGCAGCTCTTTTCCGTTGATTTCTGTTTCCTTCGCTGCATCCTCCAAATCTGTATTACTTTTTCCAAAATCCGTTAACAAATCCTTTATCTTATTGGCAACACCCGCTGTACTTTCATAGTCTTTAATCTGTTGCTTTAACAGTTTCATATTTTCAGACATAATGGTTTTCATCTCCGAAAGTGCCACTTCCTCTACCTGAAACTGATATAGACTGTTTCCTTCTTCTCCATTCAAAGACGTCTCCAAATAATCCACAATTTTTTCTTCTAAAACCGCCACACTACCGGTTCCATAAGTTGGATCCAGAAAGAGTAAATGATATCTTTCAAATAATTCTGCATTATAATCTGCCATAATACTGGAACGCATACTATGAACACAGGGCTTTATCTTCACTGTACTCAAATGAATCCTTCCCACCTCTAGTGCAGTTAGAGTGAATAGGAGAAGTATGCCTGTTATAAGCGAGAATAAAATTGTAGTTTGCCCTTTGTTGTTCATAGTACACCTCATCTTATTGCTGGTATCAGGTTGCAGCCTGACCTATCTTACTTCTGATATAACAATACCTTTGTAACTGTTCCTTATTTTCACAGTTACTTACTAATATATTTTTTTTGCACTTTGGTTAATGGATTTCCAAATGTTATTCACTAGCGTCGTGATTTGTTCTTCGAAAATAATTACAATCGCAATCAAAACCACAATAATCAATATGATTTCTACAACTCCCATTCCGGATTCCTCTTTCAAAAACCCTAACCAAGCTTTCTTTAATACACTCATACTCCTCACCTCCAAACAAGATATGTAGTAGTTTTTAACGTCCCTCTCCAAGGACATGTTATGCAAAGCTCCATAATGCCGGAACCATAATCATAAGCATTACCACTAACAACAACAAAATCATAGGACCTAACAACTTAGTTCCCGCTTCCTCTCCATATCTCTTTGCCAAGTTTTTCCGTTCTTCCAACGCCACCGTTTCTTCCTGTTCAAACATATCCATCAAACCTTTTCCTCCACGTTTTACGTTTTGTTCTAATAGTGTCATGATTTTTATGTAACAGGGAATCCCCAACCTTCGTCCTAGCCGATAATATGCTTGTTCTTCTGATATTCCAAGTTCCATAGCATGTATGGTTACTTTTAATTCATCGATTAATGGTTTTCGATAATCCTTTTCAGACATTTGGTTTTCACATTCCTGAATAATTGTTCTAATAATATTTCTAACCTGCATTCCCGCCCCTAATAACAAAACCATCTCATTTACAAACCAAGGATAACTTCGAATCAAATTAGTTTTTCTGTCTTCTAACTGTTTTCGCTTATTTTCCTGTTCCCTTAACACAAGTAAAATTGCTAGTATAATACCTGCCAACAAAACATGTCCCGAAGTAACCACCTTTTCTCCCATCTGCTTTATTTTTATTTCATCTATATTGGTTGGAATCGCAAAACCTTTCTCATAGCTTGCTTCCTGTTCCATCGTCAAAAGTGTATCCGTTACTTTTTGAAATTGTTCTTCCAAAACCGTTTTTTCTTTTTCAAAAATAGTCACCGAAAACACTCTTTCAAAAGATTCTTCTCCATACCACAAAGTTACTTCTATGTCTGTTGTAATTCCCTTTTCTATCTCTTTTTCTGTATAACCTAAAAGCTTTAATTCCTCCCTGCTATTTTTAACATTTCCCTCTCTGTCAACCAATGCATAATCTGCAGAAACAAACTCTACATCAAATGGATACTCTTCCCTATCCAGCGAATAATCCAAATTCGTATATATCTCCGTTAAAGACGAATTTTCTCCCTTTAAGTTCTTCTCGAAATACAAGAACGCTTTTTCTACTTTTTCTTTCAATTCTTCTTTCGTTAATTGTCTGGCACGCACCGTTAATAAAACTTCCTTTGATTCTTCTCCTTTTTGTAATACAAACGGTATCTGTTTCTCCTCTTCTCCATATACTCCTTTTTCCACATATATTTCTGTTTTGGCAGGAACAAATGTCATACTTATACTCACTATATTTGCTACACAAATAATCAAAACTACATACGAATTGTGCCTAATCCATTCCCGTCCTTTTGTCCAGCATATATTCTCTTTTTTATATGGAAAATACCCTACAAAAACACATATTCCTAAAAGAAAAAAGATTACTACATTCACTGCTCTCATACTCGAATCTCCATTATCTTCTGTGCCCATATATCAGCCCCATATATTACTGCAAGAAAAACTGTCATCAAAAACACACCTATTCCATTTCCATAAAGCACGTCAAAAAAACCATCATTTGTAACCCTCAGATACAATAAAATGCCGTACGGCATAACCATCATTACCTTTTCTTCATATTTTTTTGCAGTTATCATTGTCTCAATTTCCTCTTCCACTGCTAATTTATCTGCAATATGATTTACGGTCTTTTGAATAATATGAATCAGGTTACCGCCACTTTGTTTTGCCACTGTAAGCACATTGGCAAAATCTGATATATCATCCACTCCACTTCTCTTTCCAAACTCCTGCATAAGTCGCTCTATCGGTACATTCATCTGCATTCCCGATATAATATGATCTAGTTCTTGAAAGATGCTTACCTGTGCCGGATAGATTAATAACAAGTCTCTTTTCGCCTCTCCAAATGCTCTCTCCAAAGAATATCCGGCTCCAAGTGCAGTTGATATCGATTCAATCATGGACTTAAACTGTAATGTAATCTCTCTCTTTTGATTTTCCAGTTTTTTGTGCTTTAAAGCTTTGTAGTCCAAAACACCAAATGGTATTACTAAAAACCATGTTTTATATGTGTTATAAAACAGATAACATATGACACTTCCTTTAAGAAAAAGCTTAAAAACATACTCTAACCAATCTTTCCATGTAAAATGATAACTTTCGTAGTCTTTCTCCTTCATGGTTATTCACCTCTCCACCCACTGTTCAATAGTTTCTGCTTATGTATCAATTCTCCGGTTTTCTCCAAAAGTCCAATTACCTTTCCATCTTTTTCTGAATACTCCTTAAACTGATAAAGCGAATTAGTAATAATTTCACCATTCTCCATTCCAACCACCTCACATATCTCCAATACTTTTCTACTTCCATCACGCAGTCTTCCAATATGTATGATAATATCCAGTGCAGCTGCCAACTGTTGTCTGATTGCAAGAACCGGCATATCATTTGCCATCATTACCATAGTCTGCAATCTTAACAACATCTCTTTGGCTGAATTCCCATGACCGGTACTCAAACTTCCGTCATGACCGGTCAACATACTATTTACCATGTCCATTGCAGCTGCATCTCTCACTTCTCCAACGATAATTCTGTCCGGCCGCATTCGTAACGCAGCCTTAATAAGCACCGACATACTAATCTCGTTTTCTCCTTCCACATTGGCATTACGAGTTTCCAGTCTTACCAAATTGGCAATTCCCTGTATTTGTAATTCTGCGGAATCTTCAATGGTTATCACTCTCTCATTAGCCGGAATATAATTACTCAGCACATTCAACAGCGAACTTTTCCCTGCCCCGGTTCCTCCGCTCACAAAAATGTTATATTTTGCAAATACCAAACTGTGTAAGAACTCTGCTGCTTCTCTTGTAATAGAGCCTAATTCTATTAACTTCTCTATTGTAAAAAACTCTCTTGAGAATTTTCGAATTGTCATAACTGCACCATCTAAAGCAATTGGCGGTAATACTACATTAACACGTGAACCATCTTCTAATCGGGCATCCACAATCGGTGTTGTTTCGTTGACGATTCGATTACAACTACTAACAATTTGCTGTATTACATTTCGCAGCCTTTCCTCATCACTAAACACCTCCGTAGCTTTGTAAAGCCTTCCTTTTTTCTCAATAAAAATGTGCTTACTTCCATTAATCATAATCTCTGAAATATCTGTATCTTCCAATAATCCGGACAACACATCCAATCTCCGAAAGGAATTGAAAAGTTCTTTTTTCAACTGTTGCTTTTCCTCAACAGACAAATATACTTCTCTTCCTCTTTGCAAAACTTCCTCTTCAATAATGTCCTCTATCTCTTCATCTGTCAGTTGCTTGTTATAATCCAACTGCTCTATCAGTTTATTTTGTAAATGTTCTTTTTCTTTCATGAATCGATTTGTCAATAATCCATTCCTCCAAATATCTCCTTCTTTATCATGGCAATATCCTTATCCATATCAACAAAACAAATGCGTTTCTTATCCTCTTCCATTTCCTGTGAGTCAAATAATTTTTTGAAATTTCTTTGTTTTATCATTGCTTTTTCATCTGTTATATAAGGAACTATCACTTTATCAAACTCCTCAAAAAGTCCAAAATCCTGTATAATTCCACTTCCAATATCAAATACGATTCCTTTATATCTGCTTTTCAACATCAATATGCGAATCCACTTAAAATCTTCTGCATTGATTCCTTTTCCATCCAAAAAAGAAGTTCCGGTAACGAATACATTTTCTGAAAGTTCCATCCTCTGCAATAATTTGTCTTCTTTTCGTTCTTTCCAGTAATACAAAATTTCATCCATTATAGCCTGCTTCCCATCACCACTGTCTTCAAAAGAACTATAATCTTCCAGTCCAAAATATAGCCATTTTCCATACATTCCACTATTCACAACATCTAAAGCCATCGTTGTTTTTCCACACCTGCCAACAGGAGAATATATAGCAACAAGCGACTTATTCTCATATGCATATTGCTTTTCATTCTCTATAATTCGTTCAATACACTTTCCTATCTCGCGTGCACTTTGAAACCGATATACCACATATAACTTGTCCGTCTTCTCCCGATAGTCACATTTTTGCTCACTTAGCCACATACAAATACCTTCATTTTTTGCCAGTCGCTTTTCCAGGATACCTTTATCCGTCCCAATCAATATGTCTAATACCCTTTTATTCAAATGGTTCTCCAAGGCGTCTATATTAGTAAACGCACACAAATCCCACTTTCCCTTACTATATTTCTGTAAGTATGCAACTAATTTTGTTACATATTCCTTCTCATCATCAATCACCCCTATTTTTACCTTCTGCATACTTCACATCCTTATCTAACATACTGTTGTAACAATACCAATCCGGTTCCGATACCAACGGGGACAGAAAACAGAATCGTCTCTCCCGGAACATAGATATTCTTTCGCCGAATACCCCTTATCATCATCTTTCCAACGGATATCACTGCTGCCATAACAAACGATGCAACTACTATATCCCAAAGCAATTCCGGAAAAAATGCCGACAACACGCAAAGTAACTTAACATCTCCTGCCCCTAATCCCCTTACAAGATAGAAGACAAACAATACCCCAAATGTCAAAACAACCATCTTGCCACTCTGTAACAGACCACTTATTCCTCCATTGCAATAAGACCATACACCTGCTACAACCAGACCAATCCATATAATACGATTTTCAATAATTCCTCTTTTTACATCTGTGTAAATTGCTCTTCCAAGCAATACTAAAACCACAATAATTCTTACCCATTCCAAGGATTTCTCTTCCTCCTGCTCTCATTTTTTGCAATTATAAAACCGTTATTTTCCTCTGTCTATAATTGTGAACGAACCAGCAAAATAAACATAGAATGTTCAAAAAGAGCCGTTTTTTCTTAAATTTGATTTACTATTTTTGAAGTTGTGCATCTCAATTATGAATTATTTTTCAAAATGTTTAACTCCATTTTATAACTTTGAACTTCTGTTTACAGATTGAGAAAATTTTTCCAAATATGAATATTTTTTCTATACTTGTCTATAATGAAAATAGAAGCTTATTGTAGTTGCGAAACTTTCATTCTGTTTATATAAGTTGTGTAAGTTTCGCAACAAAAAAGGGGGAAATATAATGTCGATTTCTTTGTTAAATTCACTAAGTACATCAGCAAAAAAACAATCTTTCGCACAACAAAAAAAGAACTCTGATTCTCACACAAATGAAAACCTGAATTCTTACCTATTGGAGGATATTAATACTGCAAAACAGGATATCGAAACCATTTTATTGCATCTCGATTACCAGACCGATCCGGATTTGATTGACAGTTATTCTTATCAGTTAAAAGGTGCTTATATGCGCTATAAGTTTCTTCTTCGACAGATACAACAGACAACAAACTGTTAGCGGTGTCCCAGTTTGCCTGCACTTCACTCCAACTCACCGGAGAACTAGCGCCCTATAAGACAATAAAGAAAAACAATTGGTCAAAACATAAATGCTCTTTCCCAACTGTTTTCTTTTTATTTTACTCTATTATAGGCAAGTGCGAAACTCCCAAAAACTGTCATTGCCTTGTGCAAGTTTAACAATACCATAAGCAGGTGCTTCACAATCCGTCGGTACTTAGTGAGACCTTGTCGAACTTAGTACCGTTACGCATTGTGGCAAGTGCAAACGTCCTGCGTTGGTGTGTTAAATTTGCACAAGCCTACAATACAAACCTGAGTTTCGCAATTGTCTTACACCATTATTCAGCTTTATCCATGTATCTATTCAATGTCTCTACTACATCATTCAAGTTGTATGGTTTTGCTATGTAATCATCAAGCTTAGCTTCTAAGATTCTTTCCTTATCACCGAACATTGCACGAGCTGTTACTGCAATAATCGGAAGACGTTTTCTACCCTCACGGAACTCAATTGCACGAATTTCCTGAGTTGCAGCAAGACCATCCATAACCGGCATCTGCACATCGAATAATGCTGCATTGTACTCTTTCTGCTTGAACAGCTCAACCGCTTTCTCACCATTTTCCGCGATATCGTAAGAGTATCCTGCCATACCAAGAAGCTTACCGATAACCTGCTGGTTAACCGGTTCATCCTCTGCAACAAGGATTCTTGCACGACTATGACCCATAAGAGAAAATACTGCAGGATCATCTGAAACTACTTCTTCCTCTTCTTCCATTTCTGCTGCCTTAATCAACTTTAACGGAACTTCCACAATAAATGTAGAACCTAATCCTTCCTTACTCTGTACAGTAATGTTACCACCCATCAACTCTACAATCTGCTTTGTAATAACCAAACCTAAACCGGATCCACCATATTTACGAGTATCGGACGCATCAACTTGCGAAAAACGAACAAACAATTTACTGCGGTCTGCATCTGAAATACCGATACCGGAATCTGCTACTGCAATACGTAACTTAATCTTATCTAACATATCATCAATACATGCAACCTTAACTCGAACACCACCTTCACTGGTGAACTTAATACCATTCGATAATAAGCAGTTTAATACCTGCTGGATTCTCTGTCCATCACCACGTACTAACTTAGGAATATTGTTACCAAAGTTACAATCTAATGTTAATCCCTTACCCTTAGCGATTGGAACCTGTGCTGCAATTGTCTCTTCAATTACTGCCTTAATATCAAAGTTTTCTTCACGCAAGTTATACTTACCTGCTTCCAACTTAGAAATATCCAAGATGTCATTAATCAAACGAAGTAATGTATCGGCACAATTCTTAGCTGTTGTCAAATTATCTTTGTGATCTGCCTGCAAATCCTCAGACATCAATGTCAACTGTAACATACCAAGAATACCATTAATTGGTGTACGAATCTCATGGGACATATTCGCAAGGAACTCAGACTGTGTTTTGTAAGCTGCATTCGCATCTTTGATTGCTTTTGACAGCTTGTTCTGTGTTTCCTTTTGCTCTGTGATATCAATAACTACCATGTTGATGTAGTTTGCTTCTGACTTGTACATTACAGTATTAAATACCTTGTCAAGTTTCTCCATGGTAATCTCTACCGTCATCAACTCACCCTGTTTGGTACCTGAGTTATTATACGCTTCAAACCATGCGTTAATATCCTGTAATACTTCTATTTTACTCTCAGATATTACCTTTCCCTGGTAATCCGAATAATCCAGATTAAACAATCGGCCAAATGTCTCATTGGCATCTGAAATACGATAACCCATGTTACGTCCGGTCTGTGGATCTCTCATAATCTGTGCTTGTGCAAATCCAACCGGTAAATTCAAGAATAATCTCTTATACTTATCACTCTTAACCGCTGAAACCTTCTCTTCATCCTGCAAGGTTTTAAACATAACCACTGCTGCTGCAACGGTAGACAGAATGATTATTACTGATATTATTGTGATGGTTCCTTTTAACTTTGTAGCACCTTCAATCACATCAATTTTGGCAAATAAGGCAACATCTCCAAGTATCACCGCGAGAACAGTAATTGCTGCAATTATGCCATACACAATTCTCATTTTACTAACATTTCCACCTTTTTCCATAATTTTTCACCCCTTGATAATATTTTGTGTTTGTTTTTTCATTTGTTTCTCTATCTTACAAATTAAGAAGAAACATAATATACCAAATAAAGTTGCAATCAAGCCCTTCATCAATCCCGGACACTGATATACCATCTTTATTGTATAATCACCTTTGGGCAGTTCCACTCCCAGAAAACTCTCTAATATTCTGCAAGTTTCTACTTTCTCTCCATTCGCATACACCGTCCAGCCTTCATCATACGGAATGGATGTCATAAACACTCCATCCTTCATAGCTGTAATAGTCCCCTCAATCTTTGTGTCACTAAACTTCGTCATCTGCATTGATTGATTTGACAAAATGCTATAACTTAACTGGAATTGCTCATCTAAAAATTCCATCGGATAACAATATAATGTTCCACTTAAGTCATTACCCTCATTCAGCACAAATTGGATATCAACAATTTGCCCCTTTTTTACTTCTCCAACTCTGAACAACTGTCCCTGATAACGGTCGAATGCAACTTCATTGCCATCAATCAGCAATGCTATCTTATGCACATTACTTCCGCTACAGTTAATATACAAATCCATATCGTGTGGTATGGTGTATATAAAATCTGCTTTTGCACTTTTGTTAGCACCCTTATAGGATGCATTAAATTCATCCTTCAAGGTTACTTCCACATTTGTTCCATAAGTTTTTGTCTGCATATCATCAAATATGCTGGAGAATACCGGCTCTACTCCTGTCATAACACCACTCAACTCATTCTGAACGGTAAATGGTCCATTATCCAATGTTTCAAAATCCAATATTTCACTGTTAACCATATATCCAATCGGAAGATTATATAAATTCTTATACACCGATACATTATCCTCTGTATCATACAGACCCATATCTGCATTAGCAAAATCGCCTTCTCTGGTATACACATACTTCACGCCAAACAACGCATTTGTAAATGGTGTAGCTCCGTAATATAAATACTCATTGGCTCCTGTATAAAAACCAAGGTCTCCCATGGTGGTTACCATTTCACCCGGAACAGTCGAACCGAATATACCAATACTTGGCAGATTATGCCATGTTGCCTCATCTACCATGTTCGGCTGTAACATATCTGCACGATACCAACTATCATCATTCTTCTCCACTCGGTCAATCAGCGTTTCAAACGTTTTTGTCTCACCATAATAATATTCTGCATCAGAGGTTCCTACCTGTACAAAGGCAATCCACCCATTCGCTATCATTTCCAATATCGCAATTACTACTAAGGAATAACCGGCTCTGCGTTTCCACCTTCCCGACAACTTCTTATATAGAACAAATACAAGTAAATAAATGGTCAGTAACACTGCAGATGCGATATAAGTTCTCACATCATACACAACATCTGCATTATAATATGCGTATATTATGAACAACATACATACAACATACGCTACAACTATCATTGGCAATCGCACACGTCTTCGTTTCAAATATACCTCATATGCCATAAGAATTAAAACAAAAATGTACAAAAATGCAAAACGATTCGGAATACCATACTGATTATGGAATCCGTGCCATATATAGTTCAAAAGCTGGTTATTAAAGCTTATTACAAAAAGCACCAGCAACAACATATATTTAATCTTCTTTTCCAAAGAAATCTTTCCTACAAAGAAGAATATAATGGCCAACAACAAAGTAAACAGTCCACAATATAGGTTGGTTCCGGCATCGCCAACCTGATTCGTCATCACTTCTGAACAAAACAAATGCGAGCGTAACGTTTCTACAAACTCTCCATAAAACTTCCATTGTGGAAATTCAAACTCTGCCGATGCTGTCGTCATAATTCCTTCATAAGCAGGAATCAACACAACCGCACCCATCGCAGCCGCTGTAAGAGAGGCGACAGCAAATCGAATTCCTCTTGCTAAAAACTGTTTCACACTGTCAAAATGGAATGTAAAAAACCACAACACCAGAAAAATGCAAATCATAAAACTGATATAGTAGTTACAGATAAAACTATATAGTAACGCTAATATATATGTCTTACTGTTGCCATCCCTCATTAACCGTTCCATTCCCAAAATTACAATTGGGAATATGAACACACAATCCAACCACATTAAGTTCCAATAATATCCAATCACAAAACTACTAAATGCATAAAATAACGAGAATACAATTATTCCCGGATTCTGTTTGGGATTCTTCCCTGCATGCATTAAGAAGTATGCAAAACAAAATGCCGCTAATATAATCTTAACCGATATAATAATATTCATTGCCATCGGCAAACCTGATTTGGTACACAGCATAACTATGAGGTTTAATGGACTCGACAGATAGTAAGACCACAAGGACAAAAAGTTATTACCCATTCCCACATCAAAGGAAAACTGCAAGCTTTCAAAATTCTGCAATTTCTCCTGATATTCTGAAAAGAATGGTAAATATTGATGCACACCATCTACTACAATCAGACATCTCCCACCAAAAGGTCCTACATCGCCAATAATCCACGCACCTATCATCATCGTAAATGCCAAAGCTAAAGTTATACTGTACACATAGTTACGTTTAAAAAAAGCATATATTCGATTCCACATGTTTCTATATCCAATCTATAATATAAATTCTGCCATAGGTGTTTTGTACACCTACCGAACATCCATTTCCAAGCATCGCCTGTACTACTTAATTTACAATTTGTCCTTACACTATCCTTGCTTGTCCATCATGGTAATTACCTTGTCATATTCAAGGTGTCCGCCAAACAAATCCAGCGCACTGCCGATGGTAACATCCAATTTGCCCTTTCCTAAGTTGCGAATCACTTCGATATCTTCATAGGAACCAACTCCACCGGCATAAGTAATCGGTATTGTTGCATACTCCGAAAGCATTCTCACCAATTCTTCTTCCACTCCGTTGGCTTTACCTTCTACATCTACTGCATGAATCAGGAATTCATCTGCATAGTCCTGTAATTTTAATATTGTTTCCTCACAGACTACTTCCTTCGTAAACTTCTGCCAACGGTCCGTCACAATATAATATGCACCATCTTTCTTGCGACAACTCAAATCTAACACAAGATGTTTCCTTCCAACTGCCTGATAAAGAGCATCCAACCGGTCATAATCTACCACTCCATCACGAAAGACATAGGAAGTCACAATCACATGACTCGCTCCCATTTCAAGAAATTCCTTTGCATTATAAGCGGTAATTCCACCACCAATCTGCAATCCATTCGGATATTCAGCTAACGCACCTTTTGCCTGTGCAACATCTTCCTCATAAAACGGAGTTCCTGCCTTATTCAATAAAATAATGTGTCCACCCTTGATATTGCTCTCTTTATAAAGCTTCGCATAAAATGCTGCATCCTGGGTTGCTACAAAATTCTCTTTGGCCTGATTCCCTACGTCTAGCAAAGAACCACCAACAATCTGTTTCACTTTTCCGTTATGTATATCAATACAAGGTCTGAACTGCATATCTGTCTCCCAAATGTCCCCTTATAACTATTCAGAGCCTCACTCGAAAATGCTTCGCATTTATCTTGTGTTAACTCTCTCCAAATAATTGCATATAGAAGCATATTATCATATTTTTCTGACAAATACAACGAAAAAGCCTATCGCTTTTGTCTATTTTTACAAACATTTTCGCACATAGGCTTTCTCTGACTGTCACACATTGCATTTTTCTTTGCATGGTCTTTATTTAATTCTTTTTCTACTTCCCTCATCCTGCATTCAAATTCCTTAATCACAGGATATTGCTTTCTTATTGTATATAGTTTGCCGGCAATACAGGTTTCTAATTTGCTCATAGAATACTCTCACAATCATTTCCTATTATATATTCTATTACCAACTCATCCATCTGTTACACAATACCCGTTGATTATACTCTTATATTTCTTCTAATTTTGTACCGTTATTTCAAGGCTTTGCATAGAATTTTGCTTTGCCTCAAAATATAGACTTTTAGTGCAAAAATGATATAATATTGTATAGGTGTTCCTGCCAAATTACCAGGAATATTTTGAACAAAACATGGTAGCAACCGACAGACATGAACGTTGTATTGGAATTACATAGGGGGTGTAATTATGGGGTTTTGTACCAAATGTGGTAAAGAGTTAAATGAAAATGACAGATTTTGTTTTCATTGTGGTGAACCAATTCCAGAACTAAGAAAACAGGTTGTACACGAAGAGAACAACAAGGAAACAACGAAAGAACGAAAACAAGAAACATGGGACAGTGAAAAGAATCAAAAAACAGAAGAACCAATCGTAGAAAAAACACAACACACAAAGACAGAAGAACCACTGAAAAAAGAAACAAAACAAAAAAACATACTCGCTGACAAGAGAACTATCATCCTAATAGTTATTGCTATTATTGTTGTTGGTATCTTAGTGATAATTGGTGGTGCATTCTTGAAAAAGGATAAGGGTGATTCTGACTCAGACGTCTCGAAAAAATTGCTAGAAGATGTACAGTACAATACTTATACCAACGATACTGTATTCTTTTCTTTAGATTACCCACAAGGATATCAGGTTGCAGAACCCAATACGAATAATGTGGTAATTACCGAAAGCAATGAAGCAGATTTTCAAGTTGTAATAGAATATACATATCATACGGTATCAAATTCTGCCATATACTCCGCAGATGATTTCGCAACCCAGATACAGGCAGATTTTTCTGTCTTCACAGATTGGGTCGGAGTTTCAGAATTGAATATGACTTCACAGCAACAAACAACCGTTGCAGGTATGAAGTGCTATGAATATTGTTTTGATTTTATGATGGACAACAATCAACATGCTGGAAAGCTATATTTGTTTGACAGTATGAGTGATTGTGGTTGCTATTCATTTATGACGGTTGTAAATGAAAATGTTGAACTTGCAGATGCATACAAAGAATTAGCGAATACAATGTTGCAAAGCTTTCGCATTACAGGACAATGTATGCCGGAAGGATATCAGGTTTATGATAATGATACTTTAGGTTTACAACTTATGGTTAGAAATGATGCTGCGGCCAAGATTACAGAGTCTTCTTCGAGTGATGCTGTAGCAATTTATCCGATAGAGGGCATTTATACCGAATGTAGTATTTGGATTAGTGAGTCGACTTTTGGAACAGAAAAAGAGATGGTTTCTGCGTTACAATCGTCGTGTAGTTATTATTTAGAATACAAAGATAACGCTCAGTACTTATCACAACCAATTGAATTAGAATATGGACGATATCCTTGTCTTGGGATTGATTTGCAGTATTATGAAGACAATGTTAAATATACAGTATCAACTTTTTTGTTAAAAGTCGGAGATGCATATTGGAAGGTGACTATGGATACAACCGATGCATATTATAATACCGCTGCACTGGCAGTGTCAGATGTTCTCTTTTCTATTATGTTTGACAACATGCCGGTCCCATTGGAAGAAACTGCGATGAATAATATGAGTTCATCCACAGGAACCGATAATAGTACAGTGCAGAAAGATACAAATGAAACGGTGCAAAAATCAAATACAAGTAGCGACGGCAAATCAGCCGTAGCAAATATTATTGCACAGATTGAGAATACAGCTGGTTTCCAAAAAAACGCAGGTGAACAAGGCATTGTAGCAGATATGAACTTCGATGGTATTGAGGATTTCCTTGCAACATATATAGTTGAAAATAGTGAAGGAATACTTGATGTGATGTATGAGGTATGGACATTACCTTCCACCGGACCTGTGAAACTCAAATCGGGATTAGTATTTAGCCAGGTTGGTGGAAATTCCGGTATGGTTAGTGTTGTTCTGAAAGATAACACGCACTATTTGGTAGTAAGTCGTAATGAACCAGAAGGTGACAAATTTAATTCTTATACCAGTTATTTTGAATGGAACACTGATAAGCAAGAAATTATCGGTGGTGGATATTATTTGGAAGGACATGGCAATTATGAGGATACAGAAAACAACCAATACATATGGGGTGCTACAAAGATTGATTATGACACATTTCTTCAATATCAATTAGATTTTTCAGATACTCTTTATCGTTTGAATATTCTATTAAGCCCGGATACGAATCATGCAAAAGCGTTTGCAGATTTTAAGTAACTTGTGTAGCGAAGAGGAGGCATTATAATGAAAAACAAGTATGTTATATCTTTTTTACTTTTGATATTGTTACTTGTTATAATGGGAGGTACTTTCTTCTTCCTATTTCAACGGTTCTTTCTTTTTCCAAAAGAAAAGAAGGAGTCTGCTGATGCACCCTATGCATACTCTTATCGTGAACTTGAGCAGATGGAAGAGATTAACATTCAAGAAGATAAGATATGTATTGTTTTATATGAGAATCAGGCAATTCCTTACCGATGGAGCGGAAAAATACAAAGTGACTATGGTGAACAGGTATACGAAGCAACCATTGACGGAAACGGCAATTGGAATGCAGTAGGAGATTCACCGGCATATCATATATTTGTATATGAAATGAGAAAAGACGGAAACGCAGAAATTGAAATCCGTTTGGCGAGGATAGATGATTCAACAGAAATATCGAACAAAAAGGAATATCTTGTGATTCGCGAACACAATCGGGTTACATGCGAAGAAGTTTCTTTGGATGAAGACTGAATAGCATAGTCAACAATTCCGTATGTTACAAATTTCCAGTCGCAAAAATGAACACCATGAAACATAGAAGGGGACATATCACAGTCTGATATGCCCCTCTTTTCTATTTCTGCTTCAATTCCATACGACAGATTGCATTCCCTTTCTCCACAAATCTGGTCTCATACTCTGTCATAATGTTACCTTCCACATATTCCGAATTATGTAAGTCGAAGGTATGGTTAAGCAATTCCCAATTCTCCGCAAGCTCTGCCTGTTCCAAGGAAAAGTCAAACAAATCCTTGTTATCTGTCTTGAAAATTACATGTCCTTCTTTTTTCAAAATGTGCTCATAACGCCCCAAGAACTGAACCGATGTGAGACGTCTCTTGGCATGTCTGTCCTTTGGCCAAGGATCTGAAAAGTTAAGGTAAATACGGTCTACTTCGTCCGGCGCAAACACATCTGCAATATTTTCTGCTTCCATACGGATAAAGAAAAGATTCGGAAGATTCTTCTCTTCCTGCTTTTCAATCGCTCTTACCAACACCGAAGAATACTTTTCAATTCCCACGTAATTGATATCCGGATTCTGTTCTGCAAGGGTCATAATGAACTGCCCCTTCCCCATTCCGATCTCTATATGAATGGGATTGTCGTTGCCAAACACTTCTTTCCAGTTTCCTTTCTTCTCTGTCTCATCCTTTATTGTAAATGGGCTCTCAGCGATTGTATCTCTGGAACCCGGTACATTTCTAAGTCTCATACACTATCCTCTCTTTACCTCTATTAATACAACGCTCCTATTATATGTTGTTTTGAAGTATATCGCAACATTTTTTCACAGACCTGATAATATCAGACAGCTTCACATCAAACGGAGCATTAAATATACTACATGGCCCCTTCTTTCGTTCTCTGATAGTTTTGATATTGAAAAACAATCGCTTTGAAAAGGATTTGAGCAAGGAATTAGCAAAGACATTAATCAATTTGTATTGATTGTTAATGCTTTGCGTGAAGGTAAATCTGAACAGGAACTGCGTGTCCAATATGGTGATGAGGCGGTTGATGCTGCCAAATCAATTCTATAAGAATCTTTATTCCTTGTTTTCCCACGGAAACTGCTCCGTGGGATTTATATTTCTCTAATACTCATCATAATATTCTGACAACAACATCTCAAACATTCATTTTCACAAATATTTAATTTGATATACTTAAAAATTCATTATATAATCTTTATTAATACAAAATAGCCTAACTAATCACACAACCAAACATTCGAAAAGGGGGGCCAATCTATATCGATAATAATATCTTTATCGGAATAAAATCTTGTATATAATCAAGAAATTTTAAGTAATTACAGTACAAAACAACTATATTATGAGGAGGGGTAAACACATATGATACGAAACAAACTCAACACAAAAGCCAAACAACTGGCAGCACTAATACTGTCTTCCATACTCCTTATGGAAGCCGGTCTTGGTAGTGCTTGTATGGGAACTGTTCATGCAAAGGAACAAACTAGCGTTACAGTGTCTTCGGACGAACTAAGCAACAACGAAACACAAACCGGTACGAAGGATGCTTTAGAGGAAGAAACCAAGGAATTTCTTCCTGTAAAATCAGCTTATCTGGCCAATACGGAAACCAAAAAGGTTGAGATAGATCCAACTTCTATTGCACCAACCAAAGTGTATAAAGATATGGACTATTCCTTTTTAAAGAAATATCCATTTGGTAAGTCAAATGCTGAACTTGCCACAGTTACATTTGGTAATGTAGACGAGCTACAGAAAAGTAAAGATATCCGCTTAGTTTCTGGTACTATTATTAAAACGGAAGGCTACTATGAAAGTGGTGACGGTGGAAATGCAGTATATGAAATTTTAAGCGAATACGATGCTTATAAAGCTAATCGTAAGGATGGTGCCATTTTGCTTGCCAATGGACTATATGCCTGTATTATACCGGATGTTTACGAGATAAATGGAGAAAAATGGATGCTCGTAAGTGTTCTGCAGTATGGTGCAAGTGGAGATGGTATAATACCATCCCAAGGTGCAATCAGTTCCGCAAGCTGTAGTGTATCGAAACATATAGCCAAAGATGATAATGGTGAAGATTTAGGCGAGATTGTCAGAGGAATTGCCTATATTCCATCCGGTGAATACAAATGCGACAATGAAGTTGTAATGGATGGTATAAAGAATATTAATCTCGTAGGCGATGGTGATTCTTCTGTTTTGTTCACGGATAATGATTACCGAAAAGACCTTGGCTATGGAGAATTCCTATTTGCTACATGGAATGGTAAAAATCTATACTACGGTGATTTTCGTATAGAAGCAAGAGAAGTAGATTTGTATCACTATATGAGACAGTTTGTGTTGATTTATTGTGATAACATGTACATCTACAACGTGGACTTAATCATTCCACAGGAATCATGGTCGGGCTATTATTATGAGGACAAGCAGTATTCCAATTGCACCCTCTATAGTGGAAATACCAATATCACCATCGATGGATGTAAGTATGTTTTGTTTAGTGGAACCTATCGAGGTGCCAATTTTGGTGTATTGGATTTCTGGAATCGTGAAGTAAAGAATATTACTCTTATGAATTGTGATCTGTACAGCAATGCGAGAGATGAGCAACTTGGTATTTTTAACATTCCAAAAACCGGTGCGAATATCAATGACAAAACCAGTATCAGCAATGTCGATTTAATCAATAACACGATACATACCTCACCGGTAAAATATAGAGAAGTAGTTGGAAATCAAACTATGATTTTTACTGTTTCCTATAGTGATTCCGTGAGAATTGATGACATTAGAATTGCAGGAAATCACTTTATCTGTGAAGCGGATTCCAAATTTATGACATTTGGAAATGCAACCAATGTCGTTGTGGAAAAGAACATTATCGAAATTGTTACTACGGCAAGTACCGGTGCAAGTGTTTTTGACTCTTGTAATAGTGATGCCAAAAACATATTAATTCGAAACAATGAATTTTTCTTAACCAGCGAAGACGGTAAACAATCCAAAGGTAGTATGACACAAGGAAGAATGACATTAGAAGGAAACCGGGTTTTCTCTGACAGTGGTATAGGTTGGGGACTTGTTGGACAGGTTGCCAAAAACAACGAATTTATTTTCTTGAAATCTGTTGGATATGCTACCGGTGGCGTTGATTTAATAGAAGACAATACATTCTATCTGTATAATGGTGCAAGCGGAGGAACTAGTCCTAGCCAGAGTGTATTTGATTTTACCGCAGCCAGCGGAACAAAGGATGTAGCCATTAAAAACAATACTATTTATGATTATGGTTATGTCACAGGTAAAAGAGGTACATTTTATTCTTTAGTATATATTTCAGCTTATGAAGGAAAGGAACGGGCAGAGTTTAGTGGTAATACCTATTATGCTCCGAACAAAAAGTTCACAAAAGCTGACGGATATACTACAGACGACCCTGAAAAAGCCGATGTAGACTGGGTTACCGACGAAAATGGTAAGATACAGGTAACGGATTATTACAATCGTATGTTCTATTTGCGTGTGCCGGATGATAAATCCACCTGCACACTAAAAGAATTAATATTTAAGGATAACAAGTTACAGGGAGTGAAGGGGTATGCCCAATGGAATAATGGCAATTCACCGGAGAACCGAACAGTGCAATATACCATTAGCAACAACGAAACACTTCCATATAATGAGAACACAAACGAGAATTCCCTTTTTGTAAGCAGCATAGATATTATACACAACAATCAAAAGACAACGGAACTTTCTGTTACCGGAGATACCATTCAATTGGATAAGATCGTCCGGGTAGCAACAAAGGATGAAGAAGGAAATATCATAGAAGAACAAGAGGTAACAGATAAGGAAATCATATGGTATACATCTGTAGATAGCATGGCATCTGTAAGCGAGGATGGTAAAGTTACCAGAAAGATGTATGGAGATGTAACTGTATATGCAGTAGCTACGGATGGTAGTGGTATTTATGGACAATGTACTATTCATTTCCTAAAAAACAGAGCAACTGGCATTTCTTTTACAAAGAAAAAAGTAGAATTACAACCGGGACTAAAATACTATACAGATTATGTAGTATTACCGGAAACAGATGTGTCTCAGAATCTCAAATGGACATCCTCAGATGAATCAGTAGCGACTGTATCCAAAACCGGTTTAATCACAGCTGTTTCTGTTGGTAAAGCTGAGATTACCGGAACAACCACGGATGGCAGTAATCTTTCGGCCACATTATCAGTAGAGGTCAAACCGGTTACTGTTAAACAGATGGGACTAAACCATCCTTGGCTGCGCTATACAAAAGAACAGATTGGCGAAACAAAGCAGTTAGAGGTTAATTATTACTCACCAGACAATGCAGAAAATAAATCCGTAAAAAGATGGGAAAGTTTAGATCCATCTGTAGCAACCGTAGATGATAAAGGTCTTGTTACGGTTGTTGGAAGCGGTAGAGCAGAAATTCGGGCATATTCTACGGATGAATATTGTTATGGCAAATGTGTTGTTTTTGTAGAACCGGAACAGGTAAAGAATTTTAAAGCTACATCCGTTCTTCAAAACAAAGTAACTCTTTCCTGGGAACCGGTAGAAAAATGTTATGGATATTATCTGTATCAATGGGATTCAGCACAATCTAAGTGGACAGCACTTAATAATGGCAAAGCATTGGATCAAAGTAAAACAGGTTTTGAAGTAAGTAATCTTACTGCAGGCACAGAGTATAAATTCTGTATTCGTGCTTATTACATCAACTATATGGATTTAGATAATAGTCCATATGAAAGTAAAGACAGTGTAGTTACAGTAAAGACTTATGCTTATAATCCGGTTACTTATATTAAGGGTGGAGAAAATACATTTACCATTGTAGATTACTCATGGATTAATCATCAAAAAACTTTTGATGTGCGATATAATGCGAATGCAGACTACGAAAACTTGGAACTTGATTACAAAATTGCAGATGAAAGCATTGTAAAGATTGTATCAATAGAAGAAGGCGATTCAGCTGAAAAGAAAAAAATTACGTTAGAGGGCGTAAAATATGGTGCAACAACACTTACCATAACTGCCAATGACGGAAGTGGTGTATCGGTGGAAATTCCAGTAGGATTTTTACCATACAAACAAGTAAGTAATTGTAAAGCGGAAGCAATCTACAAGCAGGTAGATATTTCCTTTGATGGATTAGAGGATGAATCTGAAATTGATGGGTATTTAGTAGCCTCAATGGTTAGCATGTATAATTATAAGATTGTGGAGTACATACCAAAAACAGGGGCAAAAAGCTATTCTACCGTGCACAAAAATGTAGATGTAGGTGCTGGTAGCTATAGTGGAGGATATAAATATCAAATTTTCCCATATATCACAGATGGCAACACATATCATTTGGGAGTAGGAACCTTTGCTAATAATGGTGAAGTTTTCCAGATACCGGAGCCAACAAAAGCAACCGGTATTGCATTTGAGAAAACACAATATGTTGTAAAGCCTGACGAAAACATAGAAGTATCTGTCAAGGTTGCAAATGAAGATGCATCTACAAATGAATTATACTGGGAAGTTATCAATGAGAACTACGCAAGTATTGAACGAGTAGAAAAAGAAAATGGTGCAAACCTGACAGATTATGCCAATGTTACAGGTGTAGATGCAGGTGTAACTAAAATCAAAGCCGTTACAACGGATGGATCCAATATTGAGGCATATACACAATTGATAGTACTTCCAACAAAGGTAAAAGATTTGAAAGCGGAAGCAGAATCTAGCAATATTAGCTTAACATGGTCAGCTATTAATGGTGCAAACGGATATGCTATTTACAGATGCGAACAGGAAAATGCTGAATTTAAAAAGATTGCAGATGTAACAGAATGTGAGTTTAAGGATTCCAATTTGAACCCAAATACTTCTTACCGTTATAAGATTGCTGCATATATTGATGTAGATGGAACAAAATACGAAAGCGATTCCACCTCTGAAATCAGCATAACAACTAAGGAAAACACTGGTAATAATGGTAACGGAAGCACCGGCGATAACGGTAACGGAAATACCGGCGATAACGGTAGTGGAAGCACCGGTGATAACGGAAATGGAAACACTGGTGACGAACAAGGTAGCAATCCTGAGGATATACAACAAAATATTTCTGTAAACGGATATATTTATAAAGTTACCGGAGATAGCACCGTTTCTGTCGTTGGTGTTACAAACAAGAAAAAGACCACTGTTTCTGTAAAGAGTACTCTTAAGTTTGGTGGTAAAACCTATAAGATTACTGCCATCGAGGCAAATGCATTCAAAAATAGCAAAAAACTAAAGAAAGTCACAATCGGAAAGAATGTTACCACAATTGGTACCAATGCTTTCTATGGCTGTAAGTATCTAAACAAAGTTACGATTGGTAAGAATGTGAAGTCTATCGGTAATAAAGCATTTTATAAGTGTACAAAACTTAGCAAAATTACCATTCCATCCAAAGTAACAAAGATTGGCAAACAAGCTTTTTACGGTTGTAAGAAATTAAAGAGCATTACTATTAAAACAACCAAACTAAAAAGCAGTAAGGTTGGAACGAAAGCATTTTCAGGAACACCAAAGAATGTAAAAGTAAAGGTGCCAAAAAGCAAGGTAAAAACCTATAATAAATTATTAAAGAAAAAAGGGATTGCAAAAAACGGAAAAGTGACTAAGTAGAAAACTGCTTATTAGAGAATTTAAACCAGATATGGTATATAAGGAAAGTTCAATCCCGAATCCGGATAATGTGCCATCACATTATCCGGATTTTTCTTTAGTTTCATTAAGCTGAGAACCTGCCCAAATTATTGACACCCCACCCCATTTATACTAAAATAGAATTAATTATGTTTATTAATAAGAAGGAGTACGTTTCATGAAGAAGATGCTCGCCGTTTTTTTGGCATTGATACTTACTTTTACCTTTGTAACACCTACGTATGCAACAGGTGCAATAGGTGATGAAGAAGCAACAACTGAACATCCTGAGACCACAGAATATCCGGATAATCCTTCCAGACCACCGGATTTGGTGTGCAACGCTGCTATTGTTATGGATGCCGGAACCGGTCAGATTCTTTATGAAAAGAATGCCTATGACAAGAAATATCCGGCAAGTATTACGAAAATTTTGACAATACTTGTGGCGTTAGAGCATGGTGTTAACTTTGACGAGACCATTAGCATGTCGGAAAATGCTATTTGGGGAATTGAGCGTGACAGTACTAACATTGGTTTAGATGTTGGTGAGAAGGTAACTGTTCGCGATATTATGTATGCAACTTTAGTAGAATCTGCTAATGAATGTGCTTATGCTGTTGCAGAATTAGTTGCCGGTAACATTGAATCCTTTGCAGATTTGATGAATAAGCGTGCAGAGGAACTTGGATGTCAAAGTACACATTTTGTCACACCAAACGGTCTTCACGATGACAATCATTACACCTGTGCATATGATATGGCTCTTATCACAAGACAAGCTCTCAAAAATGATACATTCCGTGAGATTGCAGGAACCTTGTCTTACACTGTTCCAAAAACTAATCTAGCAGATGAGACCAGACCTTTATTAAATGGTAACCGCATGATTAATCCGGCAGAGCCTTACTATTACCAATACTGTAAGGGTGGTAAAACTGGTTACACCACCAAAGCTAATAACACCCTTGTAACCTATGCACAGAAGGATGGTTTAGAGTTAATCTGTGTAATCCTTGACTGTGACGGTTGGAAATATTCTTACAGCGACACAAGAGCTTTATATAATTACTGCTATAACAATTACTCTTATTTCTATCCTTTATCTGATTTTTCATTTGAATCCGATGAAGAAAGTACAACCGATAAGAATACTATTTTAGAGAATTTTTATTCCAGTATGAGCCATGAAATGGTAGATTTAGTTGTGGACAAATCTTATTCTCTTTTGTTGAATAAGTCAGTTGATACTACCAAGATTGAGAAAGTAATTAATCTCTATGACACAGCACAAGACAACGTGCTCGGTGAGATTAACTTTATATACAACGGAGAACAGATTGGTACAACTCCAATTACCAGTACCACTCCTCTTCTCTCTTCACAGATGACACAAGACGAAAAAGATGGTCCATCTATTTGGAGTAAGATCGGTAAAGTGCTACTCTACATTTTATTAATCCTGCTAGGTCTTGTTCTTTTGCTAATCTTTTATATAGGACTTGCTGCTATTATTCGCAAATTCCGTCGCAACAACCGCAGACGCGGATACCGAAGAAGAAGACGCAGAAGAAAAGATGACGATTACTATTATTTTTAAGACGACTCTCTTTTGTCGAATATACATTATGAGGAAACTACTGTATGACCAACGAGGAAATGAACCCACTTAACATCATAGAAGAAGCCAACTCTAAAACTTTAGATTACTTCAACAAGGTCTATGTAAGTAATCTGGAATTAGTACAGAGTTTGAAGACGGAGCTGTTCGAATTGGAGGTTCAAATAGAAACCCTTGAAAAAACAAGGGATTTGTACACCTACCATGTAGATACCAGACGCAATGTATTTTCCCCTCTTACCATGGATAATAATCAAACCATGACGAAGGGTAAACAGATTGCATTGCAGATAAAAGATTTGGAAGATGCTAGAGAACGCTTGAAAAACCGTATTGCTGAGTTGGAAACCGATATTGATTTTTTCAAAGGACAGGTGCAAATGTTATCCAAAGCCAGCAAATGCATCCATACCGTTCTTGTTGGTAGTAATCACGATGATGCAAATGATGATTTTAGCATAGACGATGCTATTGAATTTATTGAAGAAGATGACTCGCATGGTAACATAACGCATAATTACAATATGCTAATGCTTCAGGATTACGAGCATTTACAATATGCTAATATTTTGGATCAGAATGTGAAACAGGAACTTATTTCCAACTTGAACAAACTTGATGTGTTAAAATGGTTACTCAACTCGGATGTGGCTCGTGCCAAAGTAACGTTGAATGAACTACACAGTTCTCAGAAGGATATCTTGAATTCTCTTGACGAAGTATTAGACCATTTGAACTACAACATAGATACCAAGCAACCTATCTGGGATCAGGTTAAGAAATTAATCGACGGATACAAATCCATGCATCCGGAATGTATGATTATTGATTCGTGCGACTGTACTGAACATAATTTGAATTTGCCACCAGTCATTACCATTCGCTTAATCCGTATGTTAAAGGAAGTATTTGATAATATTTTCAAGCATTCCAATGCCAACAAGATTACTTCGAAGATATTTATAAGCAGTCGTTTAATCGATGTGTATATAAATGACAATGGTGTCGGAATTCCCGAAGATTATCTGGAACGTTCTGCATGGACTTCCGGATTACACAAACTACACGAGACCATTTATCAGTTAGATGGTAAATTACAAATTCAAGGTGACTTGATATCAGGAACGAATGTAAGATTTTCGTTCCCGATTAAAAAATAGAAATAGGAGGCTTAACATGAAAGCACAGATTATTGATATTATTGCAAAAGCAGCCAATTTAGATACAGAAACCGTGTCTAATCTTATTGAAATTCCGCCTAAGGCTGATATGGGAGATTATGCATTTCCTTGTTTCCAATTGGCAAAGACACTTCGCAAAGCTCCTCCAATGATTGCAGCAGATATTGCAGAAGCAATTGGTGAATCTGACATTATTGACAAGTTAGAAGTAAAAGGTGCTTATCTTAACTTCTTCCTTAAAAAGGAGATTTTCGTAAAATCCATGATAGAAAAGTCAACCGCAGCTAATTTTGGTTCTTCTACAATTGGAGAGGGAAAGAATATTTGTATTGACTACTCTTCTCCTAACGTTGCAAAGAACTTCCATGTTGGACATCTTCGTACCACCATCATTGGTAACTCTCTTTATAAGATTTACAGCAAATTAGGATACAAAGTGGAGCGTATTAATCATCTTGGTGACTGGGGTACTCAGTTTGGTAAACTAATCGTTGCCTACAAAGCATGGGGTAGCAAGGAAGCTGTTGAAAAAGACGGTGTTGCTGAATTAATGAAACTCTATGTCAAATTCCATGATGAAGCAGAAAAGGATGATAGTCTCAATGACCAGGCCAGAGATTGGTTCACACAGATGGAACGTGGCAATGAGGAAGCTCTTGCAATCTGGCAATGGTTTGTAGATATCAGCTTGAAAGAATACAAGGGAACTTACGAGTTATTAGGTATGGAATTTGACCACTATCTTGGTGAAAGCTTCTATCGCGATAAAACTGCAGATGTAGTGAATCGATTAACAGATGCTAATCTTTTGAAGGAAAGCGAAGGCGCTCAGATTGTAGATTTAGAAGAATATAATATGGCTCCATGCCTAATCATGAAGAAGGATGGTAGTTCCATTTATGCAACAAGAGATTTGGCTGCTATCTTCTATCGTAAGGCAACCTGGAATTTTGAAAAATGTTTATATGTAACCGGTCAGGAACAAAAACTTCACTTTGCCCAGGTATTTAAGGTAGTAGAATTATTAGGAAATGAATGGGCTAAAGACAGCTTGGTTCATATTCCATATGGATTAGTAAGCTTAGAAGGTGCTAAACTTTCTACCAGAAGTGGTAATATCATTTATGCAGAGGATATCTTATTAGAGGCAATTGATAAAGTAAAAGATATTATTGCAGAGAAGAATCCGAACTTAGAGAATAAAGATGAGGTTGCTAAGATTGTCGGTGTTGGTGCTATCCTTTTCAACGATTTATACAATCAGAGAATCAAAGATGTATCCTTCAAATGGGATAAGGTATTGAACTTCGACGGTGAGACTGGTCCTTATGTTCAGTATACTTACTGTCGTTGTGCCAGCATTCTTCGTACAATTGCTTATGATGGCAATGCAGACATTGATTACAGCTTATTGTTAGACGACGAAGCAATCGCATTACTAAAGGAAATCAACCGTTTCCCACAAGTAGTTGCAGATGCTGCTGAGAAATACGAACCATCTATCGTTGCTCGTTTTGCAATGGATGTTGCACAGTCTTTCTCCCGTTTCTACAATGCTTGCCGAGTAAATGTAGAGGATGATGCTCTTCGCAATGCAAGAGGTAAGCTTGTTGAAATCACGAAAACAACCTTGAAGGATGCTTTAGATTTATTAGGAATCCAGTGTCCGGAACAGATGTAATAAACAAATAAAGGAATTCTTGTAATGTTATATAATTACTAACAAAGCAGGTGATATTTCATTGCAAGAATTCCTTTTCTATTTTCGTAACTAGTTAGTACCTTCATAGTTACAATTTAAAAATTTAGCCATAGTTAATTTTAAACCATTATCTGTTTATTGTTTTACAATTAGAAATATGATAAACTATATTGAACTTATAATACTAATAGTACGAACTAATAAGAAATGGAGGGTCATACTATGCTTCTTATTAAAAACGGTTATGTCATGGATCCAAGATCAGGACGTAATGGTATATATGACATATTAATCAAAGATAACAAAGTTCATAAGATTAGCTCCTTTATTGAAGAATCAGATTTAATCAATGAAGAATTGGATGATTTACAAATAATAAATGCTGAAAATATGATGATTGCACCAGGATTGGTAGATGTTCATGTACATTTTCGCGACCCTGGATTTACTTACAAGGAAGATATCTACACAGGAGCAAAAGCTGCTGCTAAAGGAGGATTTACTACTGTAATTTTAATGGCTAATACCAAACCTGCTGTAGATAATGTAGAAACCCTTCGCTATGTAATAGACAAAGGTGCCGAAACAGATATTCATGTATTCACTTGTGCTTCTATCACCAAAGGATTGCAGGGGGAAGAACTTATTGATATGAGTACTCTCAAAGCAGAAGGAGCCGTGGGATTCACAGATGATGGTATTCCGATTATGGATGAAGAAACAGTTACTGTTGCTATGAAGAAAGCGAAAGAGTTAAATGTACCTTTGAGCTTTCACGAAGAAAATCCTGAGCTAATTACCAACAATGGTATCAATCACGGTAAAGCTTCCGCTCACTATAATATTGAAGGTTCTCCCAGGGCCGCAGAAATTGATTTAATTTATCGTGACTTAAACCTTGCCGGAGAATTAGATGCTCCAATTAATATACAGCACATTAGTACCAAGGAAGGTGTAGAACTAGTTCGTCAGAAAAAACTAGAAATGGCAAAAAAGAAAAATATACCTCTCCCATTACCAAAATTGAAAGAGGATATAACGGATATTTCCAACCCTTCCGATTTTAATAACTCTTATACACAGATAATTCCAATGGATGTTGCTCAGGTTCTTAACATTCATGCAGAGGCAACTCCTCATCATTTTTCTTTAAACGAAGAAGCTGTAATCCAACACGGAACAATGGCTAAGATGAATCCTCCTCTTCGTACAGAGGAAGATCGACTTGCTATCATCCAAGGTTTAAAAGATAACACAATTGATATCATTGCTACAGACCATGCTCCACATAGTGCAGAGGAAAAAGCAAAGCCTATCACAGAAGCTCCTAGCGGTATTCTCGGATTAGAAACTGCTCTCCCATTAGGTATCACCAATCTTGTAAAAGAAGGACACCTTACCTATATGGAGTTACTTGAAAAAATGACTATTAATCCAGCTAGCATGTATCACTTAAATTGTGGTTACATTGCAGAAGGTGGTCCGGCAGATTTGATAATCTTTAATGAGAATACCTTTACAATTGATACTTTCTGTTCCAAATCGTCTAACTCTCCTTTCAAAGGAGAAACCCTTACTGGTGAAATTCAGTATACTATCTGTGATGGTAAGGTTGTTTACCAAAATAACTAGTATCGTTAGATGTCCAGTTAATTGGTTTATTAACACCTACCACATTCGTTTCTAATTTTGCAGTTTTATTTTTTTACAAAGTAAACTCCATCCTATTTATTTTATATACTAAATACAAAAGAAAGAAATGTTTCACATGAAACATTTCTTTCTATATCTATTACAAATATTCCATTATATTAACAAAGAAGTATCGCAGTTATACCTAAAATAAACGCAATACTCATTATTACTATCATCTCAATTTTTCTCTCTTTATCAACATTTCTATCAATATGAAAATTTTTAAAATTGTAAGCATAACATTTGTTATTATAGATAAACACGTCACAAATTATAGAATATCCTGACTTCGGTACAATAGCTAATGGAACAGTTTCAAATTTTTTCAAAATACCATCTATATCAACATATTGTACAACTAACGAATATCTCTCTATTCTACCTTTATATACGCGTTTATTGAAATATTCAACAGAAAGAACTTTTCCACTTGTCTTATATCCTAAATTCATTACCTCTTGCATATTTGTATTACGATTAATTTTAATTATTTGTATTATAAGTATACATACTATATTTAATATTAATATAAATAATAAACTAAGAATACAGAAAAGAATCATAGTAGAATCTATCTCACTAATTACAATTTTTTTATTTTTAAGAAACCCAAGACATAAAGAACAAACGCCAGTTACATACCCTGCACTAATAATACCAGCTATAAGTTTTACTACATCTTCACCTTTTTTATACGGATATATTATCATACAATATAATTTCCTTTCTCTAATACTTAATATACTTTTACATTTTATCATGCTATTTTATAAAAGAAAAGTAAAATACGGGCATTGTTTCACATGAAACATTATATTGTGTTTTTTTAATTTTAATTTACTATATGTCGTCTTTAACATTTTTATAATTTATGATAAAATATTATCTTGGATATTGATTGAAAATGGACTAGAAAAGGAAGTATTACAATGGGAAGAATTATAGCAATTGCAAACCAAAAAGGTGGAGTTGGTAAAACAACTACTTCAATTAATTTATCTGCATGTTTAGCAGAAAAAGGATTCAAAACTTTAGCTGTTGACATGGATCCACAAGGACATTTAACTACCGGATTTGGTATTAACAAAGATGAATTAGAAAACACTATATATGATGTAATGACAGAAGAATGTAATATTGGTGACGCAATGTTAATTAATGTTGTACCTGGTTTAAATCTTCTGCCTTCTAACCGTTATTTAGCAGGTGCTGAGGTTGAATTTATTGGTGAACCGGATATGCAATATATAATCAAAAAGCATCTAACAAAAATCCAGCATTTATTTGATTATATTATTATTGACTGTCCTCCTGCATTAGGAATGTTAACAATCAATTCCATGACTGCTGCCGATACGGTATTAGTACCAATCCAGTGTGAGTTCTTTGCTTTGGATGGTTTATCGCAGTTAATCTATACAATTGAATTAATTCAGCAGAAACTCAACAAAGATTTAAAAATTGAAGGTGTAGTCTTTACAATGTATGATTCTCGTACCAATCTATCCTTACAAGTTGTAGAAAATGTAAAAGCAAATCTTCATCAAAATGTGTATAAAACAATTATTCCAAGAAATGTTCGACTTGCCGAAGCACCAAGTCACGGTTTACCTATTACTATGTATGATAATCGAAGTGCAGGTGCAGAAAGTTATAGAATGTTAGCGGATGAAGTTATTACCAATATTCATTTATAAAACATTAATAATTATTTAAAGTCTCATTTAAAAATGTTTCGTTTTGAATAGATACTAGATTTTAAAATAATGTTTCACATGAAACATAGGAGGAAATAGAAATGGCACGTAAAGGTTTAGGAAATGGTCTTGACACTATGTTAGGTGTTAGTACCACCCAAGCAAGAAAATCAAAAACAAATACATCTGAAAATATAGAAACAAAAGAAGTAATCAAAGAGGTAATAAAGGAAGTCGTTAAAGAAGTTCCAACAGAGATGACTCTCAAAATAAAAGATATTGAAATCAATAAAGAGCAGCCAAGAAAATTATTTAATGAAGATGCTCTTCAGGAATTAGCAGATTCCATTACACAACATGGTGTCATTGAACCTGTAGTTGTAACCAAGCGAGATAACTATTATCTTCTTGTTTCCGGTGAACGTCGTTGGAGAGCTGCTATGAAAGCGGGACTAAAAGAAATTCCTGTTGTTGTAAAAGATTATACCGATCAGGAAATTCTTGAAATTGGTATTATAGAGAATATCCAACGTGAAGACTTGAATCCAATTGAGGAAGCTCAAGCCTACAAAAAGTTAATCGAAGAATTCCAATTAAAACAGGATGATGTAGCTGAAAGAGTTTCGAAAAGCAGAACTGCTATTACGAATATTCTTCGTTTATTGAAATTAACAGATGCTGTTCAGGAAATGGTAATTGACGAAAAACTTACAAACGGACATGCCAGAGCATTAATTCCAATTGAAGATTCTGACTTACAATATGAAACAGCTTGCAAAGTTTTTGATGAGCGCTTATCCGTACGTGAAACTGAAAAATTAGTAAAGAAGATTTTACACGATTTAGCTAATCCAAAACCTGAGAATACAGAAGAAGAAACAGCTATAGAAGATTTATCTTTTCTTTATCGAGAAATTGAAGAAAACTTCAAAACAAAACTTGGTGCAAAAACTACTATTAAAACTAAAAATAATGATAATGGTAAAATTGAAATTCAATATAGTTCAAGAGATGAACTTGAACATATCATGGAATTAATCTACTCAATCCAATTGTAGTAGATAAACTGTAACTATTTGACGAGAGCCCACATGAGATAAATGCGAAGCATTTTCGAATGTAACTCTGAATAATTACGAAAACCTAATTACAGGTAACATGATATTGCTATTTAACACAATTGTTATGGGTATGAAACATAAGATAGGAGACACAATATGGGATCAGATATTTTTGATTCAATCGGAATCGGAACAGATTTAATTGTTATTATCTTGGCTATAATTATAATTGTACAATTTATATTAATATTTACAATTATTTCCAAATGCAATAAATTAACAGAAAGACTGAATAAATTTACAACCGGAAGTGATTCCAGAAATCTTGAACAGGTATTAGCACAACGTTTTTCAGAGATGCGCCAGATTGTTAAAAATGAAAAACAACAAAATGCAGATATCAAAACAGTAAATGACAAATTCTTGACTACCTTTTGTAAAATCGGATTAGTAAAGTATGATGCATTCAAAGAGATGTCTGGAAAACTGAGTTTCTCTCTTGCCCTGCTAACAGAAAATCATGATGGAATCATTCTTACTTCTATGCATAGTAGAGAAGGATGTTTTACCTACTGTAAAGAAATTTCAAATGAAGAATCTTATTACATTCTTTCAGAAGAAGAAACCCTTGCATTAAATGTTGCTACCGGTAAAGATGGAGCAAAGGAAGCTGCAAGAGAAAGAGAAAACCAAAGACCTGATATTGGATATTAGAATTATGAAAGAAGGAATCAATAATGCATAGTTATTTTCGAGCAATTGGTTTTAGTAAACTTAAAAACAAAAGTGAACAAAATAAATTAATAACTGCTGCATTAAATGATGCTACTGACAAGAAAGAAATAGAAGTTAATTCAGAAACCAAACTTCTACAATTTAATCGTAGTTTTGGGTGTGGTTTAGGTATATCCATCATTGCAGAATTGGATGAAAATGGAACCATTAGTATTGATCATTCTTTTCCATATTGTAATGGATATCACTCTACCACTCAACCTGATATACAAATTGAACCGCATAGTGATAAGGAAGCATTTTCCGGAATATCAGACGATTACAGTTTAGGTATCACATTAATCTATGCATTATCAAATCCCATCGATTATATTAGAAGCAAATGGTCCAACGATTTCTATAAAATTCCAAATAAAGTAAAATTCGGTGCACTATCCATTGATGGTCGGATTTTATATGGAGTTCAATTAGAAGAAATGTCTTTTCCTTACGAAAAGCAACCAATTAGTAATCAAGAAAGACGTAAGCTAATTGCAAAAGCAAAAAAAGGCGACTTGGATGCAATGGAGAATTTAACCATAGATGAAATGGACACTTACTCTCTTATTAGCAAGCGTATCCATAAAGAAGATTTATATACAGTTGTAGAAACATATTTCATGCCTTTTGGAATCGATAATGAGCAATATTCCATTATGGGAATAATTAAAAAAATCGAACAATTAACTAATGAATTTTCTGATGAATTGGTGTATAATTTAACTGTAGTATGCAATGATTTAACACTTAATGTAGCAATTAACTCTTTAGACCTGGAAGGAGAGCCAAAAGTTGGTCGAAGATTCAAAGGAATTATCTGGCTACAGGGACAAGTTGATTTTATATAATATTTAGAAATAAGTATTTTGATATGAATAGTAATCTATAATATTCTATTTATTATTAAATCACAAGTGAATAAACAGCTTTGCAATTACTTCGTACATTTCCGTACCCGTAGTTAAATGGATATAACAATTCTCTCCTAAAGAATAATTGTGGGTTCGATTCCCGCCGGGTGCATTCACATATTTAACAAATTACACTATAATCTGAAATCATCGAACAACCTATATATTACAAGATGAATTTCTGTATAATTTTACAATACATTGGAGGTTTGAGCTATGAATATTAAGAAATCCAACTTAACATTTAGTGCCGTAGGCTTTGTAGCATCTATATTAGTTTTATTATATTTAATTCTTAATCAGCCTGCTTTGATTGAATTAATCATTGTATTTGGACTGATTGCCCTTGCAGATACATATTTCTTAGTAGACAGTATTGTCAAGAAAGTTGATGAAATAACCCAGGCTTCCATGGATAAACAGAACGAACTTGTCAAAGTTGAAAAAGGTATTTATTCAGTTGCTAAGAGAGAAGAATCTACAAGTATTAAGCAACACAATGCTCTATTAGCACAAATTGATGAATTAAAGAAAGAAAATGCAAGATTGAACGATGAATTAATTGAACAACAGAAACTTTGTACAAAGATTCTTATTAAGAAGACTCAGGAAAATAGCAATAAGACTCTTAACAGCTCTGACCGCATTTCCAAACTTCTTGTTCAGTTAAATGGTAATACAACAAGTACTTCAAGAGAAACTTTAGAAGTATTAGAAGAAATCAACAAAACATTAGATACTTACTACAACGATTCCAGTAAGGATAATATAAGAAGAATGAAAGCATAGTTAGAAGGATATATATGAACTATATTGTTATGGATTTGGAGTGGAACCAAAGTTGTAATGGACATACAAGTGAGAATCCTCGTCTTCCATTTGAAATTATTGAAATTGGTGCCACCAAATTAGATTCCAAATTTAATATTGTCGATCAGTACGGAAGTATTGTCAAACCTCGTATTTATAAAAAATTGCATTCCAAAATTCGTGAAATTTTGAATTATGATGAATCCACTCTTCGAACCGGAAGACCATTTGATGTAGTATTTCGTGAATTCAAAAAATGGTGTGGTGAAGATTACATATTTTGTACCTGGGGTCCATTAGATTTAACTTACTTGCAACAGAATATGGATTTCTATTATTTAAAGCAATTTGCATTTCCATTGAAATTCTATAATTTGCAAGAAATATACGCAAACAATCATTATAATGATAAAACTCTAATGCCAAGTTTAGAGAAAGCAGTGACAGAATTGAATATTCCAATTGAGGAATCATTTCATTGTGCCAAAAATGATGCTTACTATACCGCCAAAGTTTTACAAAAGATGAATCGTAAGAAATTAGAAGATATGTATAGTATTGATTACTATCGCTATCCTACCTGTATCGAAGAAGAGATATTTTCAAAGCATGCTAATTATAATGAACATATTACCCGAACATTCCGTAACAAGAAAGAAGCTTTGAATGACAAAGATATCACAACTCTTCGATGCCACAAATGTAACCGTAAGATTCCAAAGAAGATTCGATGGTTTGTGAATAACTCTTCTACTCAATTATGTGTAGGAAAATGTTGGACGCATGGATTAATATGTGGAAAGATTCGCTTTAAACATACTCAGGATGATGAAGTATTCATTATCAAAACAGTAGAAAAGATTAGTAAAAAAGAATTTGAACAAATCAAAGAAAGACAGAACGAATTGCGCATTCGACGCAAAGAAAAGAGACATCAGAAAAAAACTTCATCTCAATAAAACTTGTAATGAATAAGAGCCCATTCGAAAATATTTCAAATGGGCTCTTATTCATTATAATATTTTTCAGATAGAATCTTTCTCTTATATTTTTAACTATTCAGAGCTCACATTCGAAAATACATACATTTCTCTTATATTTTAATGAATCTTGCTTAGCTCTGAACAGTTACATATTATTAATGAATCGGTTCCTTACTGGCTGTTCCTGCTTTTCTAGGATAAGCTTTCGGAGTATTCTTAACTTTTTCAATTAACAAAAATGAACGTTCTATATCTGAATCCGGTAAAGTCATTTTTTTAACCTCAGTTAATTTTCCACCTAATACCTGTATAGCTTTTTTTCCTTGATTCAATTCCTCTTCAATATCAGCCGATTTGTATGGAATAAACTTTCCTCCTACTTTCACAAATGGAAGACAATACTCACTTAATGTAGCCGTATTCGCAACTGCACGACTAACACACAAATCGAATTGTTCCCGATAATTTGCATTTCTGGCAGCTTCTTCTGCTCTACCATGAACTGCAGTAATATTTGTTAATTCTAACGCATCAATCACTGACTGCAAAAACTTTACTCTCTTATTCAAAGAATCCATCAATGTTACCTGTAAATGAGGAAATGCAATCTTAAGAGGAATACCGGGAAAACCTGCACCGGTTCCCAAATCCAATACCTTAATACTTTTGTTCTCATCACATACATCTGAATACACAAAAGCTAATGCAATAGAATCTACAAAATGTTTTGTAATTACTTCATCCAACTCTGTGATTGCAGTAAGATTCATTACCTTATTGGTTTCTACTAACATTTCATAATATGTTTGAAATTGTTCTATCTGTTTATCTGATAAATCAATATTTAGCTTTGTTGCTTTTTCTTTTAATCTTTGCATTTTTCTTTTCCACCTTACTTTATTACTTATAAAATCAGAAGCAATATTACAAAATCTTCTCCATCCCAATCTTATACGGCACTAAACCACAGTTTTCATAAAACTTCTGTGCCCCAGGATTACAAGACCATACATTCAACGTCACATTATAACATCCACAATTTCTTGCAAAATCAAGCACATATTCATATATCTGCTTTCCAATATATTGTCCACGTAAATCTTCATCCACACACAAATCATCAATATATAAAGTTTTAACCGCAGTTAAAATATTATCACTCATATGTTGCTGGAACACACAGAATGCATATCCCACGACCATATCATTTTCATCAACTCCAACAAAAATTGGTCTGTTATCATCTTGTATAATATTTAACAATTCTTCATCTGTATACTTCTTCACATCACTTTTGAATAAATCGGGTCTTCCATTATGATGTACCATCAATACCTGACGAAGTAATTTGTTAATACTATTCATGTCTTTTTCTTCTGCTCTACGAATGTTCATAACTATATCCTTTATAACTATTCAATACCTTCATAGTTACAATTCGCAAATCCATGAAAATCAGCTACGCTGATGGGATTTGCTCACACCTGAATCACTTTCTTACGGACAAAACAGCAAGTGTTTTGTCCTGTACTGAACAGTTACATCCTTTCTATAAACACATTGTCATATAAACCGGAATATACATAATGTCATCTTCTACCTTTAAATCTTTCGTATAAATGATATAACGAGTGCCGATTTTCTTACCAAACTTAGTTTTACACTTATCTAACGAAACGTGTTGCTGATATCTTCCTGATTTTACTTCTAATGGACATATCTTTCTATCCTGACGAATTAGAAAATCTATTTCCATTCTGTTTTCTGAATTTTCCCTATCATTTTTTGAATAAAAAAATAGTTTATGACCGGTACTTCTCAGCATCTGTGCAACAATATTTTCTAAAAACATTCCTTCATTCAATTCTAATTTATCAAATAAAATGGATTTGTAAATAGATTCTTCTGTTAATTCTTTATCAGAAAATGCATGGCTGAATAATAATCCAGTATCTGCCATATAACATTTTAATGTCATACGTTCCGTATTCATGCCCAATCCTACTCCAGGATCTGTTGAATTAAAACATGTATTAATAATATCTGCTTCCTCCAACCACATAAATGCATTTTCATATTCTCGAAATCTGGCTTGTTTTTCGATGGAAGCCAAATTATAACGTTTTTCATGCTTCGATAACTGGGAAGGTATTCCATCAAAAATAGAAAGGACTTTACTCTCATATCCTTTTGCAAATTTCGTTACATCTCTCCGATATAAATCAAGAATCCTGCGTTTCGTAATATCTGTTTTTTCAAAATCTTTTGTTTTGATATATTCCAATACAGCTTGTGGCATACCACCAACAAGCATATATTGTCTGAATTGATTCATAATTTTACGATGTACAGCATCTCCTAATGGACTTTTCTTATAATAACAGTCACGAATAAAATCTGCTGTCACTTCATCACCAATAGCCCAGAGATATTCTTCAAAGTCCATAGGATGAATAACAAAATGTTCTTCTTCGGAAGGTATTACAATATTCTCTATATTCTGTCTTAGAGTAATTAGTGAACCTGTTTCGAGATAATCATATCTACCATCTTCAATTAAATGTTTTACTAACTGTCGTGCTTTTGGATACATCTGTATTTCATCAAAAATAATTAAACTGTCTCTTTCATATAATTTTACATTATAAAATACAGATAATTTATTAAAAAATAAATCTAAATCCGTCTTATCATACTCGAATACATCAATTACGTCATTAGAAATATTAGAAAAATCAATTAATAAATAGGAGCGATATTGCTGTTCACCAAAATATTTTGCAATATAACTTTTACCAACACGTCTTGCCCCCGATTTTGTCAAGTAGGGACTAACAAATTTTTTAAATTTTTTTCAATAATTTTTGTTCCTGCTCCTCAAGCCAAGTAATCTTAGGCAGCATCAGCTCATATTCATCCTGCTCATAAGGAAGATTCATAAAGTCAAGAATGTCCATGCCCGGAAACCATGCTTCACAATACGAAGGAATAACATGCTCCGGTACAATGCCAAGTCTATCTCTTCCAAGAAGTCTGTCTGTAATCCCCTTTGCATCATGCAGATAAACTGCCACGCCCTCTGCCCTTAATGCATTATAGAACTTAATTGCTTCAACAGAACGGGTCCAAGCCTTTCCTCTTACGGATAAAAAGAAACCATTTTCATTATATCTTACATATAAATCTATGTGAGTTGAATTTCCACCTCTGCATACTTCCCAAGGATGACCACCACCACGATGTCTGTCATGATACCACGCTTCAAATTCTTCCACAGAGTCGATATTCAATTCTGCCAGCCCTTCGTCTCTTCCGTCAGCCTTTTTATAATACTGCTCCTTCGCTGTAAGTCCCTCAAGGTTCTCATACTGATTCGCCTTATAGCCAATGGCACAGTATTCATAAAACTTTCCTGCTGTCATATCAGCAAGGTAGGAACCAACAGGCTCCCCATCCTTCTGGTCTTCTATGTTTCTTACGAACAACTGTATTTCTTCATCTGATATGTCAGCCAGATAAGACTCTTTAATATCAGGAAACAACTCCCAGTAATCTTTTCTTGAAATAGTTCCCGTTCTCTGTCTGAATGCCAGATTATTTTTCACATCACTATTATAAGTTTCGTTTCGTAATTCTTCAACACAATTTTTAACTGCTGACTCCATCCATACAAACAATTCTTTCAGTCCGTATTCATAAACTTCGTGTTTCTCATAAACTCTTGACTGATAGATTAGCTCTCTTCCCAAAAAGATCGCCCTGTAGTCATCTCGCTCAAGTGTTACAAGATGGAACCAGTTCACTTCATCCGGGTATTCTTCCTGCCACATCCTAAGAAAATCCTCATAAGAATCAACGATTTCCTCTTCCTTAAGATACTCATAATCATCGTAATCCTCAGCAGTACCACGCTCTGCCTTTAACCATATATCCCTTCTTTCGTCATCTCCACAAGGTGCAATCAGATGTATCTGTTCAAACACCTTATCAATCGCCTCATTTGTCTCTTTATCAAATACCATTTTACCGTCACGCAATACATGTATCCAATGCTTTATGCGTGGTGCTTTCATCAATTCACTCATTAGCTGCTTTCTCCTTTCTGACTATCAGTTCTGTATTCTCAAAATACTTTGCAAAATCCGGTTTCCAGTAAATTTCCAGTGCATTATTCGCATACACCAGAACCTTCTCAATCATTGCTGATTTTATTTCATTTGTAAGTTCTTCCGCTTCAGAAAACTTTTGCAAAAGCAACTCTACCACATCAGTCGATGCATCGGGTTCCTTCTGCTTTTTCTCTAATTTCAGTTTTTCCAATTCTTCCGTCAAAGTCTGTATCTTCTGTTTATGTTCTTTCGACTGTAGCAGATATTCATCCTTGGAAATTTTTCTGTCTGCATAGTCGCTATATATGTTTTTCCATGCAGAATCAATATAATCCAAAGTTTTTGTGATACTCACAATTCTCTCATCAAGAGATTTTATTTTCCCCCGGACTTCATCTTCCAACTCTGACTTCATATCAATAAATATCCTGTATTTATGCTTAATATCTGCAAGAATAGCCCGTTCTGCCTTCTTCACGGAAATAGTTGTTTCTACGCACTTATTCTCTTCCATAACTGCATTGATACGGCATTTTAGAATTGCTCCTCTGCACTTATTCATCTTCCGTCCACAGCTGGAGCAGTAAAATATATTAACGCTATTTCCAAAATTGCGATTAACTCTTTTAAATGATTTTGCTACTGTATCAAACATTTCTCTGCTTACGATAGCTTCATGAGTATTCTCTACTGTTACCCAGTCTTCTTTTGCCCGTTTTATCTGCTTTCCGGTAACACGGTTGACTTCCGTTTTTAACAGAACCATATCTCCAACATACTTCTCATTCTGAAGAATCAGTCCGACAACTCCTGCCTCCCAGTAGCACTTTCTTTTATTTATATTAATCGCCCTCTTATCACCTGCATGATATTTGTATTCTGTCGGTGGAAGTATCTCTCTTGCATTTAGATTTGCAGCAATCTCCGTAGTTGACATCCCGGATAATTTCATACTGAATATCTCTCTTACAATCTCTGCTGCTTCCGGATCAATTTCCAGTTTGAAATTATTCTCCTTGGACTTTCTATATCCATATAAAGTAACACTGGCTCTGTAATCTCCTCTTTCAGCTGACTTCTTCCATGCAAGTTTTTCTTTTTTGGAAGTTTCCCTTGCATAGTAATCGTAAATCAGATTTTTAAAGGAAATATCAAGACCACCTATCTCACCATTCTCAAGCATATCACTGTCATAGCAGTCATTCACGGATATGAACCTTATTCCCATTACAGGAAAAAACTGTTCCATATAATCACCAAGCTCAATATAATCCCTGCCAAATCTGGAAAAGTCCTTCACAATGATACAGTCAATTTCTCCTCTCTTTGCCATTTCTATCATATCCACAAACTGCGGACGATTATCAAAATGTGTACCGGAGAAACCATCGTCACAACGCTCCAATACAGTGCAATCCCTAAATTCAACCTTGGAATTGATATAATCATACAACATTCTTCGCTGGGCTGTAATACTGTTGGACTCATCCTTCATTTCATTGTACCTTATATCGTCATCCTCTGACGAGAGCCTTATATACATACAGATAACATATTTTCTTTGTTCTGTAGCTATATTATCCCACATAACATCTTCCTTTCTTCTATCAGCTTATCCAATAACTGTAACTGGTCGGAAAATGTGTATTCCACTTCAATTCTATTGTCTCCGAAAAATGTGATACGTCTAATAAACGCTTTAATAATATCTGGTGTAAGCTTTGTGAAGCCGCCAAATTTATCCATATTTTCTGAGACTTCAAATGAAACCTTTACATCCGGCTTTAACATACTGATTGAAGCTTCTGTTTCTTCACATATTTTTTTCAACTGTTCAATTTTCGCCACATACTCACCCTTCAGAGATAAGTATTCTGCTTCCGATATGGTTTCATCTTTCAAATCCTCATAGAGATTGCGGATTCTGGTTTCGATGATGTCCATTTCTTTAAGCATTTCTTGTTTTTTTTGTTCTAACCGGCTTCTTTCCCCTATCACTGGCTTTTGTCCATTTAACTCCCTAAGAATATCTTCCCGTTCCATATACAGACTGATGTGCAGACTTATCAGTTCCTTTACAATCTCTTCAAGCTTCTCCAGCTTCATATTTTTCTTGGTACATTCCTCACGATATGGAGTGTTCCTGCAAAGATATGTATAATAATTAAAATATCCGCTTGGAAGCTTCACAGTCCTTCTATAAAAAGAAAGCTTACAGTTACAGTCAGCACAGTACAAAAGACCTTTAAAAATATCATCTTTCCTATGAAGATGCTTATACTTATCCTGCACCTGCTTTTGCTTATTTGTCACTTCATCCATCAGCTCCTGAACCTTATAAAATGTCACCTTGTCCACAATAGGCTCATGTGTTCCCATTACGCATATCCTCTGTTCCTTTTTCTGTCTGTGGTCAGGAATCCCTTTATACAAAGCCCCTTTCTGATACCCCTGCTCCATATCACCTATATAAGCAACATTTCTCAGAATGCAGCCGACACTACAGCCATCCCAACGCACATCTTTATATTTCGGGTTCTTTTCCATACCCTTTTGTATTCTGTACTGTACCGGAGAAGGTATCCCTGCTTTATTAAGATGTCGGGCTATTGCTGTGACTGACTTTCCCTCCAGTCTCCATGCAAAGATATCCTTTATTAACTGCATTGCATCAGGGTCCGGAATCAGATGGTGACAGTCTTCCGGGTCCTTCAGATACCCAAGCGGCGGTTGTGTTCCTATGAATTCGCCTCGTTTCTGCTGATTCTCTTTTGATATGGATACTCTCTTTGATATATCCTTTGCATACGCCTCATTTATCAGATTTTTTAAAGGCACAAGCATTCCATCTTCCATCGGTTTGGAATATAGTGAATCAAAACCATCTGATACACAGATAAAACGAACACCATACATAGGAAAAATTTTCTCCATATAATTGCCTGCTTCGAGATAATTTCTTCCAAGTCTGGATAAATCCTTTACTACGATACAGTTAAATTTTCCAAGTTTCATATCTGCAATCATTCTCATAAAATCGGGACGGTCAAACTTTGTTCCCGAAAAACCTCTGTCACAATAACATTCAACAAATTCCATATCATCCCGAGAATCAATATAGTCCCTAAGCAGAGCTATCTGATTGTCTACCGTATGACTGGCAATCTTTCTGTCATCCTCCGATGATAATCTTGCATAAATTACTGCTTTATATATTTTTGCAGCCGCCTGTTCTCTCTTGTCTGTTACAGACAGTTCCCGCTTTGCTGCCCTGTTACTTGTTCTAGCCATATTACACTGCCTCACTTTCCGAATAATTTCTTTCTGAATATGCATCCACATATTTCTTCATAGTCTCAAACGCATTCTCAAATCTGTATCTGATTTCCACCCTGTCAGCAGAATATACAACCACTTTATCAATCAGTATCGCTACTGCATTCCTTGTAAGCTCTGTTATCTGCCCAACCTTCTTAAATTCCTCAATCCAAGCCTGCGATTCACTCTTATTATCAAGAATCATCCTCTTATCAGCTTCAAACGCTTCAATCTCCCGTGTTGCAGTTTCGATTTTCTGATCATAATCAGACTTAAACATCATATACTCCTGCTTATCAAGGATTCCTTCCTTATAATCTTCATAGAGATTCAGCTTGCGTGTCTGATATTTGGATAATTCTTCCTGTTTTTTCTCAATCTTCTTATCATACTTGCCTACATCAGCCTTCATATAAGCAGCTTTTTCTATAATTTCCAGTTCCTTTGCATATTCAAGAACAAGATTGACCTGATATATGGTATTTTCACACACCATGTCAGTCAGCCTATTTTCCGCAATGCGATGGTTACTGCACACATTTTTATCTTTCTTGTTGCTGGAACACACATAATAAATATATTTTTTTCCATGTGCTGGAACCGTTTTTCTAATCATTGCCCTACCACAATCCGCACAATATACAACGCCCCCCAGCAGATATATGGAGTCAGAGTCCGGTGAGACTCTGGTATCTCTGATTAAAAGCTCCTGAACCATATCAAACTGTTCCCTGGATATTATGGCTTCATGACTGTCCTCATGCCTTATCCATTCATCTTCCTGCTTATTGATTTTCTTCTTTACCTTATAATTGGGAGTAGTAGTCTTCCCCTGAATAAGTGTTCCCGTATATATCTCATTCTTCAAAATACGAAGCACTGCATTATAACTCCACAAAGCCTGCGTTTTCTTCTTGAAATTATCATTGATACGGATACCAAGACTTTTCTTATATTCATAGGGACAGAGAATACCATCTGCATTCAGCCTGTCTGCGATTGCCTGCTGGCTCATTCCGCATATCTTCATGGTAAAAATATCCTTCACAATCTCAGATGCATATTCATCCACTATAAGTCGGTTCTTATTTTCCGGACTTTTCAGATATCCGTACACAACAAAATTACCGATATAATCCCCGTTTTTACGCTTAATCTGTAAATTGGTACGCACTTTAATGGAAATATCCCTTGCATACGCATCATTTACCAGATTCTTAAACGGAATAATCATATTGGTTCCGTAACCGTCTTCCGAGGTTTCACTGTCGTAATTGTCCGTAATCGCAATAAATCTGACACCAAGCATTGGAAATACCTTCTCAATGTAACGCCCCGATTCGATATAATTACGCCCAAATCTCGAAAGGTCTTTGACAATGACACAATCTGCCATGCCGTTTCTTATGTCTTTAATCATTGATTGGAATCCCGGTCTGTCGAAATTAACACCGCTGTAACCGTCATCAATATATGTATCATACACGGTTATCTCCGGGTGGGACTTTAAGAAGTCCATGACCAGTTCTTTTTGATTGGCAATACTGTTACTGATTTCTTTGCTTCCATCAGCAACATCCCCATCTTCTCTTGATAATCTGAGATAAATGGCTGCCCTGTAGATTTTTTGAATTGTACTCGCCATAATTTATTCTCCATTTCTTAGTATTAACCAAGAAAAACAAAATAAATATGGGGTTTGAATGATATCCTGCGTTTCTTGGATTAACTTTTATTGCTAATCCAAATGCAGGAGTTTAAGTCCTTGCATTTAGATTAACATAATTATTTGAAAATTTCCACCACTAATTTCACATTGTCATTACGATTTCCCTGAAACAGTCTTCCAGCTTCGCACCACCACTCTTATACACATTCTTGATAATAATGCCATCCTTCTTATAACAAAGTGGGTTTCTAATCTGCTCTGCAAACTGCTCTATTCTCTTCTCTACCGGAAGAGATGTATCTATCTTTACATCTTCCAAATCAACAAGTGTATCAGGGTCAACAGTCCTTATATCCACATCGTACTTCTCATTCCATGTCACCTGCATCATCCCCCTCTTTGGCAAGAGAAAACCTCTGCATCAACGCCCTGTCAATCCTTTTCATCACTTTTTCACTGACAATCCTTGATGTTTTCCCCACAATCTTCGACTTGTCTATAGTGGTGGTCTGCTCAGCAAGTATCAGCGATGGTTTTGCCAGATATCCCTCCACATCATCCTTGGTTATCAGAATATGGCTCTTACGCTTCTTCTTTTCAAACTTTGTGGTACAAGGACACACATTCACGATTGGATTACCTGCAATATGATTATCCGTATTACAGCTAATTATCACGCATGGTCTTACTCCCGACTGTACCGAACTTCTTGGATGCTGTCCAAGGTCAGCATATACAATATCACCTTTATTTAACTTACTTAATCCGTCCATAATTCTCCTATCCGGCAAAGTTTCTTAAAACCATGCCAAGCTCTCCTTCCTGAACCGTGAACACTCTGCCTCCGGCTCCTTTTACCATACCTACCTTTGTATAAGCATTTTCGATATACGGAGATATGCTTCTCATACTAAATACGATTACTCCGTCTGCCTGCTTATTGCGGATTTTACTTACCATTCCTGCAAAATGCTCATTTACAATTCCCTGTCCAAGAACATCCTTATGAAATATTCTGATGATTTCTATGTTGTGAGCAGCCGCATACTCACGAATCTTTTTCAACTGCTTTTTTTCATACTCTTCCACACGCTCATCATGTCCAAACACGGAAAGGTATGCTATACACCTGATCGGCTTCTGTTCCTTTATTTTCTTCATATTGTCACCTGCTCCATACTTGTGCTTATCATATATCTGAACACACCTGTAAGATAATCCCTCTTTTCAGCCGGGAGCATACTTAACTGTGCATCAATGGAATCTGCTTTCATATCACTGATATCCATAAGAATACTGTTTGCATCCGTATCCAGAATATTGATAAATCTCACCAACAGTTCCATGCTCATATTTCTTGAGCCTCTTTCTATCTGATTCACATGAGAAACACTAATTCCCATACGGTCTCCAAGCTCTTCCACCGTATATTTCTTACCTTTTCTCATATCACGCAGTTTCTGTCCTATCTGCAATCTGTCATACTGCATTTTCAGCCACCTCACTTGTCAAATCCCTAATGTATTCCACTGCCTCCGTTTCGGTCGGGCATTTGACAACCGTGTTTCCACAGTTGTCAAACACTACCGCTTCCGAAGGAAATATTATATAGGAATACTTTTCTGTGCCTCTAGCATCCGATTTCATAGTTATTGAACCTTAAACCCATGATTCCCAAATCAAAAATGAGAACTCCCATATCGTTAATACGGTCAATCATCACTCTCAAATCTTCCGGCTCTCTGGTAATATCATAAATATCTTCAACAACAAGCACTTCATACTTGCCACCTTCAAGAGTTTCCACAAGGTCTCGCATCGGCTGTCTGTCAACAGAAGAAGATGCACTATCATCTACCGCAACTGCCCCGCAGTTAATACCTGCCTTCATTGCATATCCGATTTCTACAATCGCCTGCTTCTTCACATTATTCATACTCATCATGGACTTCATAAACAAAAGTCCCTTTAATTCTTCCTGTCCGTTATAAAATTTCATTAGCTGTACCTTCCTTTTCTGATAGATTAGGAAAGCATTGTGCACGCCGCTTTCATTTTGTTGTGCTGTCCTGAGCACATTTATATTGTAGATGGAAAATATAAAAGATTGAATAGAATGGTATTCCGGGTTTTAAGAAAAAACCCCGAATGGTATTCGGGGTTAGGCTGCCAGAGACTCCAGCATAATCTTAATTATGCGATATATTTTAGAATAATCCACATCACTACAAGCCTGTAACAGTTTCACCAGACTGTCTATATCTCTTGCTTCTTTTTGCAGCAATTCTTTATCCATGGAAAAATAGAAGTAGTCAGCAGAAACATTAAAAATCTGACATATTTTCATCATATGTTCCGGCATACATGTGGTCTTTCCGTTTTCCATATTCGAAATACTATCTACAGATAATAACAACAAATCTGCTAATTGTTCCTGTGTATATCCATTCTTTTTACGAATTGCACGAAGCCTGTTACCAAACTCCTTCACATCATATGTATATTGATATTTCATTCCTGCTGACACCTCCTTCCTTTAGCACTAATAACTGATATTAGTTGCTTTTCTATTATCTAATATTATGATACAATAGATTTTGTCATAGGAACATATACTTTTATATATGACACGGAGGTTATTATGGTTGTTAACAAAGGCTTTTCTTTCAGTAATATGGTCGGACTATACGGAATAAAAGAAGTTCCTGCCCGTTATCCTAAATATACGGGACCTACAGAAATGGTTATTGTTGAACTATATCCGGGCAAGCTGACACCAATCTATTCAAACAATTCATATGAAGAAGGTTCTATCGCCTATGAATTTGCTGCTATTGATACCACAGATTTACAAGCGATTGCAGACTTTTGTACAAAATACGGGCTACTATCGTCTGACAGACTAATCAGAAATACAACCAATGACTATATATTTATGAAAACTACTAAAACCATTTTTTCTGAAGTAGTTCCTAATTATGAACCGGATGAAACTTATGTAAATATTTTTACTCAAGAAGTTCTGACTATGAGAAACCTATTACACCTAAAAGCTTCCCTTGATAATAATGATTCTGTTGGTATTTTAAACGCTCTACTTTCCATCCTTCTATGTTACACAACCAAAGCAGAAGTAGAAAATGATTCTGAAACGGAAAGATTTACATACTATCTGTATTTATACATACAGCGAAAAGAAAAAGAAGAAGCCCTTACCATATCAAATCCTGAACTGTTTGATAGTTATGTACGAGACTTCTTGAAAGAACTGACTTTTTTTGTAAATGCTACAGCCGGAGAATGGTGGTTACATGGAACCTTCGACAAATCTGAATTAACAGACATGATGCACTGTACTTGGCAGAACTATCACGATATACTTTCCCTATTACTGGATAAAGTATCAATCTCCGCTAATGCAGATATATCTAACCTGTCATTTTCAGAAACACTCACCAAAGAGCTGATAGAAGATGCCGGAATTTCATTTGAAATGTTACAACGTGCTGCCATTACTTGTATGTCAGACATCTTCAACTCGCAAACCTGCTTGATTACACCTGATTTACAATATAGCAATAATCGTCTATCTTCTGACTGGAATATATCATCACTGCTAGAAGCTATGTATATGGAACTGCTTGTTACATTTACACCAAATACACAAGTCAAAAAGTGTGCAAATCCTACCTGCAACAGTTTCTTTGATGTAGGAAAAGGCAATGAGCGTAAAATCTACTGTTCACAGCGTTGTGCTTTACTTATGGCAAAACGTAAACAAAGGGAACGTGATAAGGCTAAAAAATGATTATTTCCTTAAAAACAGTTTAACCATCTGGGTAACTCGTTCCAGTTCTTCTGCGGAGCAATCACTAAGCAGTGCTGACAACTCATCAGTATCTGCTTTTACCTGTTCCTGATTTTCTATACCAAAATACAGGTAATCGGTGGTGATATTAAATATTTCGCATATATGTACTATATGTTCCGGCATGCAATTTGTTTTACCGCTTTCTATATTGGAAACACTTTCAGCAGTAAGCATAAGTCGATTTGCCAAATCTTCCTGTGTCATTTTGTTTGCTTTTCTTATTTTTCTAATCCTTGCACCAAATTCTTTTACATCATAATTATTTCTAAACATATTCATCCATCCTTTCTTGTTTCCGGCAATAACCAGTTACAAGAATGTTTGAGGACGAATAATTTTCTACCACCGCAGTCTTTACGCATAAAAAAAGAACGCAAAGGAAAGCCAGTCCAAAACTGGTTATCTTTCCCCTGCGTCCGTGGTACCGCACATTGTCCTGCAATGCCGTCCTTATCAGGTGGCGCCATCATTTAATTGTTAATTGTTATTTTTATACCTTAAACACTCCATTTGAGGAATGTTCAATCAACATTGTCTCCGTGTAATTCTTCAATCGAAGAACCCTTTTACACTTTTCACACTTAAGTTCAAATCCGCCAAGATTCAACTCCACATTGTTACCTGTAACATAATAATTCATAAACAGTTTGTTACAACGACCTGTTTTACATCTAATTTCTATCTTCTTATCCAATTCAGTCTGCTCCTTTGCTATACAAAATCATTTCAACTTTGTACTCGCCAAGGAAGGGAAAGTACCTTTGCAAGTCTTCCGGGCACAGAGTTCCGTCGTGACAACTGCCTTGTGTCACCTATGCCCTATTGCTGATCTATCTGGAAGCAACTGAGTGTCATTAATGACACTTCAGTTACGCTCCGGCTCTCTCCATAAACCACATATTGTTATCCTCATAATAGAGATAGCTGTCCCTGCCATTTACTACACAGGTATATCTCATACCTACACCACCAGCCTTCAGGCTTGCAGCTCTTCTTATATCTTTTATCTTTTGTATTTCATAAACACTGCCATCTGTCCAACGAAAGCTCTTAGGGGTTAGCACCCCTTCCTTGGAAAACTCAGCAGTTACATCCACATAAACCTTGTTACTTTCCATGCCTACCTCCTATAGTTCTTCTATCGTAATGGTTCTTGGTGAACCCTCACGCTTTTTGATATATCCAAACTCTTCCAGCGTTTTCAAATGAGCATATACGCTTGATGTGGAAGCCAGACCACATATTGCACATAATTCCCGAACTGACGGTGCATATCCGTGTTCCTTTTGGAAATTTACTATGCCATCGTATACACTTTTCTGTCTCTCTGTTAATCCTAATCTCATGTTATTCCGTTCAACTCCTCACTGATTAAAATATCCATGCGGATGCACCGTATGGTCCTCTTTTGCATTTACAGCAGATAAAACCTTATCCTGAAACATCAATCCTCTCTGAATACTGTAAAAACCAAATCTTCTGCGGATATCATCCACAGCTGCATCCATTTTCATATGCTTTTCACGCATCTGAAAGTCACAAAACAAATCAATCTGTTCCCAATAATTATCATTTACAAGGTCAGCTCCTCTGACTCCCACGCTACGAATCGGTTTTCTCCAATCGTAACTTTCCTTAAACAGCTTATAAGCCTCCACAGCAATTTCTTCCGTAATATTTGTGGCATTGCTTATTTTTCTCTGACGGGAAAAAGAGAATAAATCCTTATCCCTGATACTGATTTCTACTACCCGACACCGAAAACCATTCTCCCGTAGTCTTGCTGCAACACTTTCTGCCAGTACATAAATGATTATCTTTACATCCTCATCATTCAGCAAATCTCTGTGCGTTGTGGTACTGTTACCCACTGACCTAATTGGTGCGTGAGTATTTTCCTTCCTTACAGGACTGTCATCATAGCCATTAGCAAATGCCCATAGAACACTTCCCATCTTGCCAAGCTGACTGACAAGTATTGCTTCATCCGTCCTTGCCAAGTCACCTATGGTACGAATACCTATCTTTGCCAGTTTATGGTTCGTACTTCGTCCAACATAGAGCAAATCTCCAACTGGAAGATTCCATGCTTTGGTCTGAAACTCATCAGTGTACATTGTAGTAATTGCATCCGGTTTTTTATAATCTGAACCGAGCTTGGCAAATATCTTATTAAAAGATACTCCAATGCTGACCGTAATACCAAGCTCCGACTTCATACGATTACTTATTTCCTTTGCTATCGTATATCCGTCTCCTTTAATGGTTGCACTGTCCGTTACATCCAGCCAACTTTCATCAATACCGTAAGCCTCCTGCAAATCCGTGTACTCTGCATAAATCTCATGAGCCATCCTTGAAAATCTGAGATAGAGGTCCATTCTAGGTGATACAAAGTTAATCTCAGGACACAACTGTTTAGCCTGCCATAAAGCCATACCTGTCTTAACACCGTACTTCTTGGCGATATAGTCCGCTGTCAAAACAATTCCGTGTCTGCTTTCCGGGTCGCCACCCACCGCTAAGGGCTTCCCATTAAGTTCCGGATGGTGTAAATGCTCTATGGCTGCATAGCAACAGTTAATATCACTATGGAGAATTACTCTGCCCGACATATCCTTTTCCTCCAGTCTCATGAGCTTGTGTGCTCTTCTCTACATAGCAAAGTATAAATCTATTTTATAAAGATTGCAAGTGACACATTGGTTGTCTATTTCTATTTTATAAAGATTTTGCTTGATTTTATAGAAAAACTCTTATATACTGTAGGTACAAAAAGCTAACAGAAATGAGGTATGTATATGAACTCTCTCGGAACAATCATAGCAACTTATAGAGAAAAGAAAGGCTTATCACAGAAAGGACTTGCTGAAGCTTTAAATGAATATGGCTATTCACATTCCAACAAAGCAGTCTGGAGCTGGGAAAATGATAAAACAGAGCCTAGCGGTTCTCTGCTTATGGCTATCTGTAGAATACTTTGTATCACGGATATATATAAAGAATTTTATGGAGAAAACCCCGGCAATCCTCTTTCACTGCTTAACGAAGAAGGACAGCAAAAGGCAATAGAATACATAGAATTACTGAATGATTCCGGCAAATATGCACCTGTCAAAGCAGTTATTATACCATTCAGAAGAAATATCCGTTTGTTTGATATTCCCGCTTCTGCCGGAACAGGAAGCTTTCTTGATGGAGAAAACTATACAATGCTTGAAGTTGGTGAGGAAGTTCCTGCCGATGCGGACTTTGGTATCCGCATCAGCGGTGACAGTATGGAACCACAGTTCATAAACGGTCAGATTGTATGGGTACATCAGCAGGAAACATTATCTACCGGGGAAATCGGAATCTTCTACTTAGATGGTAATGCCTACTGCAAGAAATTAAAAGACGACGCCGAAGGATTATTTCTTATCTCCCTCAACACCAAATATGAACCTATACAGGTCAAAGAAAATGATTCTTTCAAAATTTTCGGTAAGGTTGTCGGTTAAGTACAGATTATTGGACTATGATTTTTGCTATAATTAGCTCACTACAATAACGAAGGAAGGGATAATAATGGCTGTATCTACTACACTTAAAGAGATTCGAACCGAGCGAAACATTGGTCAGCAAGATTTGGCTGTTGCTATCGGTTACTGCGGACGCACTATCGGACGCATTGAACGAGGCGAAAGAGTCGCCTCCCTCGAACTCGCTCTCAGGCTGTCTGCTTATCTTGGAATGCCTGTTGAAGAACTATTCAAAGTTGATGATGAATGACTTAATGCCAGCCCGGTATGGGGGCTGGCATTACTATTATCTCTTATACGATGACATCCTCGGAAATTCTTTTGAATTACAAAACCGATAATACCATCTAACTGCATTTTGAATATTACCACTTCTCTCTCGTGGATCAGCAGAAATTCTAACCAGTGCGTCGTACATTCTGTCATCGTCTGACACAACAAAATCTAAACTTGTTCCAATAATTTCTTCTGCTGTATTAGCTCTGCTTATTCGTGAATTTATTGCTTTATTCTTACTTTTAATTGATTCGATACCTTCAAGGTAATTTCTAAACTCTGTTTCTCTCATACCGAACCTCCTAGTCTTCAAATACAGGTAATTTCAATTTACCTGTCTCCAAATGCGTCAATACAAGTTGTGCATTTTCCTTAATATCCGGAATATCAAGTTTTCTACTATTGGCTTTTAATACATACTCCATTGCCTGTACCACCATATCAGATTCAATAATTCTGATAAGAACATTAATCTTATTCCGCATATCATATTCATCTCGTGCCCAGCTGTCACATTCTTTATAAAGTTCCTTGATATACTCCGTCTTGGTTTGCTTATCCTGTAGTTTTTCAAAATCGTGAATAATACATCCCATAAAACAGCCAACAAAGCCTACTGTTGCAGTTCTAATAACTTCTTTTAATTCACCCTCATTCCTTAATAATACAGTTGTTCTTTCCATAATTGATAACCTCCATCTGTTTGATAAGCAGAGTATATCACAAATAAATGCAGCCGGAGTTTTTATGGTCATCCAGCTACAACAAATTTTATTTCATATCACGATATAGCTTATCTACTTCATTTTCGTAGACTTTTTCAGTGTTCTCATCAAACAACACCCACTCTACCAAATCAAACTTATCTTCATTCACACTAAGAAATCTAGCCACAGTACTTACAGCAACCTTTGCAGCCAATTCTACTGGAAAACGATAAATGCCAGTTGATATTGAGGGGAACGCTATTGTCCTTATTCCCTTACCCATCGCCACCTGCATAGAATTGTAGTAACAACTCGCAAGTAACTCTTCTTCATTCTTCTTTCCACCATTCCAAACCGGTCCTACGGTGTGTATAATGTAATCACATGGTAAATTGTAACCTTTAGTAAGCTTTGCTTGTCCGGTCTTACAGCCACCAAGTAATCGGCACTCAAATAAAAGTTCTGGTCCAGCGGCTCTATGAATTGCACCATCCACACCACCGCCACCAAGCAACGAACTATTGGCTGCATTAACTATTGCTTGAACACCTAAAGGTTTTGTTATATCGCCTCTGATTGTTTTTATCAAGTACATTTTATCTCAACTCCTATATTGGAACTTTTAGATTTCAATACATTCTTTTTTCAATCTTTTCAATAACAAATCGGAAATTTCATTAAAATTCCCTTCTGCTTCTTCATTATCAAAATACTCTGTATCAAAATATTCTACTTCACCAAATCTCGCTTTATAGAATGCCAACTTGAATATCTTATACTCCGCTAATTGCGCTGGTGCTTCAGGCATATCTGGTTCTTCCATTGAAGATGCAATTTCATTCAAGTAATAGTACATTACCAACTGAGCTGTTTCCTGCCAACTATATCCATTCTTTTTACTTGTCTTAAAATCATACAATACCCCATCCACGTAAACATCTGCATCAGCTCCGCCACACGCATATGAAGCAATACCGAATGATGGATTAAATATCACTACACTATCAGGATGCACTAAGCCCCCTTCTATAAAACGCTCTTTAAAGACTCGGCAAATATTACTTAAATCAAAAATCAATTCTTTGCTTGGCTCATTAACCAGACTGCTTATCCCATTCTCCGGCAACATTCCACCAGTCCTATATACTTGCTCCAATTTTGCAAAATAGTATGCTCCTGAAATTAATTTATTAATATCAGTGTTTGGTTCATAAGAACTAAACGAAGCCTTTTGAACATATTTAGACCATGCCTGACACTCTTCTTGTCTACATTTTTCAATTATATTATCAGGGAGCAAGGCATAATTGCTGTACACGTAATCAATAAAATCCACAAGCACATCAATATATTTGTTCCGTAACAAATTTAATTCTTTATCATTTATTTTCTTCGCAATACGTTCTATTCCAATTAACGCTTTCAATCCCAGTAACGAATCCTCTTTATTCTTTTCCAAGGGTTGTGCAATCATAGCCCTTGCCAAATAATCAAAGGCTGTTCCTACTATGCCTGCATCAGCAGAATTTGACAATTCATACGGTGCAAGTACTTCGTATTTTGAAAAAGGAGTCTGACCATAAGCTGTAGAAAAATCCTCCTTTTTAGGCAAATTTTTCCTAATAACATCCTGAATTGCTTTATCTCCTTCACTTGAACCTGTCAATATAGATTTTAATGACATAACTTGCACCTTCCTATTTTTTCTTTTTATTCTTATAATCTTTTTGCATTTTCGCAATATAGTGAATCTGCTTGATTCTATCCTCCGTTTGAATTGTTGCATCCAATACCATAAGCTTATTTACCAACATATGTCTATTATTATGACTGTCCCGTTTGCTTGCACTATCCCATGCTATTTTCCCCGGACCATTATATACTTCGAAAATGTCACCATTCTTGCGAAGATACATTACAATAAGGTAATCTGGTTCATGTGGAATTACAATATTATCCTGCTGCGAAATCTTAATCTGTACTTTTTTTCCATCCACTTCACCATCATGTCCCTTTTCAGAAGCCTTATACAGCTCAATGCCATAGTAGTACGCAGCCATTACCTCTCCAATGCTACCAACCAAATGTCCATCAAGGGTAAAATGTCTTCCCGGGAAATCATCTTCTAACTCTTTTACTATCTCAATAAGTTTTTGCACCTGCGACTTCACATTTTCCATTTTTTCAGCAGTATATTTAATTTTTTCCAATTCTTACCACCTCGCATACTGTACTTTTGATTATTCTTCTGATTTGTAATATGGGCTTAAATTGATAAAAAGTTCCCGAATATCGTCCATGTCCTCGCAGTTCTTGAAAAGATATTCTATCAGTTCTTCCTGCCTTGCTTGTCCCAAAGTCAAACGATATAAGGAAAGAATCTTAATCAATCGCTCATATGCCAATCCATCCCTACTGAATGGATACATCGGAACAATTCTTTCAATCTTAATCATGTCCTCTTGCTCAGTAAGTCCCCAGAACGGAATTAGATCGGAACCCTCCCCGTTATTTTCTGTCTTTTGAGCTTCACAGAACATTTCTTTCCATATATCCTTCGTGAAATTGATATTTCCATATCGCTTAGCGATATTCTGTCTGATTGCCAAACACTCGAACCGATTAATCCTACCTTCTCGTTGCTCCAAATCAATCGGATTGGATGGTAAGTTCCAATGTACAATGCGTCTACAATAATTATGAAAATCTAATCCCTCTTGACCAATAGATGTAGACGCTAAAACAAATGGTCTAAAAGGTGAGTTAAATGAATTACGGACACTCTTCTTTCTATCCGCATCCTTTTCTTTTCCGTCACCTTTAGTAAATGCAACTGCAAAATGTGAACGTATAGCAGTTCCTCTTGCTTTATTACCGTTCACTCTTGCTTTAAACCCATTGTATGTATCTACCGTATATATTGTAGTTCGTACATCCATTGAGCTTGCAATCATATAATGCAGATTACTTACTAAATTATTATCTGCATCTAAGCCATTTGCAATTACATGTGCATATTCATCGAACATTGCCTGAATATTGCCATGTTTACAATAAGTCAGTAAATTTTGCCAATGTGCATCATCCGACTTTTTACCACAAGCCAACTCTACTGTTGCAGTTGATTCCGCAGTGTTCATACGATTAATAAAGATTTTTGCAATCTGACTAGGTAAATAACTAGGGAAAGATAGTCCTTTCTTACAATAATTCTGATATGTTCTATTGATTGTAATTGCAGGAGAAGCAATCGCCATATCCGTTAAAACCTCAAGCAAATCATCTGGCTTCTTTCCTAAATTACATGTCTTTCCATAATTTGTCGCATAATATAATTCTTTAAGGCTCTTAAGGTGAGTTAAAAAGCCTTTCTGCCTCCTCGCCTTTTCATCCTCATCGTCAAAAGAAGCTAATGCCTCATCATTTCCAAGCCATCCAGTAACATATCCTGCACCATCCAGTAACAACGGTGCAACATAATACCAGCTATTATCTGCTCTACCGGAAGTTGTAGTTTCATATTTTGCTAATTTTTCTGCAATCTTACCCTTAACCTCTTTTTCAATTTCACGCAAGGACAAACCACGATTCATGCAATCAACCGGGTCATAACACTTCGTCAAAAATTGAGAGGGATACATCAAACAGAATAGTGTCATTGCATTAGGTGTACCATTACTTACAGAAAAATTCATTCTCGCTGAAGGATAACGTCTTTCTCCAGTATAAAAATAATGAGCTTCTTTATCCTCATTAGCTTTTGCCAGTTTTCCCACAGTTTTTCGCTCTGCCTCATAAGACAGTAAACTTGCAATCATTCGTGGAACCATTTCCCACGATGAAAATACTAATGTCTTAGAAAATGCATTCGCATTTTTATATACACCCTGTGGTGTATAATATGGTCTTGACGGTGGAACCCATAATAACAATTCTGCATTATCCTTAAATGTGTGTTCCATCACTCTATCAAGTCGTGCATTACCATTTGGAATCTTATCATATCTGTCTAAACTGTTTCTTTTCAGCCAGAAAGTATCCCTATTAATCTTATTTATTTCATCCGGATGCTCTGAGAAATACTTTTCAATATACCTCTTTAACTGATAATCTCGCATAAATGACATCAAATATGGTGTTGATTTCACATAATCAACAGGCACATTAAATGGTGCACCTATATCCTCAAGTAACTTTTGTGCCTGCAAGTACGACTTAATATCCTGCTCCATAACACTTAATGGAACATGCACATCCTCATCATTTATAATATCAGCATTCTCATAGGCAGATATTCTTTCTGTTCTGCAAATATGCTGATACATTGCATCTTCTGCTGCCCTCTTTGCAGAGATTACAGTCGTATCGCCTTTGGACAATTCTTTAAGTTTTACCGAATAATCAGACCATACTCCCTTAAAGCTATCCTGTTCTTCTTTTGAAATATTCAGGAAATTCATTACATCAAAGAACTCTGAATAATGTTCGTCCACTTGATTTTCATCAATCTCTTCTAATGTTGAATACATTTTATATGGGGTTGCAGAAAGTAATAACATACGTACCCTATGTGAATTGAAGAACTTATTTGCAAGCATTCCCGTTTCAGTTTCCGGATCAGAGTTAATCAAATACTTAAATCTCTGAAATTCATCCATAATAACAAGGTCTGGCTCAAGCTTATCTAAACTAATTTTTGCAAATAAAACTCTTAGCTTACCAATCACATAATTATTATTCTGGCGCTTATAGTTGTTCTTTTCTATCAAGTTACACATAGAAACAACTAAGTCTTGCACAGTAACGTTTTTTTCTACGTTTACGTTTAATTCCTCTGTTACCTTTTTTACCATATAAGACAAATATCTTCCGTCAGATTGTTCATCCACCTCCACTACCTGTCTCTCGTACCAAGCCTTCGCCCACGCATCCCACGCACTACTTGCCCAATCCTTCATTGCAACTTCTAGTGCCTTCTCATACTTAGATAACGATGGTACTCTTTTTAAAATTGCAAACATCAATGCTCTTTCGTCTACAGTTCCAGCACCGGTTGTCATGCGAAATGATGTGTCCGGCGTTAATGGAATCAACTGGATAAATCTACTTAATAACTCCTCGTCATTCTCTTGTCTAAATATTTTGATATGCTGCATAGAAAGACGAGATGCACCCGTACTCTCAGCTCTTAATTCACTTGATATTCGCAATTTATTTAGGTTTTGTTCTGCAATAGAAGCATTAGAACATATATATACCACCTTAACAAGATTGTCTCCTTGCTCCTTTTGCATTTTGGCAAGTTTTGCAACTGTTCCACGAGCTATAAGTGTTTTCCCCAATCCCACTTCATCAGATACCAACACTCTCATCTGTCCAGCTCTAAATAATCCCTCAATACGATTAACAGTAGCACGCTGAAAATCTTTCAAACCGGACATAATATTCTTTTCTATCTGTTCAATATGCTCTGCGACATTGATTTCAGCCATTACAGTTTCACCGCTTTCTTAAACGTATTGTATAATTCTTCAAATTGCTCTGGTATTACACCATCGGCAGAAATTGCCTTAATCAAGTAATCAATCTCTTTGAATCTTTCCGGTGCAGTAGCTGCTGTTTGCAACATTTTCTCGTACAAAGCAGGAATTTGTACAGTGTCATGAGTAATTCCGGCATTTGCAATTCCTGTCACATTACTTGCTTCCAATGCACTAAGAACACAATTATCTCCAAGTAGAAAAGCAATATAGCGATAAAAACATTCTTTATCTTTAACAACACTATTCACTACTGCTTTTTCTCTTTCTTCTGGCAATCCATTCGTAGGAATCATGATTACTCTTTGTATCGTTCTTTCTCCATCGGTAATCATAAACTTATAAAATTCTGATAACTGCGTAAGATGTAATGAAGCAAATTGTACATTTTCTGCAAGCACCTCTGTCTTGTTGGATAGCAATGGGGACATCGATACTTTGTATTTACATGCTTCATATTTTGTAAAATGCACTGTTACGTCATAATTTTCACCATTTGCAGATACTATCGCATTTGGTTTCATTCGGCTAATATCTTTGACATAATTTTCAAGAGCACTTTGCATTTCTTGATCTTCATCAACAGACACTATTGTATTTAATGAAACTTCTTGAAATGGATTACTTGTAGCTTCTTCACTTCCTCCAAATAATGCTTCTGACAACTTCATTAAATTCAAATATCTATTTTTGCTTTTCAACATCATCATAAACTCAATATTCCCATACCTAGCATTATGAGATGCATTAAGCGAACCAAGATACAAATATGAATCCGAATATTTACGAACCATATATACTTTTGCATGAATATCCTGCTTCTGTATCTGTGGTTCATCTTCTGATATAGCAGACTCACCATCTACTACAGCATCTTTCATCGTAAATATTCTAAAATTTGAACAGTCATCCGGCTTTAATTTACCTAGTGACATCGCTCTAGTAAAGAGCATATATTCTGTTTTATTGATATATGTATTTCTGTCGTTAAAATCTTTAATAACAGAACCTGTCAAAAAAGGAGACATTACCAAAACTTCATGAAATGAATCTTCAAATAGCGGTGCAAACGCTTTATCTTCTGTCGAATAGAAACCGCCTTCACTATTCTTTATTCCTATTGGCAAAAACTCGAAATCTTCAAATTCCCTTGAGTTCAATTCAAAATGTACATACGGCAATTCTCGCATAATTGCCTTTATTTTCTTCTGTTTTGCTTTTCCGTTATCATCAGAAGAAAGATTACCTACTAGATAAGAAATAAAATCTATTACTGGCTCTGTTTTCAAGGTCTTTCTTCGATTAACAACACCGTCCATGCAAAAAGTAATATCCCAGCTTCTATCAAACGTGAGATTTCGAGATAATACAACAATCCTATAAAGCGGAATACTATTCTCATCCACATATCTTAACAGCCAAAACTTAGGATGAAATGATGGATATTTCCCAATTCCTTTTCGTTTTGCAGTATTTACTTGAAACACCATCTTTTCAAGTAATATATAAAGTGAGGTCACGTTGTTCGGCATATGAATTTGCCCTGCTTCACAAAACAATGCAACCTTATCTCCAGTTGCTCTTAATGCCTCCAACAAACAAATCGGATTCTTCATCAAATCACTATCGGTATCCTCAGATAACCCAAGAGCTATAGATGCTCCAACTAATGCATCTAAATCAAGCGAATATGTAGTTCCAATCGCAAAATCAAGATTATATCCTTCTGGAGGAGCAAGTACTTGTCCATAATCTAACCTATCATCATTTGGATTAAGCATCTGTATCCTCCTTCATCATAATATCCCGTAGTATAGTTCTCGCATTATAAAAACGATAATCCAATTCCCCACCACCTAACCATTCCTCTGGGTTAAACTCTCCCGGATGAGCAGTCTTGGCTCTATTAGGTCCTTTCAAAAACTTTTCGCGTGAAATTATACCCCTCTTTAATTCTTCAATATCCCCACTTCGCATACACTCCTGCGATTGTTTTAAAAACTTTCGCAGCATCGGATTATTAAAAATCTCCAAGCGTTCCATGATGCCATCAATATCTAACGCAGCAATTTCCTTATAATTTTCTTTCTGTCTCTCCAATTCTGAATTAGCATATTCATTTTTACCATCTGAAATAATTACGTTATATACCGTGCGAATAGCATAAATAAACCGTGAAAATGCAACCGCTTTACAGAAATCTTCTTGTACATTCTCTGGAAATTTATCAATCAATGCACCTATGTCTTGAAACGATTCACATTCCAAGAACTCTACCATATGATTCTCCAACACATAACTCAACATACTGCCATTGCAGTTCTCGATAATCTGATTACTTAGAAATTGTGCCTCATCATCCGATAATTCCATACAGAATGTCTCTAGCCATTCATCATTATACAATGGCATTTTCCAAAACTGCATCTTGAACAAGTCACCTGCATTCTTGTCATCGCATTCATTCTCTTCTGCATTATCATTTCTATTTCCTAATTTCTTTAATGTCGATTTCTGTGTTCTCATTGCACAAGAAACTCTAACATACTCTGATAATGACAAATTTCCACCAGTGAAAATTCCGTATTGTCTCAACCCTGCCCAATAAATATCCGCAGGAGTTCTCTTTACCCATTTACCTCCTTGCAAAGAACGTTTACCAATAATTCCATTTTCGTCACGATTTTGCTCAAGCAATATTTCACCACAAGTACGTTCAAGCGTATCTAACGCCTTTAATACCTTATGAGGATTTGTTTCTCCACTTCGTTCTAACTGCTTCAATGCATATGGTACTGCAAAAAAATACTTTGCTCTAGTCTGGATTGTTGATGTTCCCGGAAAGAATAAATTAGAAAAACCATCTCTAATTGGTGCAATTCCAAGTTCATCTAAGGTTCCTGGCTCAGATAACAAGTCTAAAACGCTCAATATTTTATTTCTTTCTGTTTTTGAAAAATCAATCCAGCCTAGCTGCATATACATCTCTCCAATTTTCGCCTTCGTATTCTTCAATTTGTTTTACAATTTTGGTAAGAAAGGCATCTAAGTATTCGTTTTGCTCTCTTCCAGATGCGAACCACACATTTGCTTGCCCAAATCCATATGAAACACCGCTATTCTTTCTCGGCACTCTCCATATATTGGATTTTCTTCTGCCCGAACGTGGGAGTAACACACAATTCTTTTTCTCTGCAATAGCATTATAATCCTGATAAAACACTCCACCATTTCCATCAGAGAACTCTAATGTTTCATAATAGCGGTAAACAGTAGCATGTCTAAACCATCCTACAACATAGGTTTCCTGCACGAAACTATCAGGATATCTAGCACAATAAATAACCAAAACATCCTCTACTTGATTTTCTTTCTTACACAATTCACATCCAGTTATTTTTTCAATATTGAGCTGATTTCTACTATTTCCATTGGTGGATTTTGTCTCTACAAATCCCAAACAATATTCACCTTCTGGATATCCGTTTTCTTCACTTAACTTAACTACTTCAAAATTATAAGCTTCATGTGCATCACCATTTTCCAATACATAAGCCCCACCATTTCGAGGTTCATCCACCCCTTTAATAATTCCTTTATAATAATCCATCCACGCTATATTGCAAAAAAGAATTTTCATAATACAAATCACCTCACAACTCGGTATAGTTACTATTTTCTTTCCTAATTCACTTAAATCAAGCAAAGAATAATCAGCGTAAGCACCTCTGTTACATTCTCGTTACAGACCCGATAACGTCCTCATTACCAAGTCTACATCCTTATTTTCCAGTTCTTGAATAATGTGTAAATAAGTTTTCTGTGTCGTTGTCATACTTGCGTGTCCTAATCTACGAGCAACACTTGCAATAGATACTCCGGCAAACAAAAGTAATGATGCATGTGTTTCACGTTCTAAAGGATAATTCTAGGACACACAACAATTTACCAATACAACCGGCTTATCTGTAATATATTTGAAAGGACAAAAAAGCTATGAAATTTATTTATGCTACATATAACCAATACTGCAATAGCATTGATATAACAACTTTTGATAATATGCTTTTGCGAATTGACTGTAATGAGGCAGAGGATGGATTGAAAACCACCCCCAATTCACAGTGTGCATTAAATGCTCTTGCCATTGACAACCCTATGGAGTATGCTCGGTTGGCTTTGACGGGTGAGATGCAAGATTGGGTGGATGCGGAAGATAGTTTGGAAGTGTGGTAATCTTATGGGTGGATTGCTATGTATGGCAGTCCACCTTTTATAAAGTTTTCAGAAAAATATAAGTGGAATGTAAGAACAGTGCGTGGTACAATGGGAAGTGGAAAATTTGAATTTTCTTCTATTTTGATAAGAACATAGAGCATATTGGATTTGTTATAGTAGTGCCATAAAAATAATTCTCAGCCCTAAAGCTGATAAAGCGTGAAAATGCCTTTATCAGCTTTTTTATTGCAGTACTGGACCACTTATAGTTCTTTTATGTACCGCTTGCCTAAATTCGCTTGGAAATTTTAGCTGCTCTCGCTATAATGACAATTACAGGAGGTACATTATGAATATCCGGATAATAGAAAATATAAACGAATTTTTTGAAATAATCATAAAATGCCCGAAGGCAGATGCAAGTGTAATGAAATTAAAAAAACATATCGAAGCCTTTGAAGAAAAACTTGACGCTATTGGTAATGATAAGCATTATTTGATTTCTCCTCTAGAAGTATTATACTTTGAAAGCGTTGACAACCGTACCTTTCTTTATACCGAGACGCAGGTCCTTGAAATAAAGAAACGACTTTATGAACTTGAAGAAATCTTGTCTGACAAGGATTTTGTACGTATTTCAAAGTCACAACTTGTAAATATCAATAAAATTAAATTATTGAAGCCCGAACTTAATCGTTCAATAACTGCGGAAATGATAAATGGTGAAATTCTTTTCATATCACGCCGTTACGCAAAACAAATAAAAACACTTTTATCTATTTAGGAGATATTATATGAATACTAAAAAAGAACTTAAAACTTTTTTTATATGGTTAAGAAATGGAACATGCTTCGCGGTAACATGGTTTCTGATACTTGAACTTATTGTAAGTTGGATATCTGGAACCGACACAATTTCTGTTGTCAATCTTACAAAAACAATTGTTTGGACGCTGGGCGGAGTGCTTATATTCTGTGTGGCTTTTACCCGGCTGTTTATAAGGCGATTTGGTTTCACCGCAAGACTTACTATCTTTATGTTGGCGATAACATTCTATGAAATATTGTTTTTTTATAGCATAGGGCTATTTGGAGATATAAGTTATTTGCATCAATGGATGCTCTTTTTTTCTATTATCTTGTGCCTATATTTTATCTGTCTTGTGTTTTACGGTAGTTATCATAAAAAAAAGTGCGAGTTATATACTCACGCATTACAACAATACCAACAGGAACGGAGAACCATAAATGAATAATATTAAGGAAAACATAACAGACTTGGAAAGTTTAAGAAATGATATAGTAATAAAGCAGAAAAAGGGATTGCCCTTTATCGGTGCATCGATTGTTATCTGGTTATTGATACTAATTGTGATAATGCTGGATTTACCACAAGATAAAGAGAATTTATTTGTGTTTTGCTGTTCGTGTCCATTGCTGCCGATTTCCTGGCTAATTGGTAAAGTATTAAAAGTTGATATTTTTGATAAAAGCAATCCTCTTGGCAATGTTGGATTTTTATTTACCTGTAACCAGTTTTTATACTTATTAATTGTGATGTGGGTATTTAGTGCTGTTCCTGATAAAATGGTAATGGTTTACGCAATGGTTTTTGGTGCTCATTTACTTCCGTATTCATGGTTATATAAGTCGTTAAGCTATCGGATTTTTGCAATAGCAATAACAATAGTTTCGCTTATTGTTGGATGTATTTTTCAGGCTTTTTCAATTGCAGTTACAATGTTGATTATCGAGGTTTTATTTGTTTTTAGTTTGCTTGTTGAAGTTCGTATGTTTATGAAGAAATAAAAGGAAACTTTCAGTTTGAGCCTTTGTATATTACCCTCCCACGAGCATATTTTATCTGCCCGTGGGAGTAGTTTTGGGGTAGCTTAATGATTCATTTTATAACACAATCATGATACAAAAGATTCAGTCCGATCGAAAAGCCAAGCCACCAGCTCACTACATTGATATCTAGCGGAATATACTTCCCGGCAATCAATGCAAAAGTTACACTGACAATACATAAAGCAACTGACACCACCTTTCTCAAACGTATCTCGCCGTAAACCTCATAATACTGCCAGCGGTCATGCCACTTCTCGCCAAGCCAGTCAAACACATTTCTAAGCAATACAAATCCGACTGCTACAATTCCAATAGTCACAAGAGCCACAACACCAATCGCAACATAAGAATGCATATAATTTGTAAGATACCCATAGCACCATTGATACAATCGGGCAATCATTACAGCTATATCACAACCATTCTCCCAACGGTTTATAAACCACCGGGGAATCGTTCTTGTAATATCCTGATTCATAAAAATGATATACCCTGTTTGTATCATACAGATAAAACAGAATGCCCATGTCCAGATACTTAATGCTATGGTCTGCTTCTGAAGTGCGGTCTGCAACCTGCCCTTCATATCAGCTTCCATATTCCGCTTTACACGACTTACCTTTTCGTTAACACGCTTATCAAAAGTACCATTTAATGCTTTGGCGTCTGCAAGGATTTTCTTAGCGTCCTCTGTCTTTGTCTTGGCTTCTTTGAAGGTATTCTGAGCCTTCTGGTTCTCTACCAGTAGCTTCTGATTCGCTTCTGCCAGCTTCTTGTTCTCCAACAATACCAAGTCGCTCTCGGCTAATCTGGCGATATGAGCGTTCAACTTCTGAATCTCTTGCCCTTGCTCTGCTATCGTCGATTGCATGGAGAGTATCTGCGATTTCAGCTTTTGCACATCGGATAAATGCGTCTGTATCTGATTCTCCTTTTGTGCCAACTGTAAGCGGTACTGCTCGTTCTCCACCTGTAAGTCCTCCGACAGCTTCAAAAGACTGTCTGCGTTCCATAAGTTTTCTGATTCGTTCATCACGATCCCTCGCTTTCTCTTTTAGCCTTTGCATAATTCCTGCAATTGTCTGTTCTGTGTTACTAATTTCTGATCCTGTATGATCAGATTCCGATTTTCGGCTGAGAGCCTCCTGTTCTCGGCATTTAATTTCTCCAGCAATTCCTGCTGTTTCAAATTCACCGATTTCAACTGCTCCAGCTGATGCTGCTGGTCTTCCAGAATGTCCAGCATATTGTCCTGAATATTGAAAATCTCCATGATTTCCTCTAAAGTATCCTGTAATTCGTTCATATAAAATCCGTCCTCTCTCCATAATGGTTTTCTGTAATTCCTTCACTGTAAGAAGCCACTTACCTTTCATGTCATTTAACTTTCTTACAATGCGGTTGTATTCACAGCGGTTGGAAACAAAGCCCGCCTTCTCCATCTTCCGGGTACGATACCCTTCATGGATGGTCGGCTCCAAATCCAGCTCCTGCCGTTTGTAACTTCTGTGGTCAATCTGCTGTTCCAAAGACAGATATTCGTTACAGATATCTGCCCATGACTTTCTCCAGATTTCCGCTTTGCTGTGGTCGTTCCAGTCATTTGGTTCTGCTGTGATGCGTTTCCACAGCTTTTCATTCCGTTTCCCGAGCTTCTGCTCTCCGGTAGCCGGGTCAATGAGCGGAATGCGGTTTCCTGCTTCATCAAGGGCATAAACCTTCTTTTCCTTCTGTACCCATGTGCCATCGGGCTTGATGCCACGCATGGTCAGCATAATGTGAGCATGGGGATTACCATCACTCTTATCATGCAATGCCCAGTCGGCACACATGCCAACAGAAACAAAATTCTCCTGCACATACCTTCTTACAATCTCAATCTGACATTCCCTTGAAAGCTCCTTTGGAAGTGCCACTTCGATTTCTCTTGCAAGCTGTGCATTGGATTTCTTTTCTACCTTTTCCACCGCATTCCATAATATATTCCAGTCAGCATATTCCGGCGGAGCATGTGCCGGAAGTGCAACCTCTGTAAATACCACACCACGCTTTTGGGTAAAGTCATGGACAAGACCTATGCGGTCATCCATGAGCTTTTCGCCGGAGCGGTAGGCAGAAGAAGCAACTGCCGATTTTCCATCGCTCCTGCTAATGATTTTGATACTGCAATGATAAATTGCCATAGTGCATATCCTCCTTCGTTAAAAGTACATATTCTTATGTGGAAGAACGCCGGAGGGGTTCTTCCTATGGGAGGCAGACCGTTCCGAAAGTTTATCTTTTAAAATCCAGATGCTTCCCATAAGCCTCGCAGAGCGCGCGCAAGAGACAGGCTCTGCCTGTCTATAAGTGCGCCCTTCTCCCTAAAAAGAGAAGGGAATCAGGAAACTCCTGTCTCCCCAACTTCCTCTTTTTTCATGTCCGTATCCGGACCTTTTTGCATTGCTTTGGAGAAAAATTTTCCGTTGGCTTCCTGCTTATTTAGAAATGCAATCAGCTTTGGAATTTCTTCCAGCTCAATACATCTTCCAAGCACTGACTCCACAGCTGCACCGATTTCGATTAAACGGTGGGTACGGATTTTCCGTTCTTCCTCCTTCTTTCGTTTCTCCAGCTGCTTCTTTTGTGCCTCATAACGCTTCAGTTCCTGTGTCAGCTTCTCAATCCTTAAATCCTTCTCCTGGATTCTTTCTTCATAGGTTTTGGTTGATTTACCCATACAAAACTCCTTCCTGCTGATGAAATATCAGCTTAAAAACAATTGATTTGTGTAACTATTACTCTGCATCCGGTATATCCTGCTTCCGGTTGGCAATCTCATTTGCCATCAGATGCAAAAGTTTATCCTCAAAGGTAGCTGTGGTATTCTCTGCGAAAAACACATTTACCTTATAGGTGGTCTGTCCTATCTTTTTAGTTAAAGAGGACATCGCCCGCTCCTTACTTGCGGTCTGCTCCATAATAATTTCACCTCCTCCTTGAAATGCGAACATATGTTTGTTATAATCAAAGTATCTTTGACGGACTGCGACAACGGATAAGACAAATCTTCATAAAATCCGGCTCCTTTCTTCTGCTTTCAAGTAATCTTTTTTAGATAAATAAGATTACTTCCTCACCTATAGGAGAAATACAGTCCCAAAAGCGGAACTGTTTTTTATAAAAGTTTTGAAAATATTTTTTGAAAGGTGGTGAATCCCTGTTGAAGGAATGTACAAATGATTATTTTGAAGAAGACATACCGGAAGATGACCTGACGGATGCTCTTGAACGGGAGAATGCTGCCATTCTTGAAATAGAACTTGAGATGGAAAATGAACCGGAAGTATCAAAGATACCGGAAGCGTCCACGAGGAAAAAGCTGAAACGTGAACTGGAACAGGAAGCACTGGCACGTCTTGAGGATTCTGCCAGAACCGAGGAGGAATTTGAAAATGTGGTTACATGGTGGAACAGGCTTGATGCCAACCGGGAACGTAAGGAACGCTACCATGAAATAGGAAGATCGGATGTTCCCCTTGAATGGGGAATGTCATCGGATGAGATTGTAATTCCTGCTCCCATCCGGCATGTTTTCTGGAAACAGATTATGAAAGGGGATTTCCTTGATGCCATTTATGACTGCCCCTTTGAAATGCATGAGCTGGTAACGGATGAGGATATTTCCAGAGCGATTTTCGAATTAAAGGATGCTCAGAAAGAGCTGTTGTACCAGCTTGCCATTAAGGGATATTCCTGCCAGTTAATTGCAACATTTAGGGCGCAGACTGACAGAAACATCCGCAAAATCCGTGACACCATGTTAAAGAAGCTTCGCAAATCCTTTATGCGGGCCCTGAAAAACAGGATGTACAATCACATTTCTTTTACAAAAGCAGAACAGATTTTTTACGACACCTACCAGTCACTGATTACGGATAAAAAGAATAAGAATACGAAAGAAATCACAAATACCATTTGACCTTGTGGAACAGGCTTGGTATGATAGTAATATATTTTCTGATGATACGGATTATATTTTAAGACAGATTGGAGGCTTTTATGAGTAACCTATTCCAGAAAACCAGCTCCAACTGGGTACGATATGACAAATACGAATGGAAGGAAAATAAAGAAGGTACTTTATGCATCACACCTTCACCGGATGCGAAAGTGTCTCTTTATAATCCGCTTAAGGATTCGGAGCAGATGGTATTAAAGGCGGTAAACCTTGGACTGATGTGCATGGACAAAAATAATACACAGGAACGTTTGCAGAATGCCATTATGGATTTTGTTACCGGTTACGGACTGCTTGGCTTTATGACCGCCCTTCCTACCACGCCGGACTTCATCACTTATCATGCGGTATATTTGCCGAAAAATCATTTTATCAAGGCAGAAAGCATGACCACGGAAAAATATCTTTCTTATTTCTTTCCCTTTGATAAGATTGATTTTGTGAAAAAAGGAATGGAATCTTCATGGAGTACGGATGATGTGCAGATGATGGCACTGATTATGACCATGAAAAACAAACCGCAGGCAGTAATGATGAGTTTTCAGAAAGAATATGCGGAAAGATATGACTGGCTTGTAACACTGTTCAAGGATTGGGCATTTACCTTTATGTCAAGCTTTCTCTACTATCAGGACTTTGACATGCTGGATGATATGCAGAAACAGCTTTACCGTCAGGGCATGGCGGCATTTGACGGTATTGCACCAACCTATCACATAGAGCTGCTTGAGCGTCCTACCATTGTCTGGGACTTCCATTCGCTTCTGTTAGGTGTGCAGATGATGTTTTCTTTTATGCTTACAGATGAAAAGTCCTCACTGAAGGTATGTAAACACTGCGGAAATGCCTTTGTTGCCGGCAGACCCAACAGCGTATTTTGCAGTGGCAAATGTAAAAACCAGTATAATGTGTATAAGAGCCGGGCGAAGGATAAGGACAACAATAACTAATTTACCTGCTATAAGAAAGAAGGCTTTATATGAATACAGATATTACAAAACAAATGGAAATGGTGCTGTACAGAACAGAAGATGATAATGTAACTGTCAGTGCCTTAATAAAAGATGAAACTATCTGGATTACCCAAAAGGCAATGGCTGAATTATTCGGTGTTCAGACACCGGCAATCAGCAAGCATTTAAAAAATATTTTTGAGCAGGGAGAACTTTGTGAAGAAGTGGTAGTTTCCAAAATGGAAAGACCCACTCCACACGGTGCGATTCCCGGAAAAACACAGCTTTCCCCTACCAATTATTACAATCTGGATGCCATTATTTCCGTTGGTTACAGAGTAAACTCCATTCAGGCAACCAAGTTCCGTATCTGGGCAACCGGTATTTTGAAGGAATATATGATTAAGGGCTTTGCTATGGATGATGAACGCCTGAAACAGGGCAAAACAGCTTTTGGAAAAGACTATTTCCGTGAATTGCTGGAAAGAGTTCGCTCCATCCGTGCCAGCGAACGCAGAATATGGCAACAGATAACGGACATTTTTGCGGAGTGCAGCATTGATTACGATAGAGATTCTGATACTGCATATCATTTTTATGCAACCATACAGAACAAATTTCATTATGCTATTACCGGTAAAACAGCGGCAGAAATTGTGTATAATCAGGCTGACCACACCAAGGAAAATATGGGATTGACCACATGGAAAAATGCTCCCGATGGTCGTATTCTCAAATCCGATACCCCGATTGCCAAAAACTATTTGGACGAAAAACAGATTCGTCAGTTAGAACGTGCTGTTACTGGATATTTTGATTACATAGAGGATTTGATTGAACGTGAAAATGTCTTTACAATGGAAGAATTTTCAAAAAGCGTGAACGAGTTCCTTGCATTCCGCAGATACGATATCTTGAAAGATAATGGATGTATTTCCCATAAACAGGCAGTGGAGAAAGCATATCAGGAATATGATATTTTTAATAAGATACAACCAATCGAATCTGATTTTGATAAGATAGTAAAAGGATTGGCAAAGAAAAAATAATTACTTTTCTGGATTAAGTGATCATGATACAAGTATGGAAAATAGTGTTTTATGAATCTGACAAATCAGTGTTTGTAGAATTTTTAAATTCCTATTTTGCTTATGATGACTAAAATGCAAATTGTTACCGTTGCGCCTGTATTCACAAGCGTTGCGTGACATAAAAAGAAATCTATTTTATTATTTTAGTATCAAAAATAAAGGAGGTTCTTTTTATGCTGAAGGAATTAAAGAAAAACAAAATGAGTGTTGTTGTAACTGGGATTTTATTTGGTGTTATGGGGGTGTTAATTATTCCTATAATAGCGGGAATTGTAAAAATATTAAGTACATTATCACAAAAGTATCCAAGAATATACAAATATAGTATGATTGCTTTTATCATTATGTTATTGGCAATCAGCCTATTTTATTTAGTTATTAAACATCAGATTATTTTTCTTGCAATAGTAACTTGTTTAGCAATGGAATTATGCGATGTTATATATAAAAGAAGATAATAAATGGAGTACGACTATGGAAATATCAGATTTGATTAAATCAGCCAGAATTGAAAAGGGATTAACCCAACAGCAGCTGGCTGATGCTGTCTTTGTTACGCGCCAGACAATTTCGAAATGGGAATTAGGAAAAAGTGTTCCTGATCAAGCCTCTCTAGTATTGCTATACCAGTGTTTGGATATCAAGGATAATGAAAAAAAACAGTTATCAAAGCTTATTTTTAATAAGCAAAATATTATATTAGTTTTGATTGCAATTTTATTTTCGCCTATTGTTATTGGTGTACGTTTTATCTATTGTAAAATTGATAAGATTGAAAACCGAAAAACTAAAACGATAATCAAGACCATTAGCTTTGTTGTATTCTCATTATATCTAATATCTTTAAAAGAAAATGTGGCATATTTGTTAATTGGTATATTTTCTATAGGGTATTTGTTATATCAATTCTATTTGAGTAATTTGGAAAATAAATGATTTATGTCAGTAAGTTTAAGGCAAGCGATAATTCATAAAATTCAAGTTTGTCAAAATGACAACAGACAGGAAACTTGATATTTTTTACAACAAAGATATCAATATATCTCCCATAATTCCCATAAATTTATGGAATTAAAATTTCATGATACTTATATGACAGTTCCGATTTTCTTTCGGATTTCTCCTATTAGTGAGACAATAATTATTTTTACACAAACCAGCTTATTCGTGGTAGAATAAAACCACAGATAAGCTGGTTGTTTGTTTTGAAAGGAGAATCTTATGAAAACCAAACAACCGGAACTTAACAAAATCACTGCACTCTATGAGAGATTATCCCGTGATGATGAGCAAAGCGGTGACAGCAACAGTATCGTAAACCAGAAGAAAATGCTGGAGAAATTTGCAACCGAGCAGGGATTTACCAATCTCCGTCATTATACGGATGACGGATGGTCGGGAACCAATTTTGACAGACCGGACTGGAAGCGTATGCTTGCGGATATTGAAGATGGCACTGTAGGATGCGTTATTGTAAAGGATATGAGCCGTATCGGGCGTAATTACCTTGAAGTAGGCTTTTATACGGAAGTGCTGTTTCGAAAGAAAAATGTGCGATTTATTGCCATTTCCAACAATGTGGACAGTGCTTTAAACGATGGCAGTAACGAATTTGCCCCGTTTCTTAACATTATGAATGAGTGGTATGTAAGAGATACCAGCCGGAAAATCAAGTCCGTACTTCATAACAAAGGGATGGATGGAAAGCATCTGACAAGCAACGCAATCTACGGGTACAAGAAGGACCCTGATGACCCAGACCTTTGGATTATTGATGAAGAAGCTGCCGCTGTGGTAAGACGTATTTATCAGCTTATCATTGAGGGGAACGGACCGATGCAGGTAGCAAGGATTCTGAAAGATGAAAAAGTCGAAAGACCGTCCTATTATCTTGCAAAGCAGGGACTTGGAACCTGTCGGGGAAGCTGTGACATGAACAGACCATACACTTGGACTGCTTCTACGATTTCAGACCTTGTAAGAAAACCTGAATATATGGGGCATACCGTGAATTTCCGCACCAAGAAACTATCCTATAAGGATAAGAATTCTGTGCACAATTCACCGGAGGACTGGATTATTTTTGAAAACACACAGGAAGCAATTGTTGATGAAGAAACATGGCTTACTGTTCAGAAAATCCGTGAAACCAAGCACCGTCCCACCAAGAAAGGTGACATTAATCCTCTGACCGGACTGGTATACTGTGCTGACTGCGGTGCTAAGATGTTCAACCACCGCACCGGCGGTTATGAAAAGAAGGATAAGGATGGTAATCCTACAGGCAAGTACACCAATGCACAGGACAATTACACCTGCTCCACTTACAGTAAGGCAAAGAGCAAGTTTGAAAACAGATGCACACAGCATCATGTCCGCACGGATGTTATCCGTGATTTGCTTTTGGAAGTCATCAAAGCTACCAGCACTTATGTGATGGAACATGAAGCAGAGTTTATCGAAAAGGTTCGCAGTTCTACGGAGCTTCAACAGGAAAGCAAAGCCAAGGCACTGAAAAAGCGTCTTTCCAGAGAGCAGAAACGTATCAAAGAACTAAATACCCTCATTAAGAAAATCTATGAGGACAATGTAAATGGGAAGTTAAGCGACAAGCGGTTTGAAATGCTTTTGGCTGACTACGAAACGGAACAAAATGAATTGGAATTATCAGTAGATGCTTTAGAAAAGACTTTGAATGACTATCAGGAGAATGCTGATAATGTAGATAAGTTTATTGAACTGGTACACCGATACACAGATTTCACTGAGCTTACTACTCCTATGATTCATGAATTTGTCGATAAAATCGTGGTACATGAAGCAGACAAATCTACCGGTGACAGAATCCAGCAGATTGATATTTATCTCAAGTATGTGGGAAAACTGGATGTCCCGATGCCGGAGCTTACACCCGAACAGATAAAAGAAGAAGACCGCAAACGCCGTAAACGTGCATGGAATCGTACTTATATGCGTCGCAAATATGAGCGTGAGAAGGCAGAACGTGAAGCAAAAGAAAAAGGGTTATCTGAGGCAGTCGGATAGACTGTCCCAGAAATAACCCTGTGAAAGTGAAACATGTGTATGGCGTAAACCATGAATTGAAATCGAAGAAATTCCACATTCCTTGCAATGTCTGGCAAGCACATCATTTACAGTAGAATTGTAAATTTTATCCTCACCAACAAAAATCGGCTTATCTTCAGGCATTCCTTTTACCAGTTCCGAAAACTTCACCACTATCTGCCAGTCAATTTGAATTTTTCTCACCGATGACTTGTTTTTTGTAGGTAAAAATCCACCTTCACCTTTATAGTCCCAAGTCTTACTGATTGAAAGTGTCTGTCTTGCAAAGTCAAAATCACTCGGAGTAACCGCCAACGCTTCCGAAAATCTCATTCCCGTCTTTGCTACTAAAAGAATGAACCAATCCCAATTTGGTTCCTCTTTAATATTCAGGTTGGCAATTAATGTATGCAGTTCAAATTGATTCAGATACTTAATCTTCTTTGTCTTAGGCGTTTTGCCCTTGATAATCGCCTTCCTTGTCGGATCTCTTTGAATCAATCCTTCATCTACGGCATCAAGAATTGCCCCTTTCAGCTGATGATGAAAATCCAACGTCGTCTGTCTTTCATGTTCCTTGGCATAATCATTCAGTAGTTGCTGATACGCAGTTCTTGTCAAATCACAAATCCTTAATTCCGGCACAAGTTTCTCTACCCATTTGAGGGTCATCATATACTTTGCCATTGTTGCTTCTCTAATTGCACCTCTTTTATAAACTTCTACCCATTGTCGATAGTAGTTACAGAAGAGTACTGTCTTATCCATATCATTTAGCATAAGCTACCTCCATTTCTCAAAAATGCTTACGCTGATATAGACATTTTGAATAGCAGAGGTAGCACTATGCAATTAATTTAATGAGAAATAAGAGGTTTAATTTCTTCATCCAAGGTCTTTCTCAATTCTGCCATCATTTGAGCATAAAACTTAAACTTCGGTAATGCCTTTTCTTGTGCAGCCTTATAGCTAGTAAAATCTATTGTTGCCTTTATCGCACTCTCATTTGGAATTTCTCCATTTCTGTAATGCGTAGCTGCATACATAACATCTTCTTTTGATGCATACCATGCAATACAAAAATCAGTGATAACTCTGTCAATGCAGTCACTCTTCATCGTCTCAACAATATTAAGAATTGACTGACCCTTATATTTGTTCTCATCTAACTCGATTTCATAAATCAGACTGGACATAATATCTGCCACTTTCGGATTTTCTTTACGAAGCTCTTCCACATATTGTTTCACTTCTTCAATCTTTTTCTGACGTTCTTCTGGCGTTATATCCTCTTCATCTTCATTAGGTGTAACAATATTCTGAATCAGATTGATGATGTATTCATAATCAATCTTTGTGTTACTGTAAGCCATCAGCTCATAATCAGGGTCTATTTCGGGACCCGGTTCTGGTCCAGGCCCAGGTTCTGGTCCAGGTTCTGTTCCTCCTTTTATCTCCTCCAAAACATTCAAGTAATGTCCTGCATAATCATAATACTCATCTTCAGTTATTCCATAACCTTCAAGCATAGAGTCTTCATAATTAGTAAAAGACTTTAACTGTGCAAACAGCCTATCAAAATTCTGGAAGATTTTTGCAAAGACTTTCTTTTCCTCTAACGACATCCCCGGAACTACCGAAGGAGTCTCAGCACAAACGCGAAGTGCAGCAAGTGCTTTTCTAAATGCTGGTTCTATTTCTTCCCAATCCGCCATAAGAGCCTCTTTCGTTCCTCCTGCGGAGTACAATTTCACGGCATTGTCCACACATTCTTTAAATAACACCGGTGCTTGGAACGTAACAATCTGCCCATAGGTCTTATTCTTATCAAAAATACGGTTTGTTCTCGAAAAAGCCTGAATCAAATCATGCGGTCCCATAGGTTGTCTATCAATGAATATTGTAGACATACAAGGTGCATCGAAACCTGTCAGCAAACGATCAACCACAATGACTAAATCCAACTGCTCATTTCTGCTTTGGAATTTTGCATCTTTTCGTGCCAGTCTCTTATTTAAGTTTCCATTGTATCCTTGAATCTGTGATATTTCATACTTCGTACCGAACATCGCATTGTAATCATCAAGAGAACCTTGCATCTTCTGCTGGTTCACATGTGAACCTTCCTCATTCTCTGATACCGAATATGTAATAGCAAACTTAGGGAAATCTGGAAGTACCTGTTTGATTCTTTCGTCGATCACAAGTGACGTTTCCCCATTTTTAACTCTGGTCAATAAATCATAATACTTCTGTGCCATCTGGATGGAACTTGTAGTAAGCAATGCTTCGTAAGTTTTTCCTTTACCGTTTTGGAATCCTAACTTGTGGTACGATTTGTTCAGGATTACATCCAACACTTTTAACATGTGCGTTTCGTTATCGTAGGCACCACTATCTGTCTCATCCGCAATATTCTTAGGTCCATTATGCTCAACTTGAAAGCCAAGAACCGCATTGTCATGAATTGCATTCTGAATCGTATACTTATGAAGTCTCTCACCATATAATTCTTCTGTAGTACGTGGCAAATCGCCCATCTGTGGATATGGATTTTCCGCAAATCTCGGTGTTCCAGTAAATCCAAACCATAAAGAATTACCAAAAAACCTCTCCAATTCTCTCTTCGTACTAGGAGTAACTGCTCTATGACACTCATCTACCACATACGCAATCTTGAGGTTTTTAATTTTATTATACTCTGGTGTACCTTCGACAAGTCTCTTTGTTATTAACCTCTGCAACTTCTGTATAGTAGTAACTATTACCTGTCTGTCATCAGATTTCAGTTTTTTCTTAAGGTCATTCACATTGTCTGTTTCATCAACATCAATCAAGTCATTATTTGCATAAGCTTGAAATGCCATAGTTGTCTGCGTGTCCAAATCTTTTCGATCAATCAAAAAGATAGCCTTATCTATCGCAGGAATATCCATTAACAAATTTCTGGTCGCTTTGTATGAGGTCAATGTTTTACCAGAACCGGTTGTATGCCAAACAAAACCGGACTTTCCACACTTAGAAGCCTCTCTTATAGACTCTATTGCATGAATCTGATATGGACGTAACAATATCAATCTCTTTGCATCTTCATCCAGTACCGTATATCTGGCAATCATTTCATGAGCTTCCGGAATACGAAGAACACTTTTTGCAAAATCAAGATAATCCGCTACAGGGTTATTATCCTTATCAAGCCATCCACTTATGAATTTAGGATTCAATTCTGTATCACTTGCCGCAGAAAAATACTTTGTATTAACTCCATTACTAATCACAAACATCTGAACAGCAGAAAAGATACCCGTGAATTTACCTTCACCGATATATTTCTTAATCTGCCAGAATCCGTCCATATATGAATGCTGCTTATTCTTCAATTCTATATGTATCATAGGAAGACCATTAATCATAAGAGTAACGTCAAATCTTCTGTCTCTGGCAGGAGCATTACTATTCTCGTCCGTCCTCAATGCACTGTACTGATTGATTACTTCATAAACACTGCTGCCGCCTGCAATATGCTCATGATTCATAACAACCAAATGCAGACGCTCAGTATCTCTCTGCACATGAACCATAACTTTACCGTTCTCTCCGACTAACCATTCGCCAGCCTTATAGAACGATGAAAATTGAAGCTGATTCTTAACCTGTTCAAATTCAGCGTCAGAAAGATTTTCTCCATTCAATCTATCCTTGTTATTTTGTTCAAGAATATACTTGAAATTTGCCCACAAATCCTCCTCTGTTTTCAAATCTTCTCTGTAAGTCCACTGAGAATCACCATAAACCAATTGGTCAATTAACTTTTGCTCAATTATCGCTTCTAATTCTGGCATTATAATCGTCTCCTTTGCTATTAATATTAGAATTTTTGTGTATTTCAAGGCATTTTCCATGCCATTTTGCTTCCGCTGGTGAAGAGTGATGAGGTGGTCAACCTTCCTCAAATGGTCACTTATTCTTATCTGTTCTGCAACAGATGGCAACATCATATTGATGCTCATAAACTCATCATAATTAATATTGAGAAGCCCATCCATTCGTGCTCCCGAAGAAATAAGTTTTCCTAATTCTCTGTCAGGCAATTTAGTCGCGAATACATATTCGATAAAATTTGCATCGGCTTCTTCTGTAACTTTAAAACTATGATAAACCCTTGGAACAAGGGCTTCTTCGTACGTTCTCAACGCAAAAACTGTACCATATTTTGCAAGTTTTGAATTTCCATGATTGTAGGATAATTCACCTTTATGTAATAGGGTATAATTCTTTTGTTCACTTCCTGCAATGTTTGAAGAAAACCTGTCTCTCTGATCCAACCAACCATTTGCAGCCGAAATAGTAAGAGTCGGCAAATCCATTCTTCCGTCATTTCCTTGGACTCGTTCTGCTACATCTCCCAACTTACGCTGTTCCCAATCGAAAAATAGCTTATTGCTATTCTTGTAATCCTTACACTGGTGAAGAGTGATGAGGGTATCTATCTTACAGAAATAATTACCAATAACCTGCTGTTCTTTGATAGTTTTTGGCATCATCAATTCCATATTTGACATTTGTTTTCCAGATACCTCGACAAATGTTGAACCCGCCCCTACTGTTTCCGCATACTTTTTTAGTTCCTCGGTTCTTGAGTAAATAAAGTAAGAATCAAGTTTACCATCATGCGGTACTATTGACTGGAATCCCTGATTTGTGCATGCAACATGGCTTAAAATCGCTGTTTTTCCAATTCCCGCACGAGATGTAAATAAAACAGTACCCACAGGCAACATCTTCGCCGAACTTCGATTTAATCCTTGCTCTGTAATCTTTCTTTGACTCGAAGAAAGATAAATTTGGTCTGAAATCTCTGCTGGTGCATACCAATCAATATCACCATCCCAATATGCCGAAACATTTGTACTCGGTGTTCCGCCACCTACAATTTCTGCATACTCACCTAACTTACGCTGTTCCCAATCGTTTAGGCACTTAAATCGAATAATTTGGTACTTACACTGGTGAAGAGTGATGAGGTGGTCAAGTCTTAGAAAATATTCTGCAATCTTCTTTTGTTCATCTGGTGAAGGAATTGAAAATTCTATGGTAGACAGTACCGGATATTTCAAATTCCATGTATCGGATGTTAATCCTTGCGACCATCTTTGGAATACTTTCAATGACGACTCTTTCTTAAAAAGCTCCATAAAAAACTTTCCATTTGAGTCTCCTAATGGAAGCAATACAGTATATGCAGGGCTTACAATTCCGTCATATTCTGAGTTTCCAACTGCACCTTGCCACATTCTCATAGAGTTGTATGGGACGTCACCTTTACATACAATTTTGTAATTGCTTTTATCTTCCGAAGCTATATTCCTCTTATCCGAATCAGCTTGTCTTATAACGCCATTTGCAATCGTTACTGATAGTAATTCTTCATCTCCATTTGCTCTTTCCGTTCTTTCTGCAAATACTTCTCCTAACTTACGCTGTTCCCAAACATACCGATTATGTTCTATAGAAATAGTCTTTTGTCGCTGGTGAAGAGTGATGAGAGCATTTATTTCACAAAAGAACTTTCCAATAGCTTTTTGCTCTTCGATATCTTGTGGTATAGTTAAACTTGTCTCAAAGAAATCAGCCGGAGCAATATTAAGTAGTCCATGATTTCTAGCTCCTTCGGCTGCAATCTCTCTAACGCCTCTATGCCACAAATCTGTGTCATAATATGTTACTAAATAATCTGAATCAACCTCTGCATCTTCTTTGATGGCAAATACTATATAAAGAGTAGATAATACACCATTTTCGTAGCGATCAAGTCTTTTAATTGCTCCCCACGGTGCGTCTGATGATGTACTCTTGTTATACGCAAATTCGCCATTATTTATCAAATAATATCCACTAACATCTTTGCTCGCCACTCTCTTATCAAAGAACTCATTTTGGTCAATAAGACCATACTGAGCTGATATTGTTAGTGGCAATGTAGATACTAAATCTTGATTCTTCCTCGTAATTCTATCAACAATTTCTCCCAACTTACGCTGTTCCCAAACACAATTGTAAGTAGCAAATTTTTGTTCATATTTTGAGAGTTGCTGAACATTTATAGATTGCTCCTAACAACTTAATTATATGAACATGCTATTATTTAACTATAGATTGAATACAGCGTAAGTCGACATTATTTACACCTTCAGCTCTTCTATTTTTTCATTTTTGAAATTTTTGAAATCATCTCATTTAATTCATGCAAAACTCCTTACACAAACATATTTTGAAGCATGTATTTCTTAATATTTTGCAATTCATCGCACTTTCGCTGGTGAAGAGTGATGAGGGTATCTAAGTTAGTTAAATATTCTCCTATTTTCACTTGCTCTTCAATTATTCTTGGAACCATAAACTCTGTTTCTGCAATCAAATTCCAATCAGCTCTTGGCATCTTTGAGCCTGCTGATTGATTTGCGACATCATTAAATTGTTGAGTCTGAATAAGTCTATAAAGAAAACTTTTATCCAATTCAACAGGTCTCAAAACCCACCAATCACCTACTGCAATGCCCATAAAATCAGGATTTAACCAGTTGTGAAGATACGGACGAAGTTTTCCATATAGAACTTGTGAACCATCAAAGATAATGCCTTTTTTCTGTACTTCTTTTAATGTAATATCTTTGTTAAGTTGTCCCTCATTAGCAATGACATCTTCATATTCAACGCAAGGCTTATCAACCGAGGACATGTCACAATCTGATTCTCTAACTGCCAGTTTACCAAACTTACGCTGTTCCCAATCATCAGTAAATCCAGCAAATCGAATTTCTGGAACTTTAGCTCCGTCTTTCGGAAACATTTTTTGAAGCATATATTTTTTTAGTTTTTTTGCCTCCTCACACTTTCGCTGGTGAAGAGTGATGAGGGTATCCAGTCTTTCAAAAAATAGCCCTATCTTCTTTTGTTCCTCGCTCTCTGGAAACACTGTTGGAATAATTGAAAGCGTAGGAAATTGAACTCTCTGTTTTTCTTTCAACGAACCAGTTGCAAAAGTCTTGTATAATGAAATTGCATAAGGGCTTTTTAACCATGTGTTAATGTAATAAGAATCATACCCTGCATTGGCAACCATAGTTGTGTAATAGCCCGAAACTGCAACACTTTTAGCCATTCCATTATATCCTACTGCTCCTAATGTCATGTTCATAGGATTGTAAACTATATCGCCCGGACGGACCTCTTTAAAATTAGTGTCTTTCTTTACAAGAAATTCTCTATTATATCTTTCTGATTTAGGAGTTAAACCATCTTCAACAGTTAAGCTCCACAATTCCATTTTACCCTCATCCAAATTCACAAAATTAGTGGTCTGTTCAAAGACTTCACCCAACTTACGCTGTTCCCAATCTTCAGTACAACCTTTGAATCTAATTTTTGGATTTTTCATATCTATCACCCCTCAATCATATTGATGAAGCTACTTAGTGAAGACATAATACTTTCATCATCCGAAGTTAAGTCCTTAAGCATTGCTAAAAATTCACCCTGAACTTCTGCTATCTGCTTATCAGTATCTTTCATATCATCCAGAAGAGCGTTTAAATCAATTTCCTCTTCCTTTTCAAAGTTATCAACATATCTTGGAATATTGAGGTTGAAATCATTCTTCTCAATATCTTCAAAACTTGCCAGATAAGATTCTTTATCAACAGTTTCTCTCTTGTTGTAAAGTTCCATTACAGAATCGATATTATCATCTGTCATCGCATTCTGCTTCTTACCCTTCTCATATTTCTGTGAAGCATCTATGAACAATACATCTCGTCCTTCTCTGTGCTTCTTCAAAACAATAATACAGGTTGGAATTGAAGTATTATAGAATAAATTTGCTGGCAAACCAATAACTGCGTAAATATTGCCGGAACGGAGTAATTTTTCCCTTATCTTACCCTCTGCCGCACCTCTAAATAAAACACCATGTGGCAATACAATCGCCATCGTACCGTTGTTTTTCAGATGATATAATCCATGCAGTAAAAATGCATAATCTGCCTTTGACTTTGGTGCCAACACACCATAATCACTGAATCTTTCATCCTGCAAGAAACCTGCTGCCGCACTCCATTTTGCAGAATAAGGAGGATTCATAAGTACCATATTAAAATCTGTTTCTTCACCTGTTGGCCAATCCCCATCAAGGGTATCGCCATTGCGAAGCTTCTGATTTTCAGGCATAATTCCATGCAAAAACATATTCATTCTCGCAAGGTTGAATGTGGAGGTCATCAGTTCCTGACCATAATATTTAATGTATCCCGGTTCCTTAGCATATTTCTTTGCATTTAACAAAAGTGAGCCAGAACCCATACAAGGGTCGTATACAGACAATCCCTTTTTATCTTCCTGACCGGAAATTGCTATTTTTGTCAAAATCTTCGATACTGCCTGTGGTGTATAGAACTCTCCCGCCTTCTTTCCGGTTTCCGATGCAAACTGTCCAATCAAATATTCATATGCATTACCTAATACATCTGAATCTGAATTTAACAAATCTGCCTTATCAATCTCCTTTATAAGATTAGAAATGGTATCACTCTGCTTTTGGTCTCCAGTTCCTAAACGATTGGAATACAAATCTATATCTGTAAACAAATCAGCAAACAATGGGTCGCTCTGTTCAATATTATTAAATGCCTTTTGCAAAGACTCTCTGTTAAAAGCATTATTTCTTGCAGCTTCTGCAAAACAAGTATATGTAAGTTCCGGTTCAATTACATAATGAAACTCTGCTTTAATCTGCTCTTTTAATTCCTCTGCACTTTCATCCTCCAGTGCTTCGATATATGCTTCAAGAGCCACCTTCAATGATTCCGGTTTTTCGTCATAAATCAGATCATACACCTTAATTAAAAAGGAATCTGACAAGTATTTGTAGAAAACAATTCCCAACAAATAATCTTTATATTCATTCGCATCCATCTTAGAGCGTAATATATCTGCTCCACTCCACAACACGCTTATTAGATCTTTACTGTTCTCTAATTCTGCCATTTCTACATTCCTCCATTGTCTCTTTCAATTTCTACGATATCATCCATTCCACAATCCATAGCAAGACATATTCGTACTAATACATCCATTGCTACATATTCATTGTTTGTCATCTTAACCATAGTACTTCTGGCAATAGAAGTCATTTCTCTAAGCTGTTGCTTAGAAATATCCCTATCTATAAGCATTTTCCATAATGGTTTATAATTGACTTTTGTTCGTTCAGTTGCCATGCAGCGTCCTCCCAATTTCAAACATACGATTGTTTACATCGACAGTCTAAGTATATCATAAAACAGTCGATTTCGCAATCAGATTGTACGAGAACTCATACACCGAACAAATTCCCAAAATTGTCGGATATTACTGCATTTTATCCGAATTCTTTTATCCGAATTTACATATCTTTTTTCTCTTCTACCTCAATTAGCTGTTTACTGATACTCTTACTCCGATAATCCCAAATATCTGATACCATCAAAACACCTTCCGCCACAATTGCAAGTGCAAGTCCTGCTTTGCACAGCTTTTTACCCAGTTCATCACCTTTATCTTTTGCATTCTTACTTAACCACATCAAAATTCCTATCAATGCAATATTTGATAACCTCTGCAACTGTCTGTTTGTTGCTTTCTGTTCATAATAGATATCATTCAACAATTTTTTCATCTTTTTTAACTCCTTCCATTAACAAAATGATAACTCCTTGATACCTTCTTTACGCTCAATTATAGCGAAAAGATTATCTAGCCTGCGGGCACTTTTTCTCTCATCCCTCTTTTGTGCCGCCCTGTAATATGCTTTTTGTCTCCTTGTATCCTGTGGCAGCTTACGATAATCAGCAGGCATATTCTGTTTAAATTCATCATGCTTCTGTATATATTTCAAATACTTCATAATGCTGCCAGCTTCTGACATATCTGTTTGCCTGTGATAAGGTGCTTTTTCAACATCTTCAAGAGAAATACGTCCCTTTACATAGTTTCTATGTAACAGGATAAATTTCTGTCTACTAATCTTATATACAATTTTCCAGCATCCTACTTCTGTTCTCACATAAATAATTTGACCCACTAAATTCACATCCATATTGTACTTTTCAGCAAAATATTCGATCTCACCTTCTTCCAGACCATACAAAAACTTACCACCATCACAGCATTTACACGGACGATATCCTTTCCATTCCGCATCTTCCCAATTCATCTGAACACGATTTCTCTTATAAATCTTTCGTGCATATCTACATTCGGCACGATGATATATCTTGCTCGAAGACTCTTTACTCATCATTCTCATCCCCTACAGCTCCTTTCCTAAATTTTGCTACATAGTAGCCACTACATCAGCACTTCATCATTTTTGCAGATTTCATAGTATTCACACGTAGGACAAAACTTACTGCAATACTTCCAATTCCAATTAAGAGATTTTCTAATCCAATACCAAATACGCTCCATTTCAACCTCCATTCTCCCAAATAAAAAAGGAATCTCGATAGACTTTTCCTATCTTGATTCCAATTCTAAATCTTTTACTGTCCATTATTCAGTACTCATAGTAAGGTTTTAGCGACATTGAATGGATATTCACAGCCGATTTCCCTCAAACTCTTCAAGCATCGCCCTTATTTCTGCAAAGTGCTTATCCTTTATCTGTCGTTGTTCCTCCGGTGTATATCTATAATAGAACGACGGAGGATATACTTCCCAACAACTACGTAACATCGAATTTCTCCACCTTGCATCCATAATCTGCATTCGCATTTCAAATATAATCTTCTTCCAGATTTTCTTTACCATAGCTGTTCTCCCCATTTTACAACTATTTTTCAAGGAATTCTCTCCTAATTATTTCTCTTCCTGTTTCGCTTCGCATAAGTTCCAAATACTTCTTTTTTTCTTCTACAGCCATTATCTCACAATAAATACTTTCATCTGGCAATTCCTTATAAATCCCTTGAATCCCATCAATTATCCGTTCATTCTCTATATAGTCATTCTCCAGATATATTACATTGGATTTTTCTTTAAAAGATATGTATATATTCATTTCGCCATAACGCTCAATCTGAAGACTACAATCATCAATATCAAACTCCATACCATATTCAGTTGATGCCTTATCTATCAAATCCTCTATTAATTTTGCCGGAAATGGTCTATGCTGTGCCATATGTTCCACTGTCAAATTGTATTTTTCCAAATCAGAAAGACTCATCAGAACTTCTATCAATTCATCAGTTCTACGCATTCGCATATTTTACACCTATTTTACTTTATATATAATACATCACTCCGTAAACATTGTAGCATAATAGTAATTATTTTTCAGCATTTATTACCGAACAAAATTATATTTTAGATATACTGAAACCAATATTGGCAACGTGATTTTCAATCTGCTATTTACTCGTTACATTCTTGTTTAATAGGGGTAATTATTATTCGCTCCGGTTCGAGCCTGACCGACACTTTTGTGTCAATATTGAACCCAAAGGCTTTTAGATAATCTCCTTTGAGCATTAGAGTTGGAACCTGTTTATACTTATATGCACTTGATGCGTGAACTTTAATTTTTCTTTCCAATGGCAATCCTTTCTACACGTTGCCCAATAAAAATATACCACTTAACACATCAATCTGCAATAACACTCCGAATAGGAATTGAACCTATATCTCCCGGTTCGTAGCCGGGTATTTTATCCATTAGACTACCGGAGCAAAACGTCTGCGGAAGGATTCGAACCTTCGGTGCGAATTAACGCACACCAACTTAGCAGGCTGGCACCATAAACCTCTCGGTCACGCAAACATAAGTGGATGGGGCAGGACTCGAACCTGCGATGTTTCTTTGTGACGGATTTACAGTCCGCTGCCCTCGCCACTAGGCATACCCATCCATAAGTGCCTCCCGCGGGACTTGAACCCAGCATTTTCGGCTTGAAAGGCCGATGTCCTAACCTTTAGACTAGGGAGCCATATTAATTTAATGCTCCACATGGGATTCGAACCCACAACCTACCGGTTAAAAGCCGGTTACTCTTCCATTGGGTTAATGGAGCATAAAAAATACCGCTTCTCTCTGCATTCACACAAAGATAAGCGGCACAAAATACATATTGATTGTTGGCTTCTACGAGCCAATATCTACTACAATATAATTACCATTCTTAACCTTATATGAGCGCACAACATCAAAGCTCTGCTCTTTCTCTTTAAGCACAGCATAACTATAGCTATATCGTTCACTATAAATCTGATTTGTAAATAATACTGTAGTCATAATCATTTCCTTTCTGGACACATCCATATATATGTCCGCTTTTCTTAATCTAATCATAGTATAAAACATATTATCCGAGTTGTCATTCTACCCGTAGTTTAACTCCTCTTAGGGCGACAGACGGGGCTTGAACCCGCAACCAGTGGAACCACAATCCACTGCTCTACCATTTGAGCTACCGCCGCCATGTATGCGAGCCTTACAGACCCGCATCATTCATTCTTTCATGCAGACATTGTAATCTGCGTATCGTTAATAACCAAAATATCGTCAACCTTTACTCCCAGAACCTTCGCCAACACAATTAAATTGTCTATTGTGGGCATCGCTGTTCCATGCTGCCACTTGTAAATAGCCTGCGGTGTGGCAAACCCAAATATGTTCTGCAAATCCCTCACAGAAATACCTGCATTTTGTCTTAATCTATTGATATTCTGACCTGTCCCTGCCATGTCTATAGTTGGAATAGCCATACTGTTCTCCTTCCCGGCATCTATCGGTCAAGGAGAACTATAGTTAATACTTTTCCCATCCTTGCCGATTCCATCACCTTTAATCTTTCTGTTTGTTTTAATCTTTTCAAAAATTCATTCATCATCTCTTCAATATTACTGCTCAAGGCTAAGCATATGGTTGGAGTCGAACCAACGGTGACGGAGTTGCAGTCCGTTGTCTTAACCACTTGACTACATATGCATAACGCAGAGCCAGGGATTCGAACCCTGATATCCTTTCGGAATGTCGGTTTTCAAGACCGATGCTGTACCAGTTGAGCCAACTCTGCATAAAAAAATACCGCCTGCCCATCATAGGTAAGCGGTACGTTAAACATGTATATCACTATATGTGCAGTTATAAACTGCAAACAATATCTGAAACACAATTTCCTCGTTTATGCTTATCTATAGATGAGTGCAACAAAGCAAAGCCCAACTCGCGTGATTCGAGATGTGCTGAATGGCAACTTTCACTATATTTACAATATAAACGATTCATTGTAGTCATGTCTTTTTCCTTTCTGAAACTCATTCGTTCCGCTTTTTCTTTTTTATTCATCGTCATCATATCATAAAAACTTTAGCTTGTAAATTATACCCGTGGTATAACTTGAACTATATAATACATCATTCAGACTCTGTCTGTTCTGCCTTTTCCTCTTCTTCAAAATCCTTAGAAAGAAGTGTAGCATAGTTATTCACTAATGCCCAATACTCATAATCCATATCTCCCACATAATTTGTCAGATCATGACCCAACAAGCCTCTTTTTTCAGAACTTACATTTAATATGGCAGTTTTATTTCCTTCTGCGAACTTCTTGATAATAAAATACTTATATCTTTCAATTTTCCCTTCCACTTCCGAATACAATACATATGCACGCAGAATATCATTTACTCCCTCAGATACTTCTATCTCAGGTAATACAATTTGCACATAATTCACTCCGCCTCTTTTAAAGTAATTTACTTTAAAATCATTTTCTGTATATGGATATTCAACCCCATCCATATCACATAACTCTTCAAAGCTATCATGAACAAATTCATTTCCATTATGTATCATAAAATGGAGTGTCGATGCTTTTTCCTCTTCTGTTCCAGTACACAGCAAAACCGGAAATAACTGCTCAAATAATTCATATCTCAACTTTTCATACACTGTAAATCCCATAATTTCCTTCATCCTTTCTACATGTATAACTTGTTATAGTTATTTGCTTATCATTATGATATTATAACTGATTTTTCTACGAAGAAAAAGATATAATATACATATCATACACAAGGAGGTAATATCTTGGAAAATAGAGGCAGAATAGAAATACATTTAAAAGAGCTTCTTGCCGAAGCCGGACTAAGCAAAAATAAGTTTTGCCAGAAAGCTGAACTACAGCGTTCCCAGTTAAACGGATATATCAACAACACCATTACCCGATTAGATATTGATGTGTTAATCCGAATCTGTCACACGCTGAACTGTTCCTTATCAGATTTAATTGAATACCATAAGCCGGAATAAAAGAACAATACACCCACTGCTATTGTTCTTTTTAGTTTGCAACTCTTAAAGCTATTGTCTCTATGAACTCTTCCGGAGACGGTTTTCTATTTCCAAACAATTCGTTCCATTTAGGATGCTCATCTCTCGATGCATATGCTATGTCGATAGCTCTGCAAATTTCACCCCTTACCTCTTCTACTTTCTTACCTTCTCTCTCTGCTATATTTATAATAGCACTTTTCCCTACTCTTTTGTTCATCATATTAATCCTTTCGCATAACTTCTTATAGATAACTTCTTGCACACATATAACTCTATTTGATACAATTTATTATGTCAAATATTTTTCATCGCAATATTCGACACAATACGCCTCTTATGATTTTTTCATATTATTGCTTTGTACTCTACAGCATGTTATGATATAGGCAAAGATTGGACTTAGGAGGTTTGAACCAAAATGTGGGGCAAACCTCTTTTTGCGTTGAACATCAAACTTTCAAAGCAGGAGACCATTGTTATGTAGTCAATTACATATTCATTACAGGAGTCCGCCTACTTCTATACGTTTTCAATGAATACGCATAGAAAGGACAAAATTATGAATATAAATTACAAGTTAATCGGGAAAAGAATTAAATTCTATCGAAACCAGAAGAATATGTCACAAATGCAGCTTGCTGAGAAAGTGGAACTCTCAGTACCATATATCAGCTATATCGAAACGGGAACTAAAAGAATCAGCCTCCCGGTACTGATAAAGATAGCTGAAGCATTAGGAACTACGCCAAATAATCTTCTTACCGACCATATTACCCCATTCGCAGAACAGCTTCCTATTGAACTGCTTTCTATTATTGAGGACCTTAATTCTTACGAAACACAGTTCATTAACGATATGCTTAAAGCACTAAAATTAGCTGTTCGTGATAATCTTTGGTTTACGAATAAATAATTTATTAAATCAAAATCCAATTAAATCACAAAAATTTTTTCTTGAAAATAAACCAGAGGTATAATACTTGACCTCTGGTTTATTTATTTCTGCTTATGAAAAAAATATAATAGTCCATAACCTACGAATAAAGGAAGATGGATTATGAATGATAACGAAAAGAAAATAGAGACATCCGAAGAACGGAAGAATAAAATCCGACAGAGATATAAAGGTATAGACACTGATGAACTGGATGTAATTCCTGCTCTCCCTCAAGAATCATTGATGGATGATACTGCAATAAAACGAGTTGCCGTATATGCAAGAGTATCCACGGATGATCCAAGACAGACATCATCCTATGAATTACAGAAAAATCATTATCAGGATGTAGTAAGCAGACAACCAAACTGGATACTGACAGAAATCTACGCAGACGAGGGTATTTCAGGAACATCACTTAAACACCGTGATGCATTCCTTAGAATGATACAAGATTGTAAAGCCGGGAAAATAGATATGATACTGACTAAGAGTGTATCCCGTTTTGCAAGAAACATCGTTGACTGTATTTATTATCAAAGAGAACTTAAAAGCCTCAATCCCCCTGTCGGCATTCTCTTTGAAACAGAAGGCATCTACACATTAAATGCAAATAGTGAGATGAGCCTTTCCTTCATCGCTACACTTGCTCAGGAAGAAAGTCATACAAAAAGCGAAATTATGAACTCATCTATAGAAATGCGATTTAGAAGAGGCATTTTCCTCACACCAACACTTCTTGGTTATGACCACGATGAAGAGGGCAACCTTGTCATAAATGAAGAAGAAGCAAAAACGGTGCGTCTTGTCTTTTATATGTACTTATTTGGTTACAGTTGCCAAGAGATTGCTGAAACTCTCACAAGTCTGAAACGAGAAACAAAAAAAGGGAATACCAGATGGTCACACGGAAGTGTTTTGCAGATACTTCAAAACGAAAGACACTGCGGCGATGTTCTCGCTCGCAAAACCTATACACCAAACTACCTTGACCACAAATCAAAGAAAAATAGGCAGGATAGAAACCAATACCGAAAGCGTGACCACCACGAACCAATCATCTCACGAGATGATTTCATTGCAGTCCAACACATGATTAGTAATGCCAAATATGGGAATAAAGAAATTCTTCCTACGCTTCATGTAATAGAAACCGGTATACTGTCCGGCTTCGTTCCCATCCATCCAAGGTGGGCAGGATTCAAAGCTGAAGACTATATGAATGCTTCCCGAAGCATTCCCATTGATATTACGGAAGATATTGAAACCATAGAAGCTAACGAAGGCGAATTTGATTTTAGGGGTTTTGAAATAGCCCATGCAGAATACTTTCAAACCGCAGATCGTATGAAAGTCACCATTACATCTGACACTATGACCTTTGGAATGAATAGCATTCGCAAATTAAACTCCATACAATTCGTTGATATCCTCATACACCCTACTAAGCGTTATCTTGCTGTCAGACAGGCGAAAAAAGACAGTAGGTATTCATATCAGTGGGCACGGAGCTGTAATGGAAACATTGTAAACAAACAAATATCTGCCACTTCTTTTATGCCCATGCTTTATGAACTGTTAAACTGGGATATTAAAAACAAATATCGTGCAATAGGCTATCGTAAGCAAAAAGATAATGAAATATTTCTGCTTTTTGACCTTAACAATACTGAAATTCTTATACCGAATAAATCTGAAATGCAGAATGATGAAACAGATATTGCTCCGCTTACTACCGGAAACAAAAAAAGCATTTTAGCATACCCCGCAAAATGGGCAGAAGGTTTTGGCGAAGATTATTATCAGTCTGTAAAACAAAATACACTATCTTCTGACGGAGAATGGAATTCCCAAGCTACAGGAACTCCTTTTGAAACAACAGAACTTAACGTATCCTCTCCCGAAGAAGTTAGAAAACAATTAGATGAAATACTTGAAGAGATTAATCTAAAAGGAGGCACTCATGGATAATCTGTCTAACGAAAATGAACAACATAATAAAGCAACTGTATTGGAGGGCGGTATCGAAATTACCGAAGACATTTCATTTACTTTTGATGGCTACCAGGTCGTGCGTGGTGAATTTTTTGCACACACATTTGAACCAACCTTAACATTTAGCGATAACAAGGTATATGTGAATACTGCCTGCGTAAAAAAATTACCACAAATTGAATATGTGCAATTACTGGTAAATCCGGATGCAAAAAAACTGGCTGTCCGTCCCTGCACAGAAGATGCAAAGGATTCATTTAGATGGTGCTCTGCCACCAGTAAACGCTCCCCAAAACAAATCACCTGCCGCGTATTTTACGGAAAATTGCTAAGCCTTATGGACTGGAATCCAAAATACAGATATAAGCTTCTTGGCAAGCTTATTAAATCCAACAACGAGCTGCTTTTTGTATTTGACCTTAACAGTCCGGAAATATTTGTAAGAAAGATAACTGATGACAACCGTGAAATCACATCAAGAACTGCATCCTATCCTGAAGAATGGAAAAATCAGTTTGGACTTCCGGTTGAGGAACATCAAAACTCTCTCCAAATCAACATATTTGACGGTTATACCGTCTTCGGAGTAAAAGAGCAGATTCGAAGAAAAAAGCAACAGGCTGAATCACTTGCAGCTACAGATAACAGTGAAGTTCATGTCAACGAAAGTGAGGTAAATGCTTATGAACAAACAACTCTCTTTACAACAACCGATAATATCAATCAATTTTAAGAGAAACCTTATCCGTATTCATAAGGCTACCCTTGATTTGTTAGGACAGCCCGAATACATTCAGCTTCTTGTAAATCCTGACGACCGCAGCATCGCAATTATGAAAGGTATCAGTTCCGATGTACTTGCACACAGGGTCTATTATGACCGTATTAAAAAAGGACAAAGCTGTGAACTATACAGTATGAATTTGCTGCAAAACTTAATGTCTATAAGCAATCAGTGTGAAACCATGAAAGCATACAGGATATATGGTAACTTTCTTCCTGATTATGAAATCGTAAAGTTCTCTATAGATGAATGTGTGTTATTTGGTGCAGAAAGAGGTGTCAATGAACAGTAATTCATTTATACCAACACTAATTATTGACCCCGAATTTGAAACCTTGCTAGCACCTCTGACAGACAAGGAATTTGAGCAATTAGAAGAAAACATCAAGCGTGAAGGATGCCTTGAACCATTAACAACTTGGAAAGGTATTATTATAGACGGGCACAACAGGTACAAAATTTGTCAAAAACACAATATCCCCTTTAGAAGTCGCCCTACAGCCTTCAAAGAACGTGAAGAAGTCATTGCTTGGATATGTGCCAACCAGTTAGGCAGACGCAATATTTCTGATGAAACAAAAAAATACCTGATAGGAAAGAAATACGAAACAGAGAAGATTATTGGAGCACGAAATGCAGAAGGAATTAATCAACACACCATTGCTTCCACTCAGGCTCCTACTCATAAAAAAATTGTTGCAGTTCCCAGCCATAATAAAACCGCTCACGAAATCGGTAAGGAATACAACATATCACATAATACCGTATATAAATACGGAATCTATGCCAAGGCATTGGATGCCATTCAAGAGAAATGTCCTGAAATTGCCAAAAGGATATTATCTGGTAAAATCAAGACTTCTCACGATAACCTCATAGCCTTATCCAAGTTGTCAACCACAGAATTAGACAACCTTATCGAATATCTTTCCGAGGAGACAGACGGGCTTATCAGTTACTCTGACATACGACACGAATTGCAGTGGAAACCAGTTCAAAAATTATCAAAACCTCCAGCACCAATACCGCAGAGTGAGATACCGATTAAGCAACTACCGAAGTATGATCCAGATGCTGAAATATCCAGCCTTACACTTACAATCCCTGCTTGGATAAGCTCAATGAATCGTGCTAAGAATATAATAAATTTTGATAATACTACACAGGGAGCTAAAGAGAAATTATCTGTTCAATTACAGAATTTAAGAAACACTATTGATGAAATGACACAACTTGTGAAGGAGGACAAACTATAATGGACGATTTTTCAAAATATGTTCCTGATGTCCACTACGAACTGATACCAATAAAAAACTTGGTATCAAATCAGGACTACCAACGAAACTTATCCGTAAAGCACGTTCAGAAAGCAGCTAATGAATTTGATTTATGTCAAATCAATCCTGTTAAGGTCAGCCGACGTGACGGTATAAATTATGTATTTAATGGTCAACATACCATTGAGATTATCGCTCTTGTCTCCGGCTCCCGTGAGACTCCAGTATGGTGTATGATATACGATGACCTAAAATATGAACATGAGGCGGACATCTTTGCTAACCAGTCAAAATTTGTTAAGCCCTTACTGCCTTATGAAATCTTTATGGCAAACCTCGAAGCCGGAAGTGATAAACACTTAATTATTAACTCACTTGTCGAGTCCTATGATCTCGTAATCTGTTCACATCCAGTTCCCGGAGGAGTTTGTGCAGTATCTACACTGGAACAAATTTATGATAAATATGGTTATCACACACTAGACCGTGTTCTTCGTTTATGCATTGGTACCTGGGAAGGAGAAAACCACTCCTTAAGTGCCAATATGCTTAATGGCGTTGCCAGACTCATAAATGCTTATGGTGATTCTCTAAAGGATGACATATTTAAAGAGAAAAATGGTATCTTCTCTGTAAGAACTATCATTCGCAATGCTAAAGAGCGACGTGTAGGTTCTCTAGGTTTCGCAGAAACATTACTCATTAACTACAACAAAAAAATGCAAACCCATTCCTCTCTTCCAATAGAAAAACTATACACACACAAAGTTAAACATAAGCAAAAAGAAGAGGTTGATGAAGATACTGCATCTATTTCTTATCCATTTGATGAGCGTGATTCATCTGACGCTACTGATGAACAACTTACTCTTAACATTGAATAAATCATTACATAAAAACTGTGAGGTTTGCCCCATAATATGGTTCAAACCTCACGGCAACATTCATATAAATTCTCTCATACAACCTGAAAGTTTTCTACGCATCGCTTTTCTATTTTGGGTGGAATTTGTTAACGAAAAATGAACGAAACGGGGAACTATTTCAGTCAATGTCATTAAGTTAAAGGGATAGAAAAAAGAAACCTTTCCACAATTTAAAAGGGGGCAGGTTTCTTTTTTGTATCATACTGTCAATTAGATAAATTGCAGCTTTTCAAAATCTTTTTGCGGCATATGTTCTTTTAGAATGGTTAAACATTCCTCCAAATCATTTTTTCTATATCCGATTATTGGGTCTGTTAAAAAAGCAAATCCAAAATCAGAATACAATTTTATTGCACGAAAGCTGGATGGTTGTGTATGAAGAAATACCGGATAGTCATTCTCTTTAATACTTCACATAACAATGGAAAGTAAAGCTCTACCAATGCCTGATCCTTCATAGTTTTTCCGGACTTTAAACCAATGTATTGTAGAAATTTTTTCATATG
>JAFQOE010000057.1 GCA_017395635.1 Lachnospiraceae bacterium | reverse complement strand
GGATTCGACACCTAAATTTTACCACATTTGGATGCTCTTTTTCTATTCACTTGTTAGGTGAAATGCAATATTCAATTAAAATATAGAAGTTATGTGGCTTTCAGCCACTTTCACGACAAAATCGTGAATAATCTAGGATTAATATATTTTTTCAAAAATAGCAAAATAATTGTTCTATTATAACCGATAAAAACGACTGTCAGTGGCAATATTCCACACATCTATTGAAGGCTATATCTCTTCACCTTGATTTTCTGCCTCACAATATACACAGCGATAAGTGCGTTTCTCCTTATCTGTCAACTTAAAAATCTGCTTGATGCTCTGCTCTGTTGTGGTAATGCAACGAGGATTCTTACATTTGACAATGTTAACTATTTTCTCCGGCAATTCCACCTTTTTCTTTTCTACGGTCACACCATCTTTGATAATGCTAACCGAAATATCCGGATCAACGTATCCCAACACATCCAGATTAATATCATAATCCGGATGATCAATCTTCAAAATATCCTTCCTCCCCATCTTATGACTCGATGCATTTTTAATAATAGCAACCGAACAATCCAACTTATCCAAACCAAGATACTTGTAAACAAGCATCGCCTTACCAGCGGTAATATGATCCAATACAATTCCATTCTGTATACTATCTATATTCATACTTCATACCTTTCCTTTCCTATTCCGGCTTTGCAATTCCAAGCATTTTCATAATCAGTGCCATTCTTACATACTTTCCATATAATGCTTGTCGGAAATAGCATGCACGAGGGTCATCATCGACTTCTACTGCAATCTCATTCACTCTAGGAAGTGGATGCAAAATACTCAAATCTTTCTTAGCATTCTTAAGCTTTGGCATATCCAAAATATAGGTATCCTTCAAGCGTACATAATCTGCCTCATTAAAGAAACGTTCTTTTTGAACACGAGTCATATAAAGGACATCCAACTGATCAATCACTTCATCAATCGTACGAACCTGTTGATACGACAAACCTTCTTTCTCAAACACTTCTGCTTTCAAGTACTTCGGAATCTCTAACTCTATTGGGGAAATCATAATAAAATTCACATTTTCATAACGGGATAATGCTTTGACCAAAGAATGTACCGTTCTACCAAACTTCAAATCACCACAAAAACCAATTGTAATATTTCCTAACCTACCCTTTTCTCTATGAATCGTAAGTAAGTCTGTCAATGTCTGTGTCGGATGATTATGTCCACCATCACCGGCATTGATAATTGGCGAATCCGACTTCATAGATGCCAAAAGCGGTGCACCTTCCTTCGGATGTCTCATTGCAATAATATCTGCATAACAAGAAACAACCTTAACCGTATCTGATACACTCTCTCCTTTTGCAGATGAGGAAGAATCAGACGAAGAAAAACCAAGTACATTACCGCCTAACTCCATCATCGCTGCTTCAAAGCTTAATCGAGTTCTTGTACTTGGTTCAAAAAATAAAGTTGCTAATTTCTTTCCTTCACAAACCTTCGCATATTTCTCTTTGTTCTCAATAATGTCATCTGCCAACCCCAATAATTCGTCAATTTCTTGTACTGTCAAATCCATCGGATCAATTAAATGTCTCATGTTTTTCCTCCTTTATGCCTTTTCCTGTATACAGTTATCCCAAAAATAACTCTCTGCCTGCGCTCTTTGGTCTTTTGCACATCTAAGAACATATTGCTTCTTATTCGCATATACTCGAATCTGCACAGTGCTAATCTCATCGTTAATAATCTTATATGCCTGTATCTTACTCCACTCCAGATAAGTAGTTCCAATAAACACTCCGGTTGGAGCAATTCCACTCTGCATTCTGCTGTTAAAAATGATTAACAAAACAAACATACAAAGTGCAGGCAAAAAACGATAACTATTCTGATAGAGTATCAAACCAATCAACAATAATGCAACATTAACATATACAATTTCCAACGGTCCCGTCTGTCTTCCGTATCGACTACTAATTGTAATATCCTTTTGCTTATCGATTGTCGAAAATGCGATTAATGCGGCCATTCCAAATCCTAAAAACAAAATAATCGCAGCCGCATCTAACCAAACCTCGATTTTCAATATTCTCACTCCAACTCTATCTATCATTCTTTCATAACTGCTCTAACTTTCACAGTTACATTCTCACTTAGTATAACAAAGCTGCCTCAATAATTCCATCCCTAAGTACAAATTTTACATGTTTTAACTCTTGTTTGACATCAATTCCAACACCAGCGATTTCTACACGACAACCTGGATATATCATTTTCTGTACTACTATATTCGCATCTTTCCCACTTTGAATTAAAGCTTCATTTCTCACTTTTTCCATCTGGTACTTTTTAAGTTCCGTGGATTTAATTACTTTCGCTTGAATAATCTTCATTCTACGATTATTAGTTTCCTTAGTAATCTGTGTATTTGCCATACGCTCTAACACCTTTGCAGAACGCTCGAGCAACTCCACTTCACCCTTAATTTTTTTAATCATATTGCCTAATTCTATATCCCTACGTAACGTGTCCGGTAAAGCTCCTGCCACTAATAATGTTTCTAATTCTGTATCATTCCCTGCTTCTGTAAGCTCCATTCCACGCACAGCATGAACCGAGCCACCTAACACAACAGAATCCTTACCTTCTACCGTAACCATTCCTTCTGCTTCCAACTGTGAATTCATCACAGAGCGCACTACAATATTTCCCTTTGCAATCGCTTGTGAATTCTCGAAAAATTTGCATTCAATATCCCCACCGGCAATCAACTTGCCGGAAAACTTTCCCTGCATACCATTATGTACAATAATATTCTTTCCTGCTTCAATCAAACAATTACCAACATGACCTGTAATCTCAATATTCCCTGTGGCACGAACCATCATTCCAGACTTAACATCGCCTCGAATATTAACATCTCCGTCAAAATCAATATGACCATAGTTAATGTCCACATCTCCACTAACTTCCAATAAATTGGTGATTCGAAAACCTCTTTCGGTTATCTGCACCATGCCATGACTGGCTGCATAGTACTTGCCGTCTTCATGGTAAAAACCTTTTCCTTTTAATCTTGGCAAATCCTTACCACGCTTCGGAGCCAGCATTGTATTCTCAATCGTATACCCATACTCTCCATTCGTAGCCGGCACATATTCTGCCAGCAAATCATCTTTTTCCACCACCGTATGTGCAGTCGTTTTGACATATTCCACACTTCCATCTTCTAATTCCTTTGGTGCATCTTCCACTTCAGGCATAGAAACATGATATATAAAATAACCATCCCGTCCTGCAACTGCCGGTTTTCCCTTCGATACTTCTATATTAATCTCATATACTTCATTCCGAATCATATCCAGAATAGAGGATTCTATAATCTCTGTCTTCACATTCTTTGATACAATCAATTGTTTTAATTCTACTGCCGTCCATCTGTTTCCATTGTCATTCAAACAAAGTTTCATCTTAACAGACATTTTATCTTCACTTATACTAATTTCCGGAACACATAATCTTGTGGTCATTTCCATGCCAGTCACCCCTTTCCTGGTCAAGTGAAACACTCACTATTCTTCACCTTCACGGTGCGAATAAAGTCTCTATATAATATATCGGCATTTGTTCGTAACTATTCAGTACCTGAATAGTTACGATTCACAAATCCATGAAAATCAGCTACGCTGATACAGTTACATTTCTTCCATATATCTTTCCTCCATATGACTGATTGTACAAAAAAGAAGCTCTAATATGTTAATATTATACCACATCAGAGCTTCTTGTGCTATTCTTTTGATAATTATCGAGAGCTGGGCATTTTAAAACGAGACTCTCAACAGCTATTTATTTTGTTAATAACGTAACCATTACCGCTTTCTCTGCGTGACGTCTGTTCTCCGCCTGGTCCAAAATCAAATCTAAATTGTCATCCACAACTTCCTGACTGATTTCAAAACCAACATGCATCGGCATATCATGCATAACCTTTGCTTTGCTTCCCTCTAACAATTCCTTGTTAATCTGATATGGCATCATTTTTGCAAGAGTCTCTTCCTTCTGCTTTTGATAAGCAGGATTATTAAAGAACTCCATATCTACCCATGTATCCGTATAAAGAACATCCATATCTGCTACATACTTCTTTGCTTCCTCCATTGACATAGATGGATCCAATTCCACATAATGTCCGGTTTCCTTTGCTTTCTCGTAGAAATCAGCTTCAACCGCCGTCTCGTTTACAAGTGGTGTCAATCCATAAATGGTACCCTCACCCATCTTTGCAAAAAATTCAACCAAAGAATTAAACACGTTATTCTTTGCACCAATATACATAAGTTTCACATTCAATCCACCAAAATGTTCCTTAAATGTCAATGCATCTGCAAGAATCTGACATGGATGATAGGTAGAATCACAACCGTTGATAAAAGGAACCGTTACATTGTTTGCAAATAAATTAACCGTCTCATTCTTAATCAAACGAGCCATAATAATATCTACATTACGGCATACATACTTAATCTCTGAAACAGGCTCACCCAATACAAAGTTTGAGTCTTCCCAAAGCTGGTTAAAATAACTACCACCAAGCTCTGTTATACCTGTTGAAAATGACAAAAATGTACGAGTGGAAGTTTTTTCAAAAAGTGTATATAACTTCTTACCCTTCAATGTCTCTAAGTATTTTTCAGGAGACTTCTTCATATCATATGCCAAATCTAAAATCGCATTCAATTCCTCTTTACTAAAATTGCTAAAATTAATCATGTTCTTCATCGTATGTAACCTTCCTTTTCTCTATACTTATTTTTCCACGCGTTCATCTCTATAACGCGCCATTCTATCTCTCATTCTTTCGCAACTGTTTCTTATCTTCACAGTCACTTCATTTTCAAGACTTGCTTAAAAGTCTATTATCCTATGTTTCTGTCAGAAATGCAACAAAAACTGTCATTATTCACCAGAAACCACATCAGACTCCATAACCACACTCGGAGACTTTGCATTATTCTTGCTCTTGCGATTCAACCGAGCTTGTCTGCGCTTATCCACCGGACGTATATTAGCCGCAGCAGCTTCTAATCTTGCTTTTTGAATCTCCCGCAACGTTTGATCCAACTTACGATATCGTTCCTCTGCTTTCGCTTCCTGTTCCTTTGTCATCCCGGAAATCTGATTAACCACTGCACTTGCCGCATGCTCTCCTGCAGATTTTCCAATCAATTCATTGTTCTCTTTGATGGCAGTTGATACAATACGATTCATCAACTGCTGAAATTGTTCCATCTTGGCTTCATTTGATAAAATCTGCTGTTTTACCGGAATTAAATCTTTTGATTCTTTGACTTCCGGCAAATTACTATGTACTTCCTTTGCCACCTTATTCTTATCTGCAAAAAGAATGACATTATTCATCTCTTCCGAAACAGACTCTGTTTCTTCTTTGTGATCTGTATGCGCCATTTGTTCTCTGCGCGCATCTAAGTAGTTACGGATTGCCTTTAGTTGCAAGCCCTTCTCCTTCAAATTACGCACTTTTGTCAAAACTTCAATATCTTTCTTTGTATAATATCTGTGACCCATTCCATTGCGATGAATCTCCATCTTTAGTTCTTCTTCCCAGTAACGAAGTACATGTGACTCTACTCCTACTAATGCCGCTGCCTCTTTAATCAGGTAACGCTCTTCTTTCATTGCTACGTCCTCCTATAATGTCAATTCATAACTGTTTGATAACTACTCACTACTTTCATAGTTACAATTTGCAAATTTGTTATGCTATTGTATTATTCACAGTTATGAGCAATCTTTAATGTAAAAACATTATAAATGAGAACGGACAAGTCATAATAGTAGGTATCAACTTCAAAATTATGCTTATTTCTTCCAGAAGTCGACATAGGCTTTAGCCACCTTCACTACCTTCTGTTTCTTGTTTGGTTATTACGCGACCGGTTGTTCCGTAACGCTTTCCGTTGTTTCCGTGTTTTCTTGTGTTATAGGTTCATTAGAAACAAACTTACAGCGACCTTTCTTATCTGCTTTATAAATCTTCCCTTTGTAAGTTACCTTCTTATTCTTAACCATTCGTCCTTTGCCGTCAAAATAATATTGATACTTACCAATCTTCAACAGCTTGGATTGTGCACGCACACCGGATTTTTGTAAATAGTATTTGTTCTTACCCTGTGTAATCCATTTCTTTTTCTGAAGCACACCACTGCTATTCGTATAATAGTATTTTCCTTTGTACTTTTTGAAACCTTTTACGCGATGCCCTTTGGAGTTGAAATAATACTGTTTCGAACCAATTGTGACAATCTCACTCTTAGCAATACTACCATCCTTGGTCACATACACCAGCTTATTTTTATAGTATAACCATTGTGACTTCAGTACCAATCCGTCGGTATTCACATGATATATTTCCTCACCTTTGGTAAACCACTTATCCTTTTGCATCTCACCTTTATTATTGAAATAATAGGTTTGTTGATTGATATCATAAAACCCCGTCACACGGTAACCATCTTCATCCACGTAGTATTTCTTCTTCTTAATTGTTAACCATTTCTTTTTTTGGAGCTTACCGGATTTGTAATATTGATAATGTTCGCCGTCTGCAGCCTTTTTCCAACCGGTATAATCTGTTGCCACCTCAGTTGTTGCTTCCGTATTAGCTTCCGTCGTTGTTTCGCTACCTGTGCTCTGTGTCGTGCCCTGTTCGGTAGATGCTCCCGAAGTTTCTGTTGTTTGCGTGGAGGTTGTTTCCGTAGACGGAGTCATCTCGCCAACCTCAACATTTTGCGAACCAATCACCGCATCATAATTCGCTGCCCGTTCATAGTAAGTTACATTGGCAGTAGACAAATTAATAATTCGTCCCCAGTTAATCTGACAATGATCACCATAGTTAGCTTCACCAACCATAATCTGATTACCTGTTCTTGAGATAACAAATACGGAATGACTGTTATAATCCAATCGAACGATATCACCAATTCGTATATCTGCAAGTTGCGCGATGGTTGGATTACTGATTTTCTTCCAAGTCGTATCCCCAAATACATCATAAGCCAATTTATTAGCAAAACCCATACACTGGGTTGCGGACAAATGACCTCCACCCGCAAAGTGATTACAGGTACAACCACCCGTTCCATAAACATGGTCAACTCCCGTGGCTTTGTGCAAGGAACATGCAACATCCGTATATCCATCCGAATTATCCGCAATCTTTCCGACTTTATTCCAATATTTCTTATCCGGAAACTTCTTTTGCAATTCCACTATTCTTGCTTTAAAGTCAATGGTTTCTGCTTCTGCCATAACACAATCTGACATAGATAGTAATGCAACTATCAACAGCCCCATTAACATCTTGGCAAATATTCCAGCATTGGTATATCCTATCTTTCTCATTCCGTACAATCCCCTCTTCCAGGTATTCTCCTCACATCGGACACAATCTTTCTCTACTCGTAAAATGTATAATCTACAAGAAATTGCAATAATCCCTTACCTTCTGCACCACAATCCGCAAATCTATTATCTCTCTAACAACTTCTTCAGATACTGTCCTGTGTAACTCTTCTCACATTGTACTACTTCCTCAGGTGTTCCTGCAACCACAATTGTTCCTCCACGGTCTCCACCCTCCGGTCCAATATCTATAATATAATCTGCAGTCTTTACCACTTCCAAATTATGTTCAATCACCACAACGGTATTACCACCGTCTGAAAGTCGCTGTAATATTTCCACCAACTTATGCACATCTGCAAAATGAAGCCCGGTAGTCGGCTCATCTAAAATGTAAATCGTCCTTCCGGTACTTCGTCTCGATAACTCTGTAGCCAGCTTCACACGTTGCGCTTCACCACCAGATAAAGTAGTCGACGGTTGTCCAAGACGAATATATCCAAGTCCTACTTCTTTCAACGTCTCTATTTTTCTTAGGATAGATGGGACATTTGCAAAAAATTCACAAGCCTCTTCCACTGTCATATCCAATATATCAAATATATTCTTACCTTTGTATAGCACCTCTAAGGTTTCACGATTGTAACGCTTACCACCACACACCTCGCAAGGAACATACACATCCGGCAGGAAATGCATCTCAATCTTGATAATACCATCACCCTTACAAGCTTCACAACGTCCACCGGAAATATTAAACGAAAACCTTCCCTTCTTATATCCTCGTGCCTTAGCATCCTTCGTTCCCGCAAACAAATCACGAATCATATCAAAGACACCGGTATAAGTTGCCGGATTCGAACGTGGTGTTCTACCAATTGGCGACTGATCGATGTCAATCACCTTATCAAGCTGTTCCAAACCTTCAATACCATCATGGTCTCCAGCCTTCATTCTGGCACGATTCAACTCTCTTGCCAAATGTTTATATAAGATTTCATTGACTAAGGAACTCTTACCGGAACCCGAAACGCCTGTCACACAAGTCATCACACCAAGCGGAAATGCTGCATCTATATTCTTCAAATTATTCTGTCTCGCACCCTTGACTGTAATCCAACCTGTCGGCTCTTTTCTTATTTCCGGCACCGGAATCTTAATTCTTCCAGACAAATATGCACCGGTAATGGATTTCTTATTCTTCATAATCTGTTGTGCCGTACCCTGCGCAACTACTTGTCCACCCAACTCTCCTGCGCCCGGTCCGATATCCACAATATAATCTGCCGCCAACATGGTATCCTCATCATGTTCCACCACAATCAAAGTGTTACCCAGATCTCTCAAATGCTTTAGTGTACCAATTAATTTATCATTATCTCTTTGGTGTAAACCGATACTTGGCTCATCCAAAATATAAGCTACACCTACCAAACCGGAACCCACCTGCGTTGCCAGACGGATTCTTTGTGCCTCTCCACCGGAAAGAGAAGATGTAGGCCTATAAAGAGAAAGATAATCCAATCCTACATTGATGAGGAAGGACAGTCTCGACTTAATCTCCTTCAAAATTCCGCCACCAATAAACTGTTGCCGATCCGTTAGTTCTACATTCTCTAAGAAATCCACCAGTTTCTCAATCGACATCGTCGTAATCTCATAAATGTTCTTACCCGCTACCGTTACTGCAAGTGACTCTCTCTTCAAACGCTGTCCACCACATACATCACACGGAGTAATCGTCATAAAACTTTCATATTCTTCTCTCATAGATTCCGAACTAGCCTCACGATAACGTCTTTGTACATTGCGAATCAACCCTTCAAAAGCCACATCATAAATCCCTTCACCGCGTTGACCTTTGTAATACACTTTCACCTCATGGCCATTCGTACCATACAGAATAATATTCCTAGCTTCTTCTGACATCTGATTAAATGGTACATTCAAATCAAAATCAAATTCCATCGCCAATGCATCTAAAATTGCTCTGGTATAAGATTTCTTATCTGTACAAGATTGCCACCCCAGCACTGCAATCGCACCATCTGCAATCGAAAGATTCGTATCAGGAATCATTAAATCCACATCAAATTCCATCTTATAACCAAGACCGGAACAAGTTGAACACGCACCAAAAGGATTATTAAAAGAAAAGCTTCTAGGTTCAATCTCATCGATGCTGATTCCACAATCCGGACATGAAAAACTAGAGCTCAAATGAATCGCCTTACCACCAATTACATCTACTTCCATAATTCCTTCCGCCAGTTTCATTACAGCCTCAATAGAATCATTCAATCTGCGTTCTATTCCACTCTTTACCACCAAACGATCAACCACAATAGAAATATCATGCTTCTTATTCTTATCTAATTCAATCTCCTCTGACAAATCATAAAGAGAACCATCTACAATAACACGGACATATCCACTTCTCTTCGCCTGAGCTAATACCTTCTCATGACGTCCTTTTCTACCGCGAACCACCGGCGCCAGCAACTGAAACTTCGTCCCTTCCGGCAATTCCATCACAGTATCCACCATTTGATCCACAGTCTGCTTCTTAATCTCTTTCCCACACTTCGGACAATGTGGAACCCCAATTCTAGCATACAACAAACGAAAATAATCGTAGATTTCTGTCACAGTTCCAACAGTAGAACGAGGATTGCGATTGGTCGACTTCTGGTCGATGGAAATTGCCGGTGAAAGACCTTCAATCTTTTCCACATCCGGTTTTTCCGCTTGTCCTAAGAACTGTCTCGCGTAAGAAGACAAAGACTCCATATAACGTCTCTGTCCTTCAGCATAAATGGTATCAAAAGCGAGGGAAGACTTACCGGAGCCTGAAAGTCCGGTCACCACCACCAGCTCATCCCTCGGAATCTTAATATCTATGTCCTTCAAATTATGTTCTTTCGCACCTTTGATTGTAATATACTGCTTCATATCTTCGTTCCTTTCTCATAATTTTGTCGAACTAAAAAGTATCGTCTGCAAATAAAACCACATTCGTCACTTATATCATGTCATTCATTATCATTTATTATAAAAATTTTTGCAACGAAATATTTACGCACCAAGCATTCAAACTAACGTTCGATTTAATTATAACAAACCCTACAAAAAAAGTACAGAACAATCCGAATACTTGTTCTGTACTTTCCATTCTATTCTACGCATCATAATCTCTTAGCGTAATCTTCAACTCCTTCAGCTTGTCACGATACTCAGCTGCCATCTCAAAATTAAGCTCTGCCGCAGCAGTTTCCATCTTCTTGGTATATTTCTTAATCTCCGCCTGCAACTCCTTCTTCGTCATAGACTCAACATCCTTCTCATGAAGCTTTGCATTCAATGCATCGACATCTTCATCTGTCGAAGTAGTAATCAAATCACGGATAGACTTCTGAATCGTTGTCGGTGTAATTCCATGCTCTTTGTTATAAGCATCCTGTATCTCACGTCGACGATTGGTTTCATCAATAGCAAGTCGCATGGAACGTGTAATCTCGTCTGCATACATAATAACTCTACCTTCACTATTACGAGCAGCACGCCCTATCGTTTGCACCAAGGATGTTTCTGAACGAAGAAATCCTTCCTTGTCTGCATCTAAAATTGCCACCAATGTAATTTCCGGAATATCCAGTCCCTCTCGCAACAGGTTAATCCCTACCAGTACGTCAAATACACCTAAGCGCAAATCTCTTACAATCTCAATACGCTCCAATGTATCAATATCAGAATGCAAATATTTTACCTTCACACCCTGATCACGCAAATAGTCTGTCAAGTCCTCTGCCATGCGCTTCGTCAGAGTAGTCACCAAAACTTTATTACCCTTCTCAACCTCTTTGTTGACCTCAGACAACAAGTCATCTACCTGTCCTTCTACCGGCTTTACTTCAATCAATGGATCCAACAAACCAGTTGGTCGAATCAACTGCTCTGTCCGCAAAAGCTCGTGCTCCGATTCATAATCTGACGGAGTAGCAGATACAAACATAACCTGATCCACCTTCTCTTCAAACTCATCAAAACGAAGTGGTCTGTTATCCATAGCAGATGGCAGACGAAATCCAAAATCCACCAAAGTCTGTTTTCTGGAACGGTCTCCCGCATACATCCCTCGTATTTGAGGAACCGTAATATGAGACTCATCAATAATCATCAAAAAATCATCCTTAAAGAACTCTAATAACGTATTCGGAGTTGCACCCGGTTCCAATCCGGCCAAAGGCCTGGAATAATTCTCAATCCCCGAACAAAATCCCGTTTCCTTCAACATTTCCATGTCAAAATGCGTACGTTCACTAATACGCTGTGCCTCTAACAACTTATCATTCTCTTTGAAATACGTTACTTGTTCTTCCAATTCCTTCTCGATTTCTCCAACTGCGCGTTCAATCTTCTCCTGCGCTACAACATAATGAGAAGCCGGAAAGATAAATGCACAGTTAATTCCTCGTTTCACTTCTCCTGTCAACGGATCAAACTCTACCATCCTGTCAATCTCGTCTCCGAAAAATTCCACACGTATCGCATTCTCAAAAGTAGAAACCGGCAAAATTTCCAACACATCACCATGTACACGGAATGTTCCACGTTTAAAATCCATCTCATTACGCTCATACTGAATGTCAATTAAATCCATTATTAACTGATCCCATTCATAAGTCATACCTGTACGAAGCGTTAACATCATCTCCTCGTAATCCTCTGGCGAACCAATACCGTAGATGCAGGACACCGAAGAAATCACAATAACATCCTTGCGCTCAATCAATGCTGCCGTGGCAGAATGTCTTAACTTATCAATTTCATCATTAACCGAAGAGTCCTTCTCAATATACGTGTCCGTCGACGGTACATAAGCTTCCGGCTGATAATAGTCATAATAGGAGACAAAATACTCCACTGCATTCTCCGGAAAGAACTCCTTGAATTCGGAATAGAGCTGTGCCGCCAAGGTCTTATTATGTGCGATAATCAACGTTGGCTTATTCAGTTGTGCGATGACATTCGCCATTGTAAATGTCTTACCCGAACCGGTAACACCTAACAAAGTCTGAAACTGATTACCTTCCTTAAACCCTTGTACCAAGTCTTCTATCGCCTGTGGCTGGTCTCCGGTAGGCTGAAATTCAGAACGGAGTATAAACTTATTCGGTATATCCTGCATCAAAAACACCTCCAAGTTTTGTAGTCAAAACATATTATTCCTGATAATTTGCATTAACATACTCCATAATAGCCATATTATCTTCCAATAAGCGACATCCAAAATGATATTCACCGTCATTGTCCGAAATACGAATCACATTACAAATCAATGATTCTCCACGTAAAGGCTCAAAATCCTCAACATAAACTTTCAGCACATCTCCCTTGCTATTCGCTAATTCCTTCGCTTTTGATGAAAAGCCTATTCCGTTAGCACTCACATTAACCATCTTACCGGAAAATGTTTCCTGCGCTCCATCCCACTGAATCGTACATGTATTACGAAGCGGTAGTCTAGGATATTTTCTTCTGTTTGCCACAGACGGACTTCCCGACATCCTAATTATATAGCCATCGTTTTTACCAGTCGAAATCCTCACATCATTCCACTGATACATTTCATTATCAACAACAATACTTACATTATAATTATAACTCTTATCCAATACAAATTCTTTATAATTACTTATCAGTTCACTTACTGAAATCCATTCCTCATTAACCTCTACAACTTCACCCTTATACTCTGTCATATTCTGGCCATATCCCTCAGCAACAATCAAGCGCATTCCAGGACGAATATCTTTGACACCCATGAAGCCGCCGGCACCTAATTCTTCAATCAGTCTACCTACAACCTGTTCAATATTGATAACATTATTCGAAGTTTCTTCATACTTACTTCTCATAACCTTGGTAGTTTCTCCCGCTTCGCTGATATTTTCCGTCATAACCACCATAACATCACAAATCTGCGTCATATTATCTACCATGTTCTTATTCGAAGTTTCTACTTCACGCATGGCATTATCTACCACCTGAATATTATTGCCAAGTTGTATGGAATCCTTCGCAATACTAGCCACGCTCGCATTGACCTGCGTAACCTTTTCCAATGTCGTATGTATCAGTTCAAGAGTCTTACCGATAGACTTCGTCATTGCATCAGATGTTTCTTCCAAATGATTTAGTGCATCCATAATACGCGTAGAAGAAGCCTGCGTCCCCGTACTCAAATTTCTTATTTCATCTGCAACAACCGCAAATCCCCTTCCGGCATCTCCTGCTCTTGCAGCCTCAATCGATGCATTCAAAGCAAGAAGATTGGTTTGAGACGTAATGGATTCAATCATACCGGTCTCCTGTTTTACCATATCAAATCCCTGCTTAAAATCGACTAATATCTTCTCTACATCTGCAGATAAAGTCGCCATTGTATTTGTTGATTTTACCACATCCGCCAACTGTTCCGCACTAATCTGAGCATGACTTACAGATTCTTCCATCAACTGAACCATTTCCTGTATCATCGTTGCCACATTCATAACCTGCGTATCAATTGTCTGGGTCATTTTCATGGAATGATCGGTCTTTTCCTGTAAAATTCCGTTATTGACTGTTAATCTATCCATTCCTTGAACCACAAAATTAGCTCCCTGTCGATTCTCTTCTGCCAGTTCACGCACAACCGTAACTCCATCAACAACCGCCGTACTGGCTCCCTTTACCTGTTCAATCGTAGTTATTACTCTGTCAAGATTCTCTTTTACTGCTCCAAGCATAGCCTCTTCCGACTTATTCATATAATCAATTGCCATAACGCAGGCAATATAATACAGCAGCATACCCACAAACTGTATCTCATAATCTACGATAACCTTAGCTGTCAAAGCCCCTTTCAAATGATCCTGCACAAGACAACCCACAAGGAGTACCTCATTTTCAATACAAACACGAATAATCAAGTTGCGATCTTTATACAACACCAATGTACTAACAACTGGTATTACATATATAACCGCCAACACCGTATCTGCCGTAAGCATTACAAACAAATAAAACAAGCCATAACTGATTGCCACAATTTCCTTATATTGTGTAGCTGCCATACCTTTCATTTTGAGAAGAACCAGTCCCCCTACAAAAGGTCCCCAACACATCAGCAAAAATAAAGCTACATATCCAGGTGTTCTTCCACCTTTAAATAACTCAATAATATACGCTGCCGATAGTACAACCCCAATAAAGGCCCACATCATCATTACCCTTAAGTTCGCCAGCTTTTTGAATTCCTTTTCATTATATTCCATATACTACCTCCTGCCTAAAATACTATATTCCATTTTAACACAACCTTCTATCAATTACCACTTAAACACTATAATTAGCTTTCCAAAAAACAAAATATCATATATACGAAACAATATTTATAACCATATCATTTTCCATCCTTTTCTCTTTGTTTATAACCTTATGTTTACATAATTTTCCTTTACGAAACCTTTCTTTTGTTGTATAATATAATGACAAAAATCCTTATATTTTGTATATTTTCAGACAACTACAACATACAGAATTGAAACGTGCTTTTTTCGATTGTTATAGGGAATTTGAACCGGCTCATGCCGGTATATATATTGGGGAAGTTATCAGGTGGAGGTACTTAGTCTATGAACAAACAGGAAAACAAATTAGCACTATCCGTGCTCACAACTCTTATTTCAGGAATTGCTTTAATTTATACACTCATTATATATCATGACATCATTTTTGCCGTCATGGGAATGAGTATGGTTTTCCTGATTTGTGCTTATCTGTTAACACAGAATGTTATTGCATTTAACATTGCCAAAAGTAAGGCCATGAATAACCAGTTAAAAGAATATATTGATGATATTTCTGAGCAATTAGAGACGATGAGTGGTACTCAATCTCAACTTGGCAAGGCAACTTTCCTCTACACCAAACAGGCTGCTCAGGCAGTTGCTACATTGGAGAATAATTATATCGAAAGTCAGGAAACACTTTACAAGAATTTGTCTTCCATCTCTAGCGCACAGAACAAGGCAACCAAACTTATGATTAAGTATGACCAATCCAATACAACCAAGGTCATTTCTACTATCAAAGAATTGCGTAGCCAGTTAAGCGACACTATGATTCAGGGCTTTGATCAGTTACAACCGGACAACAAAGAAATGGTAGAGGCTTTAGAAGATATCGTGAATTACTTAAAAGCACAACCTACTATTCCGGATCAAAGTTTAAGTCTTCAACTTAATAATGTCGCACATGAATTACAGAACATTTCCAACAACATTCAGAATTTTCAGGTTCCTGTTCATAATGTAGTGCAAGCTCCACCGGTACAACCTACGCCTCCTATAGTAAGCAAACCAATTGCAGAATCAGTTATGCAAACGGCAGAACCTGTCTCTCCTGTCGCAGAAGTTACTGAAACGCCTTCTGAAACAGATGATACCTTTACAGCTTCCATGGATGATTTACTTTCTAACGAGGAAATGGCAGCTTTCTTTAGTGAAACACCCATTGCAGAAGAAGCAATGGAAACAGTGACTGCCGAAGAAACTACAGAAACGATTATCGCGGAAGAAACAGCAACAACCGAAACAATGATAGAACCATTAACTATCGACGAAGTAGCTATTGAGGAACCTATTTTTGAAGAACCAACAGAAGAAATAGCCGTTGATAATTCACCGATTGAAGAACCGGTTGCACTAACACCAGTTACCGAAGATCCTAACAAACAGCTTTCTGCCGATGAAATTGCTGCATTATTTGCCGCAGCAGAACCTGCTCCAAAGAAAGAAACCGAGCCGGAAATCGAGGAAGAAAAACCATTTACTCCAACCTTTACGGTTGTGGGCAAATCCGATGAATACAGAGAAGAGAAAGAGCCAATGACCATTGGGGATTTAAATGAGGATCCAAACAAACAGTTATCAGCTGATGAAATCGCTGCACTATTTGCCGCAGCAGATCCGGCACCTAAAAAAGAAGAAAAACCTGTAGAAGTCACACCGGAACCAACCATTACGGATGATCCTAACAAGCAATTATCCGCAGATGAGATTGCTGCATTGTTTGCTTCTGCAGAACCTGCTCCAAAGAAAGATACTTCCGATGAGGAAAAACGAATGGATGAGGCAATTGCAAAAGCTGCTCCGGAACCGGTAAGCGCACCTACTATTACAGATGATCCTAATAAACAATTATCCGCAGACGAAATTGCTGCATTGTTTGCTTCTCTTGGATAACTCATATAATTAAATAAGAACAAAGAGTTTGCTTGCAAACTCTTCGCGCGAGCGGTGTCCAAAGAACATATTTCTTTTCCGCGAGCTGCGCCTCCTTGAGGAGCATTTTTTATGATATAGGATGTTCCTCACAGAGGAATTTCCTATATTATAAAAAACCACCGACTTCAAAGCCGGTGGTTCATTTTTATTACATTAATACAGTTTTTCACAATGCATTATTTTGCTTTGAATGTACATGTTCCGCCTGCTCCACCTAACGAAATTACATTCAAATTCTCATGATTTGGTATTCTATCTCCATCCGCATCTAAATCATATACATATACATAACGAGTTGTTTTTTCGCCGGTATTTAAATCTATGTCATAATAGTCATCATTATCGTAATACTTCACCTTATTAGTATCCATAGACGCATCATATACCTGCCATTTACCTGCATAACTACTAGAATAGAATTTTCTTAAATATTCCGGATTAGTTACATAAGATCCATTCGCAAGCATAACCGTACGTACTACACCCGCCAATGATACTTCGTGATAATCACCCGAATAACGAGTATCTGCCTTACCTTTTGCATCACGCCAATACTCAGAACCATCATATAATGTCTTGTCAGTTGGTAAAATCACTGTCTCATATACTCTTTCTACCGTCTTATACTGACCATCTACACGTTTCTGGGTCGGATATGTTGTCACAATAGTAGTTGCCTGTACAGTTGTCACAACTGGAAGTCTGTCACCCTTTTCATCTCTAATATATTTTCCATCGGCATCCTTCTGATACATGAGCTCACCATCTTTGTCTCTATTCGGAATATACACTGTCTTTTGTCCAATTGAATAATTCGTATAATTTCCTGTAAAGGAATCTTTATATCCATAAACAATCGTTGTCTCTTTGTACTTGTTAGCCGCTTCACTAACAACTACAGGTGCTTTCACCAATGTAGAATAGCCCTTCTCATCTACCACATACTGATCCTTACCTGTAACAGGATCCTGAACAATCTTATCATAAGTTTCATTATTGGTATACTTACCAACACTATATGTAACATTTTTCTTATTACCTGTTGAAGAAACCACAATATTACCTTCTGCATTTCTTGTAACAACATAAGCACTAGTTAACTTATAACCGGAATTCATACTAAATGTAAGCTTTCCATTCTTACCTGTCAAATAACGATTCTTCACGACTTTCTTAGTTGTTGTCTTAGTTCCACTCTTTTTAACAGTATAAGATACACTCGACTTACCCAAAGAAAGCTTCTTAATCGGATTAGTTGTGTCTACAACCTTAATTGTATCCTCGTAGTGAGTCTTTTCCAATACCTTTGTTACCGTCTCTGTCTTACCATCCTGACTTTTTTCAACTATATCATCACCAGACTCGTATTTGTCATATGAAATCTTATATGTTCCGGCTTTCAAGAAAACAAAAGAATAGTCATATGTACTGATATACTTGTAGTTCTCTTTCTGCTGTAAATTATCTTCTGTATCGTATACTACAGAATCATCCAAATAATTCGTATATGATCCGGTATATGACTTATATGCCTGCTCATTCTTCGCTGTCTGTATAGTCTTTACTTTTTTCTTGGCCTTGCTATAATTCTTTCCGTTAATCTTTAAATTAGTTGCATCATACAAACTATAGTTGTCTTTATCGCCAACCGTATATACTTTTTTACTTTTGTGAGTTGGCTGATTAACCGTCTTAGCCTGAACATCCACGCCACTTGCTGTTACTGCACCAATTGCAAGAACCGCGAATGCTGTATACGTAATCTTTTTTACCTTATCCAATAAACGCATATTCTATTCCCCTTTCCAACAATGATTAATTCGACCACAATGTGATTACACTTGAAGCAACTTTATTATTTCCATACTCTCCATAGTCATAATAACGTGTATAACTCTTTCCGTTAGCTGCCTTATATACTTCTTTAACCTGCTTCACACCATGCTTAGTAACAACTGAATATGTGTAAGAAGTCTTTAAATAGCTATCCTGATAAGAAATAAACAAAAACGTCTTTCTGTTAGCTGACTTTGAGGTATACGAACCTTTTCCTACATAATTATATGAATAATCATACGCCTGTGACAAATTAATCTTTTTGTTATTCTTTGTCTTTTTGTAGCATGCCTTACCATCCTTATCCAAATATGCTGTTACAACACCTGTAATCTTAATACCTTTGTTTGCTTTCAAGCTTAACTTTGCAGTTTTTAATGTATTCTTAACTTGATAATCTTCTATCTCTGTATAAGTATAGTCATTAGCTGTTTCTTTCAAATTGACACTTTTAACTGTATTCTTGTCTAATTTCACACTTGTATATGTACGATCACCATAAGGATTTACATATACCGTAAGTGTAGACTTCTTACCATTCACTGTTACATACAACTTATAAGTACCTTTTTTCGTTGAAGTCAACTGAATGTCGGCAACGGCATATTCATAATCTGGTGTCTTACCATCGTCATATCTCACAGTCTGTTCATTCTCATAAACAGTTACACTGTAATCACGATAGTAGTATCCCAAATTATCTTTATCCAACGATTTTCTGTTTCCCTTGTCATCCGTATAATAACAATCCCACTCCAACCAGTCTAATGAAATATTCTTTTTCACAGATTCCTCAAGATCCTCATCATAATCATATACATAATATGTTTTTTGAGTTTCATCATAATATAGATAATATCTATAATAATCATCGTTACCCGCCAACTTCATATAAACTCTCATAGACGATGGATATACCTTTGTTTCGATATACTTCCCTGTAACATCGTCATATTGGCTAGTATTATAGTACAAACGATTGTTATCTTTATCAAGATATAACGTTTCATACTCTTCATAATCATATATACTCTTACCATTCGGTACTACATATACCTTCTTGCCTGTTGCGTGTGGATTCAACTCGTTACATTTGTACGTAATCATTGCCTGTAAATCTTTCTTACTAGTAGAAACAGCAATCTTTGCGTCCTTAGGATAAATTACCCGAACATTTCTGTCTTCATACGTACTCATACGCATCTTCGTTGTTGAATAATATTGATCCTTAGAATCAACCTGTGGATCAATATACGTTACATTTGGCTGATACTTTGCCGCTTCTGATGTAATGCTTAATACAAATACCAAACAAAAAGACAGCATTGCAACAACCGTTTTCATGGTTCTCTCGAATCTTTTCATAAAAATAACCCTCCTAAAATGTATTAGTTAAAAAATATCAAAACCCGAATTTTAACATTTTCTACCGTAGATAATTATACTTCTTTTCTGTGTTCTTTTCAATTGAAAAATGAACTCGTAACTCCCCCAATCCGGCTGTATTTTCAATAGTAATTTAACAGATTAGATATTTGATTTTACTTCGCAGAACAAAGCCCAGCAAGCTGCACACACATCGCAAGCACGGCTTGCTCAGTGATGGACGTTCGCCATATGAATGCACTAACGTGCATTCTTGATACAAGAAAAGGACAGGCTCTGAAATGCAAGCATTTCATAACCCGTCCTTTATCTTGTATCCCGAATACCTTCGGCATTCGCATGGCTCACTGTTAACACAAAAAGAACCAACCCAATGTGTTCACATCAAATTAGTTCCTCGATAGTGGGCCGCCGGGGGCTCGAACCCCGCACACCCTGATTAAGAGTCAGGTGCTCTACCAAATGAGCTAGCGGCCCGTATTCAGTTCGTTGTTTTCCTCAACAACAATGACGATTATATATCATACGAAAACAAAATGCAAGTACTTTTTTAAAATTTTTTCAAATTTTTTTATTGATATGTTTTTTGCATCTTTCAAAATCCCATTTCATCTTGATTTCATAAGGGTTTTGTAGAGTATATCCCGTTTCAAAAATAATAAAAATATTGTAACCTTTCAGATTCTTATTCGAAATTTTTGACACTTTTATTATCTTATTATAAAATAGTTTTTCACAATATATGAAATTAACTATATTTACATTATAAACAAAGCAAATTTCAAAATACTATTCCATCAGGAAAACATTAGAAAGGACTACCCATGAACCCAAAAAGAAAATTTACACTTAACCAACAAACTCATTTTATTCTTGCAGTATTAATTCTTATAATAAGTATATTCACAATCAACATTCCGGTACAAGCCACCACCCTTGATCCTGGTGCAGGACGTTTATCCGGTCAATCTATATCATCCGAATTTTATGATGAATCGGACTATGAAACAACTTTTCCAATCAATAACTACGGAAGTCGCAAAATCAAAAGTCCTTATACCGGAGCCAAATACACTCACAAAACCCGATTTGATGACCGGACTATTCTACACGGTATCGATATCAGCAGATGGCAAGGCTCAATCAATTGGAACAAGGTAAAGGCTGACGGTATCGATTACGCATTTATCCAGGTAGGCTTCCGCGGTTATGGTTCTTCCGGCATTCTCAGCGATGCAACCAAAGACCCTTACTTTGAAACGAATATGCAAAATGCCATTGCCGCAGGAATCAAGGTTGGTGTATATGTATTTTCTCAGGCTACCAACGAAACAGAAGCAATGGAAGAAGCTGAATATATACTAAATGCAATTGGAAATTACCAGATTTCTATGCCTCTGGTTATGGACTTTGAATACGCTTCTACCGACAGCGGACTCGGCGGACGTCTCTATAACGCAAAGTTATCCAAGCAACAAGCAACCGACGTATGTATGGCATTTTGCAATGAAATTTCCACAGCCGGATTTACTCCTATGGTATACGCAAACAAAAGCATGCTGGAAGATCAGTTAAATGTAGACACTCTTACCGACGCAGGATATCGCATCTGGCTTGCTAATTACACCAAAGAAACAAACTATACAGGAGAATTCGACTTTTGGCAATACTCAGAAAAAGGTTCCGTAAATGGTATCAATGGCGACGTAGACATGAATTTCTACTATGCGAAACCGGAAGACAATTTCGCACCAAATCCATTCAGCATTTCTACTTCTATTTTTACAGAAGTAAAGGATTCCATTTACACCGGCGAACCAATCACTCCTGAAATAACAGTGACACACAACGGTATTACTCTTACCCCAAATGTGGACTATATCGTTTCTTATGCTAATAATACAAAAGTTGGAACGGCAACCATATCTATTACCGGTATCGGTAATTATTGCGACGTTCGAAATATACGTTTTGACATTTTGCCAAAAGCACCTGTTTCTTTAAAAGCAAAAACTCGTGCCAAAAATTATATTACGCTTTCCTGGAAAAAAGATTCCAGCATAACCGGATATGAGATCTATCGTGCAACCACAGTAAATGGTAGCTATGAAAAAATTAAGACCATTAACAAAAAATCTACCACTACTTACAAGAATACAAAATTATCTGCCGGTAAATGCTACTATTATCAGATGCGCAGTTACAAAATCATTAACGGAAAGAACTATTACAGCGAATTTACTCCGATCGAAAGCATTTATACCAAAACCGGGTATACCAAAAATGCTATTACAAAGTCTCAAATTCCGGTTTATGATAGCATTCCGGGTACCAAGACCGAAATTGTAATGGTTCCGGATGACAGTGCAACAACGGAATCGACCACTGAAAATAGTACGACGGCAGAGACAGCAACCGAAAATGCTACACCAGAGAACTCCACAACCGAAACCCCTACAACAACTGAGACGTTTACAGAAAACGTCATCACAGGAACCCCTGCGACAACTGATGTAACTACAGAAAATACTCCGCCAGAAAACTCAGCCGATACAACTACCACACCTTCCACGGATGGTGACTCTACATTGGATACCCCAATGAAGAGTGTAACAGTTAACGTGGATTCCACAGCACTTGTAAATCTTACAAAAAAAGCAAAGGTTAATGTAATCTATAGTACCACCTACAAAAAGAAAACATGGTACTATGTGAGCTACAAGATGGATGGCGTTACTTATAAGGGCTTTGTAGACAGCAAAAAGGTTACCGTTACCAAGTTAGGTAAAGTTATAAAGACAAAGCAGGTAAATGTACGAAAAAAGGCGACTGCCAACTCAAAGAAATTGACAACACTAAAGAAAAATGCAAAAGTCGACATTTTGAAAACGAAAAAGAAAAGTGGAGTTACCTGGTATCAGGTTCAGTTCAAAAAGAAGAACAAAACCTATACAGGATGGATTTCCGGAAACTATATTAAAATTATATAATCATTCATAGCTACATTTGAAACTATTTGGCAAGAGCTCACATGATATAAATGCGAAGCATTTTCGAATGAGGCTCTGAATAGTTACAAAAATTTTAACACGAAAAGGTTGACTTTCCATATTAATTCGTCTACAATCTATCTATAATTTAAATCAACAATGCAATGACGAGGACAGTAGATTAGGAAACTATCTCCAGAGAGGGTTTGCACGTTTGGAATGACACTATCTTACATCTCCGAACAAGAGCTGGAACAGACCTACCTAGTACTTAATTGAAAACCACCTCCGAGCAGCCGTTAATACCGGCCGGTGATTCCGATATCGTCATAATGAAGTGTCTGTGATGTGTAACTTCTAGATTTAGCTAGCATGATTATAATATAGAATAATCGCTTGTAGTCAAGATTACATTTAATAATCACAGGAACTAGGGTGGAACCGCAATTATTTGTCCCTGGCATATTATATGTCAGGGATTTTTTTACTTTATTCGAAAATTTCTTTGAAATTGTTCTATAAAGCAAAAAATGCTCTGCGAAGATGCGTAGCTCGCGAAAAAGAAATATGTCCTTTGGACACCGTTCGCGCGCGTAGAGTTTGCAAGCAAACTCTTTGTTCTCTCAATGTATGAAGGAGGTACCAATATGAGTGTATTAGAAACGATAACCGATACTTTATCTGACACAAAGGACATCGTAGTGGATGGTCTTTGCGATGCAAAGGAAGCACTTTGTAACTTCTTAGACGAGGATACTACAATCAAAAGAAAAACGATTGCAATTATGATTCTGATTGCTGCCCTTGTCGGTCTCATTTACGGACTTATCATTGCCCCTAAAAAGAAGGTAGTAGTTGAAATGTGTGACTGTGCAGACGATTGGGATGACGAAGACTGGGATTAAAACAATCGCCTACTATAATTACCTAAACCCATAACTAAAATATAAGGAGAAATGATATGATTATTACTTTAAAAGATGGCTCCTCAAAGGAATACGAAGGAGCAATGAGCGTATTAGATATCGCGAAGGATATCAGTGAAGGCCTTGCAAGAGTTGCATGTGCCGGTGAGGTTGACGGAAATGTAGTTGACCTTAGAACAATCGTTGATAAGGATTGTTCTTTGAACATTTTGACATTTGATGCAGAAGAAGGTAAGAAGGCATTCCGTCACACTGCTGCTCACATTTTAGCGCAGGCAGTAAAGAGACTTTACCCTGATGCAAAGTGTACCATCGGGCCAGCTATCGAGGATGGTTTCTACTATGACTTCGATATGCCGTCTCTTTCCAGAGAAGAGCTTGACAAAATCGAAGCAGAAATGAAAAAGATTGTGAAAGAAAACATTGCAATTAAGAGCTTTACACTTCCACGTGAAGAAGCAATCAAACTGATGGAGGAAAAGGGTGAGCCATACAAGGTTGAGTTAATCAACGATTTGCCGGAAGATGCAGTATTAAGCTTCTACGAGCAGGGTGACTTCACCGACCTTTGTGCAGGACCACATCTGATGAGCACAAAGCCTGTTAAATTCTTTAAGCTTACATCTTCATCCGGTGCTTACTGGAGAGGTAACTCTGACAACAAGATGCTTACACGTATCTACGGTACAGCATTTACAAAGAAAGAAGATTTGGAAGCTCGCTTGGAGTTCTTAGAGAACATTAAAAAGCGTGACCACAACAAGTTAGGTCGTGATTTGGAATTATTTACTACAGTAGATGTTATCGGACAGGGACTTCCTCTTATGATGCCAAAGGGTGCTAAGATTATCCAGACCATGCAGAGATGGATTGAGGACTTAGAAGATAACGAGTGGGGATATGTAAGAACAAAAACTCCTTTGATGGCAAAGTCAGACCTTTATAAGTTATCCGATCATTGGGCTCACTACAAAGAGGGTATGTTCGTATTAAATGATGACGAGGATGAAAACGGTGTATCTGCATCCGGTCAGGACATCATGGCACTTCGTCCTATGACATGTCCATTCCAGTATTTTGTATATAAAGCAAAGCAACACAGCTACCGTGATCTCCCATATCGTATGGGTGAGACATCTACTCTCTTCCGTAACGAAGATTCCGGCGAAATGCATGGTTTGACACGTGTAAGACAGTTTACCATTTCAGAAGGACATTTAATCTGTACTCCGGAACAGATTGCTGATGAGTTTAAGAGCTGCGTAAGCCTTGCAAAATATTGCTTAACAACTCTTGGTGTGGAAGAAGACGTAACTTACCGTATGTCCAAATGGGACCCTAACAATACAGAAAAATATATGGGTACTGCTGAGGACTGGGATCGTGTACAGGATGCAATGCGTGTTATCTTAGATGAAATCGGCATCGAATACACAGAAGAAGATGGCGAGGCTGCTTTCTACGGACCTAAGCTTGACATTCAGGCTAAGAACGTATACGGCAAGGAAGATACCATGATTACCATTCAGCTGGATATGTTCTTATCAGAGCGTTTTGATATGTACTATGTAGATAAAAATGGCGAGAAGAAACGTCCATACATCATCCACAGAACATCGATGGGATGCTACGAGAGAACACTCGCTTGGTTGATTGAGAAGTATGCAGGTGCATTCCCTACATGGTTAGCACCAGAGCAGGTTCGTATCCTTCCTATTTCTGAGAAATTCCATGCATACGGCGAGGAAATTTTGAAAGAACTTAAGAAAAACGGAATTCTTGCTACAATGGATGACCGTGCTGAGAAGATCGGCTACAAGATTCGTGAAGCAAGACTTGAGAAGCTTCCTTACATGTTAGTTGTTGGTGCCAACGAGGAGGAAACAAAGACAGTTTCTGTCCGCAAGCGTGGCGAAGATGGTGACCTTGGCTCTATGGAGCTTAGCACATTTATCACTAAGATTTGTGAGGAGATTCGCACAAAATCCTTAACACAGATGGAAAACTAAGTCACTGTAACGTAAGCGAATATATACTAAATATTACAAGGGGCATATCAAATTGATATGCCCCTCTTAATTAACACAACTCCATATTTGTGCTACAATCTACCATACAATCTCAGCTACAAATATCCTGTCATTGCACTCAATCTCCAAGTGGTATCCATGTTGTTCCACAAGATTTTTCACGATAGCAAGTCCAATCCCACTACCTTTCTTACCACTTCGGCTATTATCTCCCTTCACAAATGGTGTGGTCAAATCCTTCACTTCCACATCAAAATCTACAGACGATGTATTTGCAATCTTATATTTGTTATCACTTAATTGAATTTCGATGACGGAACCTTCTATCGAATACTTTACTGCATTTCCAATAAGGTTATCTAATACCTGCATCATGCACAATTCATCTGCACTAACCACGCATTCTCCAGATAACCGAATCTCCAAACCACGTTCATCCATCTGGGATGTATAGTTCTCTACCAGTTTTTCTGAAATCTTTCGCAAATCTACATCTTCTTTTTGCAACTTATACTCTGCGCTTTCCACCTTGGAAAGCTCTAATACCTTATCAATAATCTGGTTCATATATTGCACATTATCAAGAATGGAACTAGTAAAATGCTTCGGTTTCTCTGCTAAATCCTGCTCTAATAAATTCTCTGCAAATCCGGAAATCACCATTAATGGACTTTTCAAATCATGAGCCATCGTATTCGTCATATTGCGACGATATTGATCCATTTCATAGGAAGATTTCTGTTTGATATATGCCGTATAACTAGAAATCAATGCTACAACGAAAGCAACGGATACCAATCCGACATAGATTAAAATTACCTCCGTTTGATACATCTCCCAAAAGCTATTCTGACTATATGTGACAAGCCAAAATACTTTTTCGGCATCTCCTTCTCCTACCGACAAATTCACATAATCAATTTGTTTCTGATTGCCCTTTACTGTATAATGAACACCATATCCCGACTCACTTTCCAATTCTTCTCGAAAAACAGGATCTGCTATCTCTTCTTTCTCCATCCACTCAGTCATCTTCGACATATTATTGTGATACCAGTATGGACCAATCAATTCATCCTTCTCAACCATTTCATCTGTCACAATATGTGTATACCCGGTGATGTCATCTGGTGTAAAATCTAGCTCCTTCACTACATTATTGTAATCAAATCTTCCTGTGGAATTTAATCCAACTAATCTCACTTTCCCCGGAACACATGTGAATCCATCCACATACATATCTTCTACCCAAACATACAACATGCTTTCCTTACCATAATCTACTTCTGTATATTCCTCACGAAGCTTTTCTACAACCTCTTCATCTTCACAAGCATATATTGTATAATTTCCTTCTATGCGCTTTTCACTATCATCTGCATCTATTCTTGCCAACCAATAGATCTTGTTATAAGACGATTGTGCCACCACCTCCCAGGTATCTGCATCTAACAGCATATAAGCTGTATCATGAAGTGAATTTACGTAAGCTTCGTATTCTATCCAAAGCTTAAACTGTTCCTCTTTCTCTGCTTCATTTAACTCGTCATCAGATAGTGCGAGCTCCTTTTTAGAGGACGTTACTCCTTCCCCAGCATTCTTTTTCCATTCTCCTTGCTTCTCATATTCATAATATTCTTTTGCAATTGATTCAACTTGATGATACATCTCTCTAGAATAATAAATCTGTTCATTCTCCATATACTCCCCTAACACTTGAATTGCAAGATTACTTCCGGCAAACCCAATAACAATTGCCACCATCAACCATGCCAATAATTTTTTTAAAAACATCCTATGAAACACAGGCTTTTCTATCTTATTCACGCGTTTCTTTTTCATCCAAATCCTTCCTTTCCTCTACTCCTCCATCCGATATCCTTTTGTAATGATAGTTCGAATCTGCTTTCCTGCATCACCCAACTCTTTGCGGAGATTCTTGATACGATTATCCACTACTCTCTCATTTCCTTCATAATCATATCCCCAAATACGGGTTAACAAGGTTTCTCTTTCCACCAATACTCCCTTATGTTCTAATAAGTACTTCAAAATGCTATATTCCTTTGGAGGCAATATGACTTCATTTCCTTCTACTGTTACTGTCAAAGTAGCAGGATTTACACAAATTTTTCCGCATTGCAAAAGCCTTGTTCCCACCAATCCTTTTGAACGGTTTAACAATGCCTTCACCTTGGCATAAAGCTCTGCAAGAGAAAATGGTTTCACAATATAGTCATCACAACCTAAATCGTAACCATATAACACATCCTCCTCTCGACCTCTTGCCGTAAGGAAAATAATCGGTACAATGCTGTTTTTTCGAATCTCTCTGCACAACTGAAATCCATCCAGACCAGGCATCATAATATCTAACAAAATCAGGTCATACTCTGTTTCATATACAAAGTCAAGTCCTTCTTCACCATCCCTTGCAATTGAAATCTGAATTTCTTCCTTTCCATTAAAATATTCTGTTATTACTTCACGAATTTGTGCATCGTCTTCCACTAACAGTACCTGATACATATTTCTCCTCCTACTTTGTTGTTTTATGACTTCACATTACGAAATCATTACTTTTCTTCAACACTCATTTTATTGGCCAACCTGCGAAAATTAATCCTTTTCACTATGAGTCACACGTCAGCCTTGCTGACTGCGTTATTATCATAAATTAGCAATATATCATTTATATATCAATGATGTATTGTTTGTGTATTGTTTTTTCTATATCAAAGAAAATAATCGAGCAGGCAAATGCCTACTCGATTACATAACCAGATAGTTCGAAATCAAGTTTCTCACCATCCCAACATATTCTAATTTCATCACGCACAGTTTTGTTCCAACAAAGCTAAGAACTCCTCTGCATTCACTGGCTTCGAATAGTAATAACCCTGGAAGTAATCACATCCCATGTTACTTAACTCTTCTGCCTGCTCTTGTGTTTCCACACCTTCTGCCACGATATCCATCTTCAACGACTTAATCATAGCCACAGAATGTGTTAACACCTTCATTGCATTCTCATTCTCCATTGCAGCCCATACCACACCTTTATCAATCTTGATTGTGTTATAAGGATACTGAATCAAACTCGTTGCATTGGAAAATCCCGTACCATAATCATCTAACGCAAAACGAACCCCCTGCTCTACAAGTTGATTCATATTGCTACTTAAACATTCACTAGAAATCACCGCCGCAGTTTCTGTCACTTCCAGATGAATACGATTACATGGCAATTCATATCCATTCATAATATCTAAGAAATTCTGTGCCAATCGCTCTTGCATGCATTGTACCACTGATAGGTTAACATGGATATTTTCTATACCCTTTTCCCAAATCTGCTCTTGTACCATAAATTGACATACCGTACGGAACACAAACTCACCTATTTCCAAAATCATTCCATTACGTTCTGCAATCGGAATAAATTCATCCGGACCAATAAATCCAATCTCCGTTTTCGGCATACGAATAAGTGCTTCTGCTGCTGTATACCGCTTTTTCTCCACTGAATAAATCGGTTGATAGAATACCTCAAAAGTGCCCTCACGCAAAGAATTCTTCATCGTTCGGAGAACTTCACCTTCTCTACGTTTCTTCTTAAGCAACTCTTCGTTAGCTCTTACAATCTCATTATTTTCACTGAAAGTAGCCTCATTCATAGCATAATCCAACATATCAACTACATTCTCGATCGTTTGTACGTCTTCCGGATAACACAACACCGCCATCGCTGCTTCTAACGATATATCCATTCCTTGAAGATGAAATGGCTTATCAAAGCGGTTCCGTATTGTGTCAACCAAACACTCTTCTGCAAAATCTTTATTGTCATAGATAATTGCAAATCTGGAATTAGACATACGGAACACATTCTTCACTCCACCGATATGACAAAAATATTCCGCTATTTCTTTCAACAAAAGATTATGATTATCTACACCAATGGTATCATTCAGATATTGCAAACCTTTTATTGTGACACCCATAATTCGAAATCCATTTTTCCTGTTCATAATTCCGTTCAAGCTTAATAAAAAGGCATCACGATTGAAAATACCAAGCCTCTTATCAGAATAATCTTCCGGATTCTCCATTGAGAAATAAATGAGTAAAATCGTTAAAGATGTAACAAATTGTGTAACCAGCACATCATTCGACAACATCTCTATACATGCCGCCACAATACTCATAGCAGTATATATCTGCACCGTAATCAACTGTACCTTTTTCAACGCCGCGCGATTTCTTATCGCATGAGCAAGCGCCATGAGAAAATATGCCATACTGATTATCTGGAGCAAATCAAATCCCGGTCCATGAAAATAATCACGATTCTCGTCAAAGTAGAAAAGCAAATGTGTAAATGGTGTTGTTACAATGAATAAAACTTCCACCACAAACAGACCCCAAACCTTCACAAAATCTCCAAGTTTCCACCTATCATTGATGCCTTTCGTTACGTCAATTAAATATCCAAGATACACAGGTGCTGTTCCATACACAGTAATACAATAAAGACCATTAAGCACATACTGTATGCCATTTGAAACAACTCCTGCATGATTAATCATAAGTGCTGTTCCCAAATCCAAAACACACGCAATCAAATGTATCCAAAGCAATAGCTTGAACATCATCGATGACCTTGTATAAATTCGATCCTGCAGAAAATAATGCATGATAATCGTTAACGTTAATACAAGTGCTGCTATATCATAATGAATAATAAAATCCATAAGTAAATCCCTTCTTTCGTACCCTTATCCACTTTCATTCTACGTACCTTTCATTATATTCCTATTATGAATGTAAATCAACCAGAACCCTCTCAATCCACCCAAATTCTTACAATTTTCGGCATTTTATCCAATTAAATTTCTGCTTTTTGACATCCGTTATCCGTCTGCCATTTTACTTGATGACAAATCCTCCCAATTCCGTTATAATGTGATATAATGTGCGTTAAGCAGTTGTCCAACGAGCAAGCGAGGCTTATGAAGGTGGACAAATATTTTGATTACAAGGAGGAATCTCATGTCAGAGAAGAAAATTATGCTCGGTAACGAGGCGATTGCCCGTGGTGCATACGAAGCAGGCGTAAAAGTATCATCTGCCTACCCGGGAACACCAAGTACCGAGATTAGCGAAAATTTAGTAAAGTACCCTGAAATTTACTGCGAATGGGCACCAAACGAAAAAGTTGCCATGGAAGTTGCTATCGGTGCTTCTATCAGTGGTGTGCGTGCCATGGCTTCTATGAAGCACGTTGGATTCAACGTAGCAGCAGACCCAATGTATACGGTTGCCTACATCGGAGCAACTGGTGGTTTGGTTACCGTAGTTGCAGATGATCCGGGTATGTACAGTTCACAAAACGAACAGGATACACGTCAGATTTGCCGTGCAGCTCAGGTTCCTGTATTAGAGCCTTCTGATTCACAGGAAGCTAAAGATTACATGAAGCTTGCATTCGAGCTTTCTGAGGAGTACGATACACCAATCGTACTTCGTACTACTACACGTCTCGCACACTCACAGGGTGTTGTTGTTTTAGAAGACCGTGTTGTACCGGAAGATAAAGTGTACGAGAAAAACATTGCAAAACACGTTATGATGCCAGGTATGGCAATCAAACGTCACCTTGTAGTAGAGGATAGAATGAACCGTATGGCAGAAGATGCCAATACTTTGGTAGTTTCAAAAGAAGGTTTTGCAAAGGATATGCCACTTAACAAGGTAGAAATGAACGACACCAAGATCGGTTTCATCACCAGCGGTATTCCTTATACATATGTAAAAGAAGCTTGTCCAAATGCTTCTGTATTGAAACTTGGTATGGTACATCCACTTCCAAAGAAATTAATCGAAGATTTTGCTTCTAAGGTTGATACTTTATACATCTTCGAAGAGTTAGAGCCAGTTATTGAAGAACAGGTTCGTGCTTGGGGAATCAAGTGTATTGGTAAGGACGCATTTACCGTTCAAGGCGAATACAGTGCTAATATGATTCGTAAGGTTGTCTTAAAGCAGGATTTACAAATTAATACCCCTGCCGAAGCTCCTGCAAGACCACCAATCCTTTGTCCTGGTTGTCCACACAGAAGCGTGTACACAGTATTAAATAAGTTAAAGATTCATGCTGCCGGAGATATCGGATGTTACACATTAGGTGCTCTTGCTCCTCTTAATGTAGTAGATACTACTATCTGCATGGGTGCTTCCATTTCTTCTTTACACGGAATGGAAATGGCAAAAGGTAAAGACTATGTGAAAGATTGGGTTGCTGTTATCGGCGATTCGACATTTATGCATACCGGTGTGAACTCTTTGATGAACATGGTTTACAATCAGGCTACCGGAACGGTTATCATTCTCGATAACTCTATCACAGGTATGACCGGACATCAGGACAATGCTGCTACCGGTAAGACATTGATGGGTAAAGTTGTTCCTGCTATTAATATCATGGGACTTTGTAAATCCATGGGTATTCAGCATGTACAGGAAGTAAATGCATTTGATATCAAAGAACTTGAAAAGGTTATTAAAGAAGAAGTTGCAAGAGACGAACTTTCCGTTATCATTACCAAGTCTCCTTGTGCATTGCTTAAGGAAGTTCACTTCCCTAACAAATGTGTTCCTGTTCCGGAGAAATGTAAGAAATGTGGCATGTGCTTGAAGCCAGGTTGTCCTGCTCTTACAAAGAACGAAGATGGAACCATTAGCATTGATGCTACTATGTGTAATGGATGTGGTTTATGTAAGAACCTTTGTCCATTTGATGCAATTGAGGAGGTGGCAAAATAATGGCTGAAACAAAGAATATTATGATCGTTGGTGTTGGTGGTCAGGGAACATTGCTCACCAGTAGAATTCTTGGTGGTATTATCCTTACTGCCGGATATGATGTAAAATTATCAGAGGTTCACGGAATGGCTCAGCGTGGTGGTTCCGTTGTAACATTTGTAAGATACGGCGAAAAGGTAGAAGAACCGATTGTAGAAGCCGGTCAGGCAGATGTACTGATTGCATTTGAGCGTTTGGAAGCACTTCGCTATGCTCACTTCCTGAAACCGGATGGAGCTTTGGTAGTGAATGACCAGCGAATCGATCCAATCACCGTTGTAACCGGTGCTGCTAAGTATCCGGACAACATTATCGAAGATTTGAGTAAGTCTTACAAGGTATACTCGGTAGACGCTGCAGGCGAAGCATTGAAGCTTGGCAACTCACGCGTATTTAACAACATTGTTCTCGGTGTTGCTGCTCAGCATATGGACTTCTCAAAGGAAGCTTGGTTAGAGGTTATCGCAAACACTGTCCCACCTAAGACAGTAGAAATCAACCAGAAAGCTTTCTTAGTTGGATACGAGAAATAAAACTATTCATTACATAACATAAGCAAACAAGCGGAAGTTTTACACTTCCGCTTGCTTAGTTTATTGGGATTCCAATTTTTTGATACGTTCAAGTATTTTTAATTCCCCCCTTCTTCCACTACTACGCAATCGAGTAGGCTGACTCCTACTCGATGTAGTTAACACCACACATCGCATGTAAAGCATGCTCAGTGATGGACATTCGCCAAATGGATTTTCATGTAAACATGAATCCACTTGGCTCATTGTTAACACAAAAAGATAGTGCCAATTCCGTCTCCTTATGCTATAATTATTAGATATATATAACGTAAATAAACTATGATTTGTTGCCGATTATATTATAAACTACGGCAAGGGGAGGCATACATGGCGAGAAATTTTATTGAAATCAACGACATCCCTAAGGGATATGAGAATAGAGTAAGACAGAACCTAAGTTTCAAAACCGGTAAGTTTGTATGGCGTTGTCGCTTTACTACTGCATTAGATCCTTCTACTATCAATTCAGAGAATTTGTATGTAGAAAGTGAAACCGGCGTAAGAATGTCTACTAAGTTCACTTATAACGATATTACCAACGAAATCGAGTTAGAACCTTTAGAACCATACGCAAAAGAAACAGATTATTTCTTACATATTACCACCAGAGTAAAATCCAGAGGCGGTCAGAAACTAAAAGAACCTTTACAGGTAAAGTTTAGATTATAATGCACCAAAAGAGGAATCTTGCAAAATCTTGCAAAATTCCTCTTTTTCAATTCCTCATCCGTCCAATCCCTATTCAAAATCTAGTTCCATATCCTTCTGATATCGCTCTCGATATTCTTCCACAAAGCCTTTAAAGACTTCCCATCTATCCTCATGCTCCACAAAATAACGTGGACAATTCTTACCTGTTACATCATAGTGACGAATTAACTGATCCATATCCATGTGATAATAATTCATAAGTTGCGCTACCAAATACACACAATTATTATAGGTAGCATCTTTGAAATTCCCCCACTCATCCGGATGACACATTTCAATAGAAATGCAGACTTCATTCAGACTATTGGAGCAATACGCCATCTCATTGCACGGTACACATTGAATAATCTCACCATCCAATCCAATCACAAACTGTGCACTTGCATACGTTTCCTGCGTATCTTTCAAATTTTCAAAATAATCTCGGTTATTCTGCGCAGAAGAACCCGGGTTAGCCGTATAATGAATCACAATATATTGCGGCGTATCCGTCAAAGCAAGTCCCGGTCTGGAATATGGATTAACCGTCAAAAACTGCTCTGAAATCGGTAAATCCGGAAACATATCCGCCACACCTACTAACGGTGGAACCTGAATGACTTCTTCAGTTGTTGCCATCTCCCTCTCTCTCATCTGATGGTAAAAATGGCTTATTGCAAACACAACTCCGACTAACACTAATAACAATGAAATCATAACAATCCCTACTGCAATCAGCCGTTTCGTTCGAAGTTTTCGTCTCCTTGCATTTCGCACTTCCTGTTGTTGCTTTCTTATTTCATTGGTACTTTTATAAAATCTTTGGTATTCCTGTTTCATATCTTAACATCTGGTGTATTTTCCCATCTACACATATCCTCTCTTATATAAAGCTCTTGATTGACATTTCTGTCTATAGTATATCATCGCGTGCTTTCTTATTGCTATGCATTATTTCAAGAGCGAATTTTCTTCATATAGGGCTATTATATTCTTTTTCTGTGTTTTTGTGCATAGAAAATTTCTGAAGATTTTATGACATTTCTATTCTCACAACACCACAACATCATAAATATCTTTTCTCTTGTGAATTCCATCAAATTATTGTATGATACCCATATATAAATGAAACGTAACAATTCAGTACTTTCATAGTTACAATGAAACCATATTCCCAAGTGACAAATTCGATTTACTCAATCCATTTCTCACTATCAACAGAGGACAGCTATGTTAGAAAAAGCCATCGAAATTGCTGTGGAATCCCACAGAGGACAATTGGATAAAGCCGGAAAAATTTACATTCTTCACCCTATGCGGGTTATGATGCGCGGAAGCAATGAAACACAAATGATTACTGGAATTCTTCATGACGTAGTGGAAGATACTCCCGTTACCATTGAGATGTTAAGACTGGAAGGATTTTCAGAAGAAATTCTTGCCGCATTAGAATGTATCACCAAACAACGTGGCGAAGACTATGGACATTTCATCGACAGAGTACTTACCAATCCATTGGCAACACAGATCAAACTTTATGACATAGAGGATAATTTGAATCGAGACCGCATTCCATTTCCAACTGCAAAAGATGAAGCACGATTTGCAAAATATGAAAAATACCACAAAGTAATTATTATGAAACTTCAAGAATACAAAGAGCAGGGACTTATCTAAATCCCTGCTCTTATTCATCTATCATACTTATCTATCTTTTTATCTGAGGTCAAAAAACCACCTCTCTTCACTGCACCACTTCCATACTTATCCCTTATGGAATCCAGTGCCTGATCCAGATTCTTCAACCTATCATGGCTATCCATATCAAACAGATTCATCTGTCTCATTCCAGCATCTGTCACCTTATTAGCCGAAACACCAATCAACCGAATGGGCGAACCATCCCACAATTCATCAAACAGCTCACAGGCAATTCCGTAACATTCATCCGTCACATCGGTAGGCGACAATAAAGTTCTCTGATGTCGTTTCACCACAAAATTACTATCCTTCAACTCTACCGAAAGCACCAACGCCTGTACCTCATCTCTTCTCATACGAACACATATTGACTCACAAAGCCCTAAAATAGTATGATATGCATCTTCACTATCCTTAATATCATAGGGAATCGTGGTGGAATTACCATATCCTTTCTGTACTGCCTCCGTCCTATCTTCTAACGTAAAATCAATTCCATTAGCAAAGTTATATATAACTACCCCATGACTCTTAAAATTAGATTGCATCACTTGAAAATCCGTCTTTGCAATATCCCCAATGGTATGAATTCCTAATGCATGCAATCTGCTTGCGGTAGATTTTCCAACATAAAACAAATCTTCCACCGGTAACGGCCACATTTTCTTTTGTATCTCATCCGGAAACAACGTATGCACCTTATCCGGCTTGGTAAAATCACTTGCCATCTTTGCAAGAAGACGATTGGAAGAGATTCCAATATTCACCGTAAATCCTAACGTTTCCCGAATTTCGTCCTTTAGCTTATGAGCAAATGCAACCGGCTCACCATATAAAGTATAGGTTCCTGACATATCCAAAAATGCTTCATCAATCGAATATTGGTCTACCACCGGTGCATATTTCTGAAACAATTCCATAAGCGCCCTCGACTGCTCCTTGTAATACCACATATGTGGCTCAAAGGATTGCAAAGTAGGACATTTCCTCATGGCAGAAACTACCGGTTCTCCCGTCTTGATTCCATACTTCTTAGCTGACATAGATTTTGCAAGAACAATTCCTCGCCGTTTACTGATATCCCCTCCAACAATTGCATCTAATTCTCGAATATCCTGTATTTCACCTAGTTCCCTCATACGAAAAAGAGCTTCCCAGCTTAAGAACGCGTTGTTCACATCAATATGAAAATATATTGTTTGTTGTTTCCCTACATGCTCCATCCATAACCTCATTTACAATCTACTTCTTCCAAATTACTAATGTTCTTAATTACGAACCTATGGTATAATTGTAGTACATTTGTGAATACGTATCAATATTTTCATATTAATCAATTTATCGAAAGCCTTGCATAGAATAAATGCGAGGCGTTTTCTAATATAGATTTGAACAGCTATAATCGGAAAGGGGATTTCACATTATGGAAACAAGTTGTCAACAAATTCAATTGGATGGAGCACCGGTAATTGAAATGAAAGCCGGCAATTATCTTGCCATTATAGCACCAACCGTTGGGAGCAACATTGCAAGACTGCGTGATTGTAAGAACGAGATAGAAATTCTTCGCTATCACGAAGAAAAACCAATCTGTACGCTTACTGCCTTTCCGGAAATTTTCGGACTTCCTACATTATATATTCCCAATCGTTTAAATCACGGACGTTTGAGAGTCAGCGATGCTACTTATCAACTGCCTGTCAACGAAAAAAAATTACAGAATTATATTCATGGATTCTTACACACAAGAAACCACACTATTATAGAAACAAGCGTAAAGGATAACAGAGCAATTGCCAAAACACAGTATATCTATGACGAGAAAGATTTGTTTTTCGAGTATTTTCCAGTTAAATTTCAAGCAGACTATGAATTCATATTGGATGAAAATGGTATGAACTACAATTTCACCCTAACCAATCTTTCCAATAAACAGATGCCATATGGTGTATGTAATCATTCTGCATTTATGGCTCCATTTATGAAAGGTGGAAACGGCACAGACATTCGCATTCAAATCCCTGCTTTGAAACGTTGCATTCTCAACGACCGTTGCCTGCCTACCGGAGAGCTTCGAGACTTATCGGCTTATGATGAAAAATATGTAAATGGAACCCAATTAGTAAACACGATTCCAATCGACAATGATATGTATCTTTGTGGAGTCGGAGAGCTAGATGGAAAGCCATTCCATGGTGCTATTATGACAGATTTATCTTCCGGCAAACGCATCTGCTACGAAGTGGATGAAACATTTAAGTTCTTTATTGTATGGAATGAAGGTGGAACCAAAGACTACTACTGTCCGGAACCAATGACCTGGATGATTGATGCTCCAAACCTTGATATGCCGACAGAAGAAACCGGATACATCGAACTAGCTCCCGGAGAAAGTAAAACTGTTTGGGAACGCATTTTCATACACTAGAGTAATAAGGGTCAGCGATGGACATTCGCCAAATGGATTTTCATGCAAGCATGAATCCAGCTGACTCATTGTCAACACAAAAATGCCATTTGTACGAGTTTTCTAACAATAACTCATACAAATGGCTCTCTTTATTTATTCAATTCTTTTATATAAGCATATACGTCAAAACTATCCACACCCTCTGTCAAATAAACATCTGTTTTATCCGAACAAAACAGTTCTTGGAAAATCATCAGATAAAAATATCCCATATCTCTTCTCAATCGGGATTCCATCTTAAGATATTTGGGTGTTAATGTTCCAATACTTTGAACACTCAAAGTTCCAATCACGCGTCTCATAAATCCTTTGGAATATTCATTACATTTACTCACTACCTTCTTCATTTTCTCTATTCTTGTCTTCTTGACACCCTTTACAGGCTGAATTTCCTGAAACAATGTCGAATTCTCAACCACCCTAATAAATTGTTCCTTTTCTTCTTCCGTAGCAAATAATGCATGCATATAAGTTGCTCCACCATTTTTATACAGACGTTTTTTTACTTCATTCGGTAATATCTGATTACAAACTTTGCGATGAAATGCCTTTGTAATCCCGTTCTTCTTTGCCAAGCCCATAGCTGTCTGCATAAATCGCTGATTCATATATGGATAGTACCCCTTAATATCAAACGAATTCAACATCACCGCACTCTTCTTAACAATAATATGCGCAGCAAAATCATATGGATTTTGGGGACCTCTATACTTCGGATTTTCATTCAAAATTCCACTTTGCTGGAACTCCTCATGCATCACCTGATCTGCACATTCGCCACATACCAAGTTCTTCGCACCTGCCTTATATAACTCCCTTGCCAATTCATACTGCAAAAAAATTCCTCTTTGATACACCAAACCACCCAAACGCCAAATAATATCCGGCAGATATTTCAAGGTATCATCCGTTGTATAGCAGACATTTAACTCATTACGATCTGAATGATATGCATTGACAATCCTCTTTACCATCTTGGTCTCATCAATACCATCCGAACCCCCAACTGTAAACAATCTGGTAGTCTTCTCTTTTCGATTGTAATAGTTGAATATGTAATTCGAATCAAATCCTCCTGATAACGGAAGTGTAACTGGCTCTTCGTCCGGTGTATTCATTCGAATAGAACGATTCAAATCCTTCACCCATCTTGTAGAAGATTCCTTCTCACTTGCAACAGTAAATGTGTAATCTATTTTTTGCTGAACAGCTTTGCCATCTTTCCACAAAAGCATATGAAATGGTGCCAGTTTGTAAACATTCTGAATTAATGTTTCTTCACCCGTAACAAAACCATACTTCACAAAATCAACACTTGCCTTCTTATTAAAAATTCTCTCCATATTCGGAAGAGAGATTATCTGCTTCATATCATTGGTAAAATAAATGTTGACACCCAATATAGTATAATAAATAGTCTCAGCAGAAGTAAAGTAATCCTGATAAATCTTCAACATCTCCGAAGTCTTATCATATATTATCAAATAAAACAGTCCTTCAATTTTATTAACAATGTCATCACCATATTGTTGGTATGCATCTAAAATGAGCGGATAATCATTGCACCGATTCTCCAACCACACATCACCATACACAGAACAAATAAATGCGTCATTTTCATAATAAGAATACCGACTATTACTCAATTGTAATTTTTTCTTTTCTTTATCGAATTGTCCAAATATTGTATCCATCTCTAACCTCCAACACGAAGTCTAGTAAATGAATGTGAAATAAAAAGGGAAAGCATGTGAAATCCGAGTGAAATCCCAAAATTATTTGTAAACTTTTTGTATTATAAATCTTCTTAATTAATATGCACATCAGACTGTTTTTGAAACATTTGTAAAAATTAATAATTTTTGACAAAATGCTACTTATTCTGCTAAAATGCACTCGTTAACTATTTTTTATTTAAGGGAGGATAATTATGAAGTTATTATCAACAAAGAAACTATCTATTTTATTTGTAATGTGTTTAGCCGTATCATTTGTATTAACAGGCTGTACACCAAAATTTGATGCTAGTGGCTATATTAAGTCTTGCTTAGATGCAAACACAAAGGGCGAATTTGAGGCTTACGCAGAAATTACAGGTGCTACTGTAGAAGAAGTTGAATCACTATACAACCAGGCAATTGAGGCTGAAATGGCTTCCATCGCACCTTACGTAAATGATGAGCAAAAAGAAAACTTTCGCCAATTATTCATTGATATGTACAAAAGCTTCAAGTATGAGGTAGGCGAAGCAACTCTTAACGATGACAAATCATACACAGTTCCTGTAACTACTTATAAATTAATGATTTTCGATGGTATTTTAGCAGAAGGCGAAACATACCTTACTGATTTTGCTCAGGCAGAAATCGATGCCGGACGTACTCCAACACAGGAACAGCTTGAAGAAGAAGCTATGAACTTTATGTATGATGCTATGAAGAAAAATCTTGATGCGTTGACATATGCTGAACCAGTGACTACTGATATCATTATTTCACCAACAAAGAACGGTTCACAGATTGTATACTCTGCTGATCCTAGTGCATTACAGGGTCTTATCGAATCACTTGTTGACTTAGAAAACGCACAATAAAATTACATTATATTAGCACCACATTAACTAGAAAGAGGTATTACAATGGATTTCTGTGAACAATGCGTACATTTTGTATATGATGAAGATTGGGAATGTTATTCCTGTGATGTTAATCTTGATGAAGACGATATGGTAAAATTTCTTCAGGGAAGAAACTCCAACTGTTCCTTCTTCCGTTTAGATGATGAGTATGGCGTTGTACGTAAGCAAATGTAAACAACATAGGACTTTGGTGCATTTTGATACTATGAAACATTTTTACAAAGGTTTCATATAACATAAGAAAAGGCTATTCGGAAAATATTCCAAATAGCCTTTTCTTATTATACCAATATTGCTTTCAGTCAATAAATATTAGATTTCTACACCATGAGCCTTCAAGTACTCGATGATATCCTCTACTGTTGCAATCTTCTCTAAATCTTCAGATGGGATTTCAACATCATATTCCTCTTCAAGTGCCATAACTAATTCAAATAAGTCTAAAGAATCAGCCTCTAAATCCTCCTTGAAGTTTGATGTTAATTCGATTTCACTTGCATCAACACTAAGCTGCTCTGCAATAATTTCTCTCATTTTCTCTGGCATTGTAGTAATCTCCTTTAATCTAAATTCTAGGTCTCAGACTCTCTTTTCTTAATTATATTCCCCCGAGACCGTTTCTAACACAAATGACTATACAACATGACCTATTGCATGTCAAGTTTTCCTTTAAAAAATTTCCAATTTTTCTAAACTATACAACAAGCGTCTATTAACAATGATTTTGTTGACAGATTTAATAAAATCTACTATATTGAAAATAGTAATTATTATCAATTTTAACTTTTAAGAGCCAGTGATGCTTGAATAAGACTCTGAAAAGTTACATTCTAAATAGGAGGTACACTATGGCAGAAAAAACCACTATAAAACGCAGTCGTCAGCGTGATGCAATTGTTGCATTTTTAAAAACAAGAAAAGACCACCCTACTGCAGATGTAGTATATCAGGAAATTCGCACCATTATTCCTAACATCAGCCTTGGCACCGTATATCGCAACTTAGCGCAATTATCTGAACGTGGAGATATTCTTCGACTACCTTGTGATGGCAAAATGGACCATTTTGATGCTGACATCCGTCCACATTATCATTTTATCTGTAATCGATGTGGCTGTGTCAAAGATATGGAATTGCCTTATGCCAATAACATGGACGAACTTGCCGGCAACACTTTCGACGGTATCATCACCAAGCACAATCTTCTATTTGAAGGCTACTGCAAGGAATGTATGTAAAATACTCTATTCGGTAAGAACCCACACAAACTAATGCGAAACACTACGTATGACCCACAAAATCGTTACTAATTTTCATAATAACATTTTCCATACTTACATAACTGCGAAACTCTCAAAAAGCTATATTGAATTGCAAAAGCGTAGCAAACACCATACGCAGGTGCTACTAAGGCCGTCGGCACTTAGCGAGACGCAGTCGAGCTTAGTACCGCTACGAGCCGCGGGCAGCGCAAGCGTGCCTGCAATGGTGTGCTACGTTTGTGCAATTCTTATGAAGTAGATTGAGTTTCGCACTACTTCATTTTCTACTCTATAAACATCATCGGATCCACTGTTTCTTCCCCACATTTCATTTGGAAGAACAGGTGACTTCCTTCTTTCTCAAAGCTATCAGTCGGATTTCCTACTGTTCCAATTGCTTGGCCCATCTTTACAAAATCGCCTTTTTTCACATAAACAGCATCTAACTGACCATATACAATACTATAATCATTACCAATATATAAAGTTACCATATTCCCATAGGTATTATCGCTGGTAACCGAAGTAACCTGACCAAGATATGCATTTTGAGCAGTCGTACCAACACCAGCCTGAATTAGTATTCCGGGATTGCACTTATATTGATCCAAGGTTTCAAAATATACGGTCGTCTCCATGCTATATGGCAAGATTACCTCTCCGTTCATTGGCCATGCAATCGTTTTTTCGCTGTTAAAATCTAATCTGCCTGTATCACTTGCCGTAGGAATTGCTTCTCCATCATCCGGCTTTGTTTCAGTTTCCTGAGTGGCTGTAGCTGATGATGTATCTATAGATTCCTCTGACTCCACTGTTTCTTCTGTTGATTTCATATCAGCCAAATCATTTGCTAATTCAGAATCTGTTTCCTCCACAACTTTCTTATCAGAACCTGTTCCCTCTAACTTTGTAACGTTACCATTGGCTTCTGCCATATTCACGTCATCGCCATCCTCCAAATCAGAATAATTGGATGCTACATTTAAATCCATCTCATTTTCCGCTACCTTTAACTCATTTTGCTGTGCGGTATAAACTCCCACGACTGCCAAGATGGCAAATAGACCAATTCCTAATGAAAGATAAAATGCATTATCTTTAATCTTTTGCAAAAATGTTTTATCACTATTTTTCATTTTCATCACCTCTGTACATAGAATTGCCAAAGTGAGAAAATTTTATACTCTTTTTAAGAATTACATTTATTCTTATATAGGAAAGAGCGCTCCGAAAAATCCGAAACGCTCTTACCTGCTCCATTCTTTATTTCAATCCTTAATGTGATAGGTAACACTCAATGTAGACACATTGCCAAATTCATCCTTTGCACAATACATTACAATATATGGTTCGCCTGGTGTATAAGTAAGTGGTCGACTAACCGTCAAATCCACTTTACCACTATTGTCTTCTACCTTAACCAATCCCATCAAATAGTCATCCCGTTGCATGTTTGATATACGAATTTCCCCTTGTTGCTTATTATGCAATGTCAATTTCGGCGGTTCCATGTCTACGTCTACAGTCAACACGACTACATCCGAACGATTCCCTTCCGAATCCTCTGCTCGATATTTGACATGACATTTCCCGTATCCTTTTTCCAAAATTTCGGAGTAATCTACAATAATACTATCTTGCAAAAGCTCCTGGTCACCATCGTATGCCACAACATTCTGTAACAATAAATCCTTTAATTGTTCCGTGTTAGTAACATCATAAGCACCTATTCTGTCAATCTTTTGATTTGCATAAATAACCGGTGGATACTCATCTTTAACAATAATATTGGCAGTGGCTGCTCCTGTAATACCCGTTTCATCCGTTATGGAATAAGTAATCTTATAAATACCACAGGTAGTCATATCCACTTCTCCATCTACTGTCATATATCTGGTCACTTCTTTCCCGGTAGAATCTAATGCAACCACACCGGAAGTCGCGTCAAAATCAGAATAACGTTCCACTTCTCTGTCATATGCACCTAAAATCATTGGTATATTAGCCATATATGGATTCTCTCTGTCAGGATCTGTCGGATCCCAGTTACCAACAGAACCACCACTGCTAATAACTGCAGCAACCGGTTTTCCCAACGGCCCAATATAATCACTTTCAAATATCTCAACGAACGTCATCTCACCACAATTATCATAAATCCATTTGGCATCAATGACAGAGAGGCGAACACACCCTGCCGAAACACTGGAACCTAACTTGTTGTATTCCTCAATCTCCAAATCCCCCTTATCCTGTGTAAAATAAGGAACCGAATGGAATAGAAAACTGCCGGTAATAACAGTGGCGTACTGACCATATACATCTCCCTCCAATGCTAACCATTCTTCTCTCCCACCTAATTCAAAAAGTCCTTCCGGAGTATTCCCTGTCTCACCAACGGAACAAATCATAGCTTTCACCGGCACGTTATAGTAGCCATTGTCGCCAACTGTATAAATAGTAACCACATTGTGTGTCTTATTGACCTTAATACAATATGGCAATCCATTATCGTAAATATCTCTTCCATTATAAAAACTACTTTCCAACTGATTCTCTCTTCCTGCCGTACCACTATCTCGAATCAGCTCACCACTATATTCACCTAAATCCTGCGTCCCTGCCTGATAGCTCACCATCACCGCTTTACCATCATAGTTATCAGCTAATATCATCAACAAAACACTGACTACCAGCATAAGCGGAACATATGATAAAAAGAATTTGTACTTCATATCATTATCCTTTTCTTATGTTTTTATTTTGTAACTGCTCACGTCCAAGCATTTCCGAAGAAAACTCTGAATAGTTACTCTATCCCTATAATTATTTCATAAAACACAGGAACTGTCAACGAAACCACCACCATTTCTTGTTTACCTGAGATAAATTAGAAGCCGTTTCAAATAATGCTTAGAATCGTTACAGTACTTTAATTGTTTCGATATTCCTCAATACTAACCTTCTGCAAATAGTGCTTGATAATTTCTTCCATATCTTTGCCATTTAATGCCATTCTGTTGGCGCCATATTGTGAAACACCTAAAGCGTTCCCCTTTCCCAGACAGACAAAGCGTAGTCCTCCTTCTATTTCCTCCACATAAAAATTAGTAGATGCAAGATTAAAACCATTTGCCAACTCTTCTCCCGTATAAATGATTCCATCCACCGACACCTTCGTCACATAACCATTCTCCGTACTTTCCTCTACCTTGATTTCTGTTCTAACGAGACTTTCACCTGTAGGTTGTTTTTCCGGTGTATCATTTTCTTCGGTCTCATTACTCTGTGCCGTTGCTCCTTCTCCTTGATTTGGTGCATTCTCACTTATCTCCTCTTGTTTTTCTTCTGCCCCCTCTTCAAATGTTGTCTCCGGTTCTCCTTTCATGTTCCGCGAAAGCATCTGTAACTCCTCCCACGTATAATTCACAATGTTCATGTAATGTTTTGCTTCCACATCCTGACTACTGTCTACCGACTGCAAATACGCAATATCCTCTCCTAGAATTTCTTTTGCGCTCATGGTTTTTCCTATACTGACTTCGTGATACAAAGCCATAATCAACGAACCTTCCTGTCTTAGCACCTGTCCTGATGTCTCTACTACTGCATTTTCAAAACGTTTGTTATACCGCTCATAGTTTCTTTTTCCAAACACAACCCTGCGTTCTTCTACCGTAAGATACTCATACGACAAATCGGATGCGTCAGCAGTTCCTTTTTCTTCCATTTCTTTTAATACATTTGTACGAATTAAAATCGCCTGAACCTTCAACGTTTCCTCATCATAATCAGCAGGTATGGTCCCCGGCAAAACTCCTAGTATGTATTCTTCTACGTCCATACTCTTATATAAACCGTCTATTTCTATTAATACGTCCTTATTCAACCGATGGCTCTCTATGTTGTTATTGCCTTGTCCAATACGAATTTTATCGCTGAATAAGCTAAATAAAATGCATAAGCCGTATGGAATTATAGTTAACATGAATATTAGAATAATATTTTTTTTCATAATAAATAAAACCTCTTCCACTATTGTATGTGAAAGAGGTTTTGTTTATTACTTGTATATCATTCGAACATTCTTTTTATTTTGAAGTTTTCTTCTTGGAAGGAGTTTTAGGCATTGTAACCTTAACCTTGTCTAACTCCCAGATTTCCTTAGCATACTGCTCAATTGTACGATCAGAAGAGAATTTGCCGGAACATGCTGTGTTAAGCATTGCCATCTTAGCCCAACCCTTCTCATCTCTATAAGCAGCATCCACCTTTCTATGAGCTTCACAGTAAGAATCAAAATCCTTCAAAGTAAAATATGCATCTTCTCTAATTAAGGAATCATACAAATCTCTGAAAAGTTCTGTATCATCATGGAATGTACCATTAATCAACTGTGTTAACACCTTACGCACATTCGCATTGCTATTGAAAATATCAGCCGGATAATAATTCTTATCTCTCTCGTAAGCCATAACTTCCTCTGCTGATAAACCGAAAATAAATGCATTATCTGCACCAACTTCTTCAACAATCTCAACATTCGCACCATCCATAGTGCCAAGTGTCGGAGCACCATTTAGCATAAACTTCATGTTACCTGTACCGGAAGCCTCACGAGAAGCTGTCGAAATCTGCTCTGATACATCCGCTGCTGCAAAAATAAGCTCTGCATTGGATACGCGATAGTTCTCAATAAATACAACCTTAATCTTTCCATCGATTGACTCATCATTGTTGATTACATCTGCAACTGAGTTAATTAACTTGATTGTCAATTTCGCTCTTCTATAACCTGCTGCTGCCTTAGCACCAAAAATAAATGTGTGAGGAACAATATCCATTTCCGGATGTTCTTTGATTTCGCTATACAAATACATAACATGTAGAATATTAAGCAACTGTCTCTTATATTCATGCAATCTCTTAACCTGTACATCAAAGATAGAACGCGGATCAACGTCCACACCATTATGCTCTTTGATATAAGCCGCAAGACGTACCTTATTCTGGTACTTAATGTTCATGAACTCCTGCTGACACTTCTCATCCTCTACATATACTTTGAGCTTAGCCAAATGTGGAAGGTTTGTAATCCAATCATCGCCAATCTTAGATGTAATCCAGTCAGCCAATAATGGGTTACCATGCAACAAGAAACGTCTTTGTGTAATACCATTCGTCTTATTATTAAACTGTTCCGGACGCATCTCATAAAAATCCTTAAGCTCTCTTTTCTTAAGAATCTCTGTATGAAGCTGAGCAACACCGTTAACAGAATAAGAACCTGCAATCGCAAGATGTGCCATCTTAACCTGACCATCGTAAAGGATAGCCATGCTCTTAACCTTCTCCGGATTATTTGGATACTTCTCACGAATCATGTTGACATATCTTCTGTCAATCTCTTCAATAATCTGGTATACACGAGGTAACAATCTTGAGAATAACTCAATTGGCCACTTCTCAAGGGCTTCAGCCATAATTGTATGGTTTGTATATGCACATGTCTTACATGTAATGTCCCATGCATCATCCCATTCCATGCCTTCTTCATCAACCAGAATTCTCATAAGTTCTGCCACCGTTACAGTAGGATGTGTATCATTCAACTGAAACGCAACCTTCTTAGGAAGATCATGTAAGTCCTCATTAGCCTCTTTGAACTTATTAAGTGCTGTCTGGATAGAAGCTGAAACGAAGAAATACTGCTGTTTTAATCTTAACTCCTTACCTGCATAGTGATTATCATTTGGATAAAGTACCTCAACGATTGTTCTTGCAAGATTCTCCTCCTCAACAGCCTTATGATACTCACCTTTATCAAATGAATCCAGATTGAAGTTCTGAGTTGCTTCTGCATCCCATATTCTTAATGTATTCACTACGTTATTACCATATCCGATAACCGGTACATCATATGGTACTGCACGGATAGAAGAATAATTCTCTTGAACATAACGATTACGTCCATCTTTGTGTTCTACCTTAACATTACCACCAAATTTAACTTCGCAAGCATACTCTGAACGACGTACCTCAAATGGATTACCATCTCTTAACCAATCATCCGGTTTCTCAATCTGATAACCATCCTTAATTTTCTGACGAAACATACCATAACGATAACGAATACCACAACCATACGCAGGATATCCCAATGTTGCCAACGAATCAAGGAAACATGCTGCAAGACGTCCCAAACCACCATTACCTAACGCTGCATCCGGCTCCTGATCCTCAATCACATTCAAATCGAAACCTAATTCATCTAATGCTTCTTTTACTTCTTTGTAGCAGGTAAGATTAATTAAATTATTACCTAATGCCCTACCCATTAAGAACTCCATTGACAAATAGTAAACTGTCTTAGCGTTCTTCTTCTCATACTCCTTATGAGTCGCAATCCACTGATCAATGATAGTATCTTTGATTGCATAAGACACTGCCTGGAATACCTGTTGCTGAGTTGCATCGTCAATCGTCTTACGATAAAGAGCTTTGACATTATTCACAACTTCTTTTTTGAATGCCTCTTTATCAAAATCTAACTTTCTAGTCATTCCTTACTTTCCTCCTTGTAAACATTAGGATAAATATCCATATCTTTTGCGTAGAATACCCACGCACTTAGTACATTTTACCAAAAAATACCAATTTTCACAAGTGCCTGCTTACGGTATTGAGAATTAGCGTTTTTTCGTACGAACGCCCTTAGAATTTACATAATACATTCCAATCCATTTACTCTTTTGCATCTTTCCTGTGGATTTACTAAAGTAATAGTATTTGCCACTTATTTTCTTCCAACCTGTGACCATTGCACCATTTTTATTAAAGTAATATTTGCTTCCTGATATTTTTACCCAACCGGTGGCTCTTGCCCCCTTCTTACCAAAATAATAGTTTTTGCCATCTATATTAAGCATCTGCTTAGTTGCAGCTATACCGGTAGTCTCATCAAAGTAATAATACTTTCCACTTACTTTTTGGTAGCCATATAACATCTGCTTTGTCTCAGTGTCAAATCCATAATACTTTCCATTCACCTTCACAACGCCAGAAGCAACTCTGTTTTTCTTATCTACATAGTAGGTTGCATCATTCATCGTGTGGAACCCCTTCTTCAACTGCTTACCGGTTGCATCAAACAAATAGGTGTAAATACCATCCGTATGAGTCTGATTACGAACTACGGCACCATTCCCTTTTGCAAGATAGGACGCACTTCCAACACCAAACCAGCCAATTACCATCTCGCCGGTTACCGGTGCCAGATATACCAATTCACCATCGTATTCCAAAAATCCGGTTCTAAGTTTACCTGTTCTTTCATCAAGGTAATACCATTTCTCGTCAACCTTCACCCAACCGGTCACCTTTTTGCCTTTAGAATTTACATAATACACACTACCATCAATTTTCTCGAAATCACCCTCAATAACAGACTGCTTGAAAGCATAATAAGATATAATCGCTTTTGCGTCTGCCTTACCTACTTTCTTTCGTTTAGCAGATGTGCTAAAAAATTTTGACACGTCGGAAGAACTACTTATGTATCCATGCTCAATAATTACACTGGGAATCTGTTGCTTTACACCATTGCGGACAATAGAATAATAATCCGCCAGCGATCCATCAGGATAACGAGTTCCGTTCTCTGATTTGCGAAGCAACAATCCACGATTTGCAATCCCCAACGCTTTCAGCTCCTTAAGAGCAATCTTACCAAATTTCTGCGTTTCCACGCGAATCTCATCATGATATCCGGACTGATATGCAGTCAGTACATTGGCTCCTTTTGTACGCCCGGCATTTAAATGCATACTAATTAAAAAGTCTGCATCTAAAACTTTAGCATAATTATTTCTGGCTATCAGACAATCTCCCAATTCCAACTCTCTACAACAGGAACCATCTTCACGGGTCATATAAACGGTCACATCTCCATACTTTTTCAAATTGTTCACACACGCTTTTGAAATATCTAATGCAACAACCTCTTCTCTTAATCTATTGCCATAAGCACCGGAATGTGTGTTACAATGTCCCGGATCAATCACAATAACCTTAGCAGTAATCGGTGAAAGTTGTGATACCACTTTTTCAGAATCCGACAAAGCTGGTTCTGACTCTTGTGTTGTATCATTTTCTGTAGAATCCTCTGTTGTAATATTATTGTTTTCTGTAATTTCTTCCGTTGTGTCATTCTCCGTTTCTGTAGTCGCACCAGATATGGTATTCGCCTTTGCATATTGTAATGGAACAAAGGAACTGCACAGCATACTTGCAACCAATGCCCATGTAAGAAATCCTTTGAATTTTCGCATTTTATCTTCTCCTTATATCATTCCTAATCACATAACAAAAGAGGGAGTATGAACTCCCTCTAAGTTACTAATATTATTCACTATCCATAGAGGTTTTATTGTAACTGTTGAGTATCTTCATCGTTATAATTATTCAACACTAAACAATCATATATCATTTATTATAACCTTAAATGAATTAAGGCGCAACCTTTCTATTACTGGAATATTTTGGACGAGTATTGAATATTCAACAATTTACAAATCCGAAAAATCTGATAAAATAGCATATAGCAAGAAGGCATTCTATTATTTTAGGAGGATTTTACCATGGAATATTTATGGAGTGATAAGAAACGTACTTTTTTGGGATTACCACTTTCTTTTACCAAGTATGCTTTGAATGAAGAAAGATTGTTTATTGAAACGGGATTTTTGAACAAGGTGGAAGATGAGGTTCGTCTTTACCGTATCATGGATGTATCTCTTAGAAGAAGCTTTTGGCAGAGAATCTTCCGAGTAGGAACCATTCACTGCTGTTCCGCTGACAAGACTATGGGTGATTTTGATATCGTAAGTATTAAGAAACCAAAGGATGTAAAAGAACAGTTATCCCAGTTAATCGAAGAACAGAGAATGGCTAAAAAGGTTACCAACCGTGAATTCATGGAGCATTCCTTTGATGATGCGAACGACATGGACGATACGGATGACATGCACTAAACATGCTAATTTTGGAGGACTACATGAGACCAGAAAGCGAACAAAACTTTGACACAACCGAAACAGAAGATACTATCGAGTCTATTGAAAAGAAAATTGCCAAAACCGGATATCCTGATATTAGCAAGGCTAACACCAAAACAGTTGTTATCGGTTCGCTAGTGGTTATCATTATCCTATTTTTATTATCGGTATTGGTTCCAATTCCTTCTACAACGGATACAACAACGGAAGAAAATCCTACCAACGCATCCCAAACAGAATCCAAAATCTAAAACAAAGGCAGATAGCAAACACTATCTGCCTTATTTCAATACACTATTCAATGCCTGCTTCTTGTAACTTTGTCTGTAGTTGCAGAATCAAATCTGCCTGTTCATTACATTTCCCTTGCAACTCCGTTTTCTCTTCGTCTTGTTCTGCTAGCTTTGTCTGCAAGTCATCCAACACTCCTTGCAACTTTGTTTTTTCTCGATTTTTCTCTTCTAACAGATCGCGCAACTCTGCCTCTTTCTCCTGCAGTTTTTCCATCTTCTCCTGCATCGTATCAATCATGAATTGTGTCGTATTCACATCTAACATTCTCAATTCCTGCGAAAACATCCCCATCACCTTCTCAACATTCAGACAAAGCTGGTACGCATCTTCATATAATGATTTAAATTCCGGATATTTAAGAATCAACTTTACTATATCTTCCGGGTCATCTGTACACAAAAACGTCAACCATGCTTCCAGTTTATTAGTTATACCCTCATTTTGCATTTTTTCCTTAAAGTTGTCAAGAGATACAAAGTAGTATTCCTGCAATAAATTTACTCGGATTCCTGTGTTAGATTGTGGTTTCACATAATGAATATAATCACTTGTAAATTGTCCAAATTCTTCCGGACTTTTTTCGAACAACACCACAACATACACCGGCTTAATATCCTTATATGTAAACTTCTTTTTCTTTTTGTCACGAAGTCTTCTATATTGTCGCAATAGTAAATCTGCAGAATAGCAGGCAGCACGCTCTCCCGGAAACATATATCCAATTTTTTGTATTTCCACATTAGCAATACTGCCATTCTCCTGTTCATAATCTTTCCAATGACTATAAATTTCTCTAAGCTCTTTCCTGTTCTTGATATCCACAAGGATTTTTTCTCTCGTTCTCAACATTGGAAAATAATCCTTTAATTTCACATTACTGCTCAATCAAATCACCCTCCATATTTCTTTATATTATTTTAAAATGAAAATTGTGACAGAATCTGTCATGGTACCACAAACGGTTTAGATAAAATGTAACTTTTCAGAACCAAGCACTTTATCAATGAATTAAATATCTTGCCCTTTACACTAAAAAGTGGGATAATGTAGCAGTGTATATTCAATGAAATATCACAGATATTGATTCTATATTAATATATCTCATTTTCTTGAATATACTTTATAGTCAATTACCAAACTTACACAAGTCAACGACGATTTTTGTGAGTTTCACAATTACTTAAATATACTTTATGAACAAAATATAGAAGGAGGGTTCTATCATGAATATATTAGAATGGTTAAAAGTAATCTTATTAGGAATCGTAGAAGGAATTACCGAATGGCTTCCTATCAGTAGTACAGGTCATCTGATTCTTGTGGACGAATTTGTAAAACTCCATCAAAGTGAAGCATTTATGGAAATGTTCAACGTTGTCATCCAGTTAGGTGCGATTCTTGCAGTCGTAGTTCTATACTGGGAAAAACTATGGCCTTTCCACACCAAGAAAACAGCAACCGGTTCCAATTGGTTCAAAAAAGAACCAACCAATAATAGTATGAAAATGGTACAGACATTCTGCAACAACTACTGTTATATGGATAAAATTGTATTGTGGTTCAAAATTGTATTAGCCTGTGTTCCGGCAATGATTGTCGGTCTTCCATTAGACGATTGGATGGAAGAACATCTTCACAATGCAACAGTAGTTTCTCTTGCATTAATCCTTTATGGTGTTGTTTTTATTGTAATCGAGAATTATAACAAAAAGCGTACTCCACGTATCGAATCATTAGAAAGCCTAACTTTTAAAGATGCATTTTTAATCGGTGTGTTTCAGGTTCTTTCTTTAATTCCTGGTACATCCCGTTCAGGCTCCACCATCATCGGCGGAATCTTAATCGGAACATCAAGAGAACTTGCAGCAGAATTTACATTTTTCCTTGCGATTCCGGTTATGTTTGGTGCAAGTCTTTTGAAACTATTAAAATTCGGACTTTCCTTTACAGGCACCGAACTTGGGGTATTAATTGTCGGCATGCTAGTTGCATTCGGTGTATCCATTCTTGCAATCAAGTTCTTAATGGGATATATCAAGAAGCATGACTTTAAGGTTTTTGGCTGGTATCGAATCGTACTCGGTATTATTGTATTGTTATATTTTCTATTTATCAATTAAGTTAAATGAAACATTTAACAAAGAATTCTAAAAAAGATAGGCTATCAATATGATACCTATCTTTTTTCAAAGTTTCATAACTCCTCAGCACCCTCACAGTTACAAACAGTCCATAATCTTATCATAGTTCTCCGGCTGATGCGGAAAGCTACAATTCTTACAATCTCTCACATTTCGTCCATTTATCACTACATTCTGTGAATTGCCCAAACATCGTTCCATATTATACAATGGACAGTAGCAAAACAAACAATTGATAGTGTCTATATCTTGATGACAGGGGTAGTACTGACATTCTCTATTTTCAAAAAAACGATATGAATTTTCCAATGTTAATCCTCTTATCTACTCTATTAAATCTGGTATTTTGCAGCATAGGTCATAATAGCCGCAACAGTTTTTCCATCCGTAATCTTTCCCTCATATATCATCTGTTTCAAATCTTGAACATCCCACAGTTCTACATTAATTTCTTCATCCTCGTCCAAGTTCTGCTCGCTCTTTACCAAATCCCTTGCAAGATAAATATCAATCTTTTCATTACAGAATGCAACAGTTGTATTCACCGTAAGAAGATATTCAAAATTATCGCTCTTATAACCGGTCTCTTCTTCCAACTCCCTCTTCGCACATTCCAAGGTTGGTTCATCCGGTTCATCCAGCTTACCGGCCGGAAGTTCTAACGTAAAACGATCTAATGCATTGCGATACTGACGCACCATCATCAACTTTCCATCTTCATTAACTGCTACCACAGCCGCAGCTCCATCATGATGGATATAATCCCACTCTGCTATATGACCATTTACTTCCACTGTGTCTTTGTAAAGTCCTATCACTGTTCCTTGTGCACGAAGTTCCCTATTCAATCTCTTAACCGGTTCCATACAATTCTCCTCCTATCACCTAAAATGTATCCAGTTTCTCTGTAACTTTTCTAAAATCCGAATAATATGTCATACTTTCTATTCTATTAGTGCTACTGTTAATTTTGAAAAAAATACAATCATTCCTACTATTATTATAATAAATATAAAGTGTAGATCGCCCACCATTAATTGTATCTACAATTGATATAAATGAATCAAATGGATATGTCGTATTATCATACATATGTTTTTCGCCATCTCCTACCTGAACACCAAAAATGGTATATTTCTTGCTGGCAATATGCACACCTATCTGTCTACCATCAATATATACAACACCTATATCCTCAGCTCCTTTGACAGCAATGTTTCCTTTCGAATAATGATATACATTAGTAGTCCATCCCGGATTATCCACAAATACCTCCTCCAAACTTGTAGAAATCTCATTTTCCTTCCAAGTTAACATTGTAGTGATATCTTGCCCTTCCGGTACAAGCACAGAAGCCAATTTCTTACCCGCAAAAACCACCAAACCGCAGATCATAAAAATAATAATTATCTTAATTATTGTTCCTACAATCTCTCCATTACCCTTTTGCTTTGCTTGTGTTTCTGCCATAGAAGTATTATAGATTACTTTCGGTTCTTCTATATCTAAAACAGCCCTTTGTCCCGGCACATCCCATGGATTATTCTGTTCATTATTTCTTTTGTTCTCTGTATTGTTTGATTCTCCTTTTAGCTGTAAGCCCATTATCATTTTCTCCCATATTCCATAATTTATCATGAAACGCATTATGCATATCACATCTCTTGTTATATCATTTTTTTCGACCTCCCACAATATGAATTTCACACTAGGATAAATAAATTGCAACTATGTATAATTTTCATTTCAGAAAATACCGATAATTTATTATGATATACATAATACAACATACAAAGGAGATTTCACACATGAAGAAATTTTCAGAAGATTTTAAAGCCTTTGCCCTCAAAGGTAACGTAATGGACATGGCAGTCGGTGTTATTATCGGAGGTGCATTTACAGGAATTGTTACTTCTTTCACAGAAAATGTTATCAATCCGTTTTTATTCTGGGTTACAGGTGGTACAAGTTTCAAACTATATACCTGGTCACAGGTTACCGGTTACGGAACAGCATTTCTTTCTTCTGTAATCAACTTTATCATCCTTGCATTTGTTCTGTTCTGTATGGTAAAGGCAATCAACAAGGCTATGACACTTGGTAAAAAAGAAGAAGAGGCTGAACCAACAACCAAAACATGCCCATACTGTAAAGCGGAAATTCCTATTGATGCAGTAAAATGCATGCACTGTACATCTGATGTGGAGTAGGTTATAGAGTATAATATAAAAGAAAGAATGGACACGAAAACCTCGTGTCCATTTTATTACAAAGAAATATTCTCTTTTCAATTATTCGTAACTATTTAGTACCTTCATAGTTACTATTATTCTATATTACAACAACTCTTTTCTAAGCTCTGCTCCACTCTTTGCACTAAGATAAGCCGGTGCAACATCAAATACCGTCTTACAACCACACTGACCTTCCTGAGAAAGCTTATATGCAGCTCTGGCATAAGCAGTAATAACACTTGCAGTAAATTCCGGATTGGAATCCAATTTCAAGCTATACTCGATAACATGACTGTTCTCTTCTTCCCAACCAGTCTTACCGGAACGAATTACAAAGCCACCATGTGGAATTCCACTATGATTTGCAATCAATTCTTCCTCACTGATAAAATGAACCGTTGTATCATAATCTGCAAAGTAGTTTGGCATATTCTTAATCTCTGCCTCAACCTTAGCAGCATCTGCACCTTCCTCTAATACAACAAAACACTCTCTTGTATGCTTCTGTCTTGTTGTAAGCTCCGGATTCTCTCCATTTCTTACAGAATCTAATGCTGCTTCTACCGGAATGGTATACTGCTTACCATTCTTAACACCTTCTACACGACGGATTGCATCCGAGTGACCCTGACTTACACCTTTACCCCAGAATGTGTAATCCTTACCAGATGGAAGGATTGCACCTGCATACATTCTGTTCAAAGAGAACATTCCCGGATCCCAACCTACAGAAATAATACCTACTGTACCATTGGCACTGGCAACTTTATCTACATTCTCATAATGCTCAGGAATTCTAGCATGGGTATCAAAGCTATCCACTACATTGAAGTACTGTGCATACTTAGGGGTCTGCTCTGGCAAATCCGTTGCACTACCGCCACAAAGAATCATAACATCAATCTTGTCTTTCCAATTCTCAACATCTGCAATATTGCAAACGACTGCTTCTTTTGTCAAAATCGAAACTGTTTCCGGCGTTCTACGTGTAAATACTGCTACTAACTCCATATCCGGATTCTGCTTAATCGCACATTCTACACCACGTCCAAGATTACCATAACCTAAAATACCAATTCGAATACTCATGTTTTTCACTCCTTGACCTTTAAATCTATATTATAAGTTTACCATGGAATTATAACAAACATATTATTAATCCGCAAGCACGCATATAAAAAAGACGGAAATTCCTTTCGGAATCTCCGCCTTAATCACGTCCTTATATTCTTTCGAATCGTCAAACCTTCTGCTATTAGATAAACTTAGCTGTGTTAATCTTAACACCAGGACCCATTGTAGATGAAAGTGTAACACTCTTCATATACTGACCCTTAGCAGCAGCTGGCTTAACTTTGATAATTTCATCTATTAACGCTTGGAAGTTGTCTGCTAACTGTTCCTCTGAGAAAGAAACCTTTCCAACTGGCACGTGTACGATGTTGTTCTTGTCAAGTCTGTATTCAATCTTACCAGCTTTGATATCAGCAACAGCCTTAGTTACGTCTGGAGTTACAGTACCAGCCTTTGGGTTTGGCATTAAGCCCTTTGGTCCAAGTACACGACCTAAACGACCAACAACACCCATCATATCTGGAGTTGCAACTACAACGTCGAAGTCTAACCATCCATCGTTCTGGATCTTTGGAATTAACTCCTCGCCACCAACATGATCTGCACCTGCAGCTAAAGCTTCATCAACCTTATCTCCCTTAGCGAAAACTAAAACCTTAACAGTCTTACCTGTTCCGTGTGGAAGAACTACAGCACCACGAATCTGCTGATCAGCATGACGTCCATCAAGACCCATTCTTAAATGTGCTTCTACTGTCTCATCAAACTTAGCAGTTGATGTCTTCTTTACTAATGCAACTGCTTCTGGAATATCATAAACCTGTGTCTTGTCTACAAGCTTTGCAGCTTCAACATATCTTTTACCTTTTTTCATTTCTTAAAACCTCCTGTGGTATTATCGGGAGCGACCCTCCCACCGTATTAACTGTATTATTAATCCTCAACAACGATTCCCATTGAACGAGCTGTTCCGGCAATCATGCTAATTGCTGCATCAAGGCTACCTGCATTTAAGTCTGGCATCTTAAGCTCTGCGATTTTCTGAACCTCAGCTTTAGAAATCTTAGCAACCTTTGTCTTATTAGGAACAGCAGAAGCCTTATCAAGCTTACATGCTTTCTTTAATAAAACTGCAGCTGGTGGAGTCTTAGTAACGAAACTGAAACTTCTATCAGCATAAACAGTGATAACAACCGGAATAATCATTCCGTCCTGATCAGCTGTTCTAGCATTGAACTGCTTTGTAAATTCAACGATGTTAACACCGTGCTGACCTAAAGCAGGACCAACCGGTGGTGCAGGAGTTGCCTTTCCTGCAGGAATCTGTAATTTAATATAACCTTCAACTTTTTTAGCCATAATCGTTTTTCCTCCTAATTCATGTGGTCAATCGGGACTTGCCCTCCCACTTTGTTGCATGACACTTACGATTATAATTCATGTCATCCATTTACATAATTGCTTTCACTTCAAAATGATCCATCATTTCGAAATGTGTTCTTCTTAATCTTTTCAGATTAATCCAATTTGGTAACATCCATAAAACTAATTTCCACAGATGTTGCACGACCAAAGATATCTACTTCAATCGTAACTGCCTGTTTACCTGTATTGATATCGGTAATAGTTCCAACTGTACCTTCCCAGGCACCTGCTACAACCTTAACCATATCACCAAGTTCAACATCAATTTCCATCTCAGGAACTCTGATACCAAGATTCTTCATCTCTGACTCTGTAAGAGGTACCGGTTTGGATCCTGGACCAACGAAACCTGTAACACCTCTTGTGTTACGAACGACATACCATGTAGTATCATTCATAATCATGTTTACTAACACATAGCCAGGAAACATTTTCTTAGAAACTTGCTTCTTTGTACCGTTCTTTAATTCCACAACATTTTGTAGAGGAACTAATACTTCGAAAATCTGATCTTCTAATTTTCTGTTCTCAATTGTCTTCTCAAGGTCAGTCTTAACCTTATTTTCATATCCGGAATAAGTATGAGCGACATACCATCTGGCTTCGTTGTTTTTCTCTACTTCTGCCATAAGCTCACCCCTTAACCGATAATGAATGAAAGACCAATCTGCATAATCCAGTCTAATGCTGCAATGATACAACCGATTACGATTGCAGCAATGATAACTGCGACAGACTGTTTTCCAAGAAGTTTCTTGTCAGGCCAAATAATTTTACGGAACTCACCCTTAAGCTCGGTAAAGTAGCTTCTCTTAAAAGCTTCATCTTTTTCCTTTGCCATTCTAAATCACCTCCGTAGTCTTATTTAGTCTCTTTGTGTAAGGTATGTGCCTTACAGAAACGACAATACTTCTTTGTTTCCATACGCTCTGTGTGGACTCTCTTGTCCTTTGTCAGATTGTAATTACGCTGTTTACAGTCTGTACATGCCAATGTGATTTTAACTCGCACAACTTCCACCTCCATCTTAAATTGTATGACTTTTTCGTATGTCCAAGCGTTAAAATTGCACACAAAAAAAAAGCCTCGACTTACGTCGCAGACTCAAGATTAACAGAAGTGAGAGAAAAAGTCAAGTAAAACCCGAAAAAATGTACAAACATACAACATATTCCCAATCTGATTCTCTCCTTGTAAATCCCTCCTGCATATATTATAATCTGAACAGTTACGTTAATACTTATAATTAAGAAAGAGGGATTTTCTATGTATCAGATTGATTTTAAGAAACCTATTCATGTTCATTTCATCGGAATCGGTGGTATCAGTATGAGTGGATTAGCAGAAATCTTGTTAAAAGAAGATTTTCAGATTAGTGGCTCAGACGCTAAGGGTTCCGATATCGTGGATAACCTAATGGAAATGGGCGCCATTGTAAACATCGGACAATGTGCAGAGAACATCACAGATGATATCGATTTAGTTGTATATACCGCAGCCGTTCATGCAGACAATCCGGAGTATGCTGCCTGCGTAGAAAAGAACATTCCAATGCTTACAAGAGCGCAGCTTCTTGGTCAGATTATGAATAACTACAAGTATTCTGTGGCCGTATCCGGAACGCACGGCAAGACAACAACCACATCCATGCTTAGCCAGGTATTCTTAGAGGCAGATGTGGATCCAACCGTTTCTGTAGGTGGAATTTTAGATTCAATCGGAGGAAACATTCGTGTCGGACAATCGGATTATTTCGTTACAGAGGCATGCGAATACACAAACAGCTTCCACTCATTTTTTCCTTATATAAGTATTATTCTAAATGTTGATGCCGATCATTTGGATTTCTTCAGCGGTATCGAAGAAATCATTGAAAGCTTCCACACCTTTGCAAAGAACCTTCCGGACAACGGAACCTTAGTAGTAAACGGTGATATGGAATGTCTTCCACAGGTTACCAACGACCTAACCTGTAACATTGTGACATTTGGTTTAGAATCAAACAACCAATATTATCCTTCCAATATCGAGGCCGATGCCAAAGGACATATGAACTATACCTTAATGGTCAATGGTGTTGCACAGGAAACGGTTCACTTAAACATTGGCGGAACACATAATGTAGCCAACTCTTTAGCTGTTATCGCAGTGGCAGACCTATTAGGTCTTGATAGAGAATTTGCACTAGCAGGACTTTCCTGTTTCGGTGCTGCACACAGAAGATTCGAATTAAAGGGTACACTTGGCAATGTAACTGTCATTGATGATTATGCGCATCACCCAACAGAGATTAAGGCAACTCTTACAACAGCCACTCACACTCCTCACAACGAGTTATGGGTTGTATTCCAACCTCATACATATACTCGCACCAAGGCACTGTTCGAGGAATTTGCAGACGCACTCAAAGGATATGACCACGTTATTCTCGTAGATATCTACGCAGCAAGAGAACCGGATACAGGTCTGGTTCACTCCAAAGATTTGGCTTCACGTATCAAAGAATTAGGGACAGATGCAAGATATTTCAGTTCCTTTGAATCAGTTGAAAATTATTTATTAAAAAATTGCAAAAAAAATGATTTGTTGATAACTATGGGCGCCGGAGACGTTTATTTAATTGGCGAAGAGCTACTTGGACAGTAGTTATACACATTATCCACAATCTATCCTTTCTCTCTTGACAAGGATAGATTGTGGATATTTTTATTTACATAATACACAGACTCATTATTATTATCCTATGCAGTTTATTGGTATTTCTTTCTACTTACAATTAAACACTCAAATTATGTCTACCACTTCTCCACATTTTCCACATTTTCCACATTTTTTGTCCACACCGAACAAGGAACAGATGTTCCGTTTTCTTTTTAAAAACACTGTGCTATAATCCAAAAACAATCGCGTTTTTGAAGATAGAAAAGGAGGGAAAAACAGGTGGAAACCATTACAATTACAACACAAAATCACGAAACCTATTCAGCTGTTTCGAACTTCTTTATCGATTATTATATGACAAATGTAAATGGTGAATTTGTGAAGGTATATCTTTATTTGGTAAGATTGTTAAACAGTGGTCGTGCTATAACCGTTGCAGATATTGCAGACCATTTTAATTCTACAGAAAAAGATATATGCCGTGCAATTCGTTACTGGATTAAGGAAGGTGTATTACAGTTAGAATATACACAGGACAAGGTGTTAACCGGAATTACTATGCTTCCATTAACCCCTAAGTCTACCACTACAAAGAGTTCTTCTCTTTTATCCATGTTAGGTATGACCGAGGATGATGCAGAGAATAATGAAATTGCCGTCATCAATGAAATGGCTACCACATCTAAGCCAACCGGAAGCAATACAGCAAAGTCTTTGGGGACAAATGAAGATTTATCCGCAAATAAGACAACTGAAGATGACAAAGAAATGATGGCTATCAAACAATCATCTACCATTCCAAAAAAGGTTTCTTACAAGGCTTCCTTTATCGAGTCTAAGCAGGAAGATGAAGATTTTGGAAATCTGTTATATCAGACGGAAATCTATTTTGGAAAACCTTTAACACAAACCGATATTAATACTTTACTTTACATATATGAAGAACTCTCTTTCCATCCGGACCTTTTGGAATACCTGGTTGAATACTGTGTTTCCATTGGAAAGAAGAGCTGTCGCTACATAGAAGCTGTCGCCATTGAATGGTACAAGAACGGTATTACACAGGTTGAGGATGCAAAGCTTGCCTCTAAGAATTACAATTCCATCTATGTTGCCGTATTGAAACAGTTAGGAATTCCGCGCAGGGTTCCTACTCCGACAGAGACTGCATTTATCGACACATGGTATAACACCTACGCTTTCAACAAGAATATCATTATGGAAGCCTGTAAGCGTGCCATTGCCGCCAAACCGCACTCTGCTAACTTTAACTACGTAAACGGTATATTGGAAAGCTGGTATAAGCAAAATGTACGAAAGCTCTCTGATATTGAAGCATTAGATAAAAAATGGGAAGAGGATAAAAAGAAAAAAACTACTTCCAACAAAGTTTCTACAACACGATATAGCAATTATCAAAATTCTACCAGCAAAGAAATTGCGGACGAATTTGAAGCATTATTTTTACAGGAGGCCAATCAGTAATCATGGCATTTACAGACGCACAATACGACGAGCTTATGAGCACGTATTATACCAACCAAATTGAAAATCGTGCATTAGAGCAACAACGAAAAGATGAAGTATATGCTGCCATTCCACGTATCCGTGAAATTGATCAGCAACTAGCAACCTCTTCGATTGATGCAGTAAGAGCAAAGCTTCGTGGACAATCTGACAACACAGACAGCGCAAAGGAACAAAATCATGCTTTCATTGCAGAAAAAGCTGATTTGTTAAAAGAACATGGTTTTGCTAAAGATTACCTTCAGCCCATCTATACCTGTCCAATCTGTAAGGATACCGGTCGTATCGGAAGTGACTACTGTCCTTGTTTCAAACAGGCATGGATTTCTTTATTGTATAAAGAATCCACAATGGAGAATTTGTTAGAAACAGAAAATTTTGACACCTTTGATTTAAACTATTACTCAAAGGAAAAATATGGCGAACACCCATACACTCCATATGAGAATATGAGCAATATTCTTAATAAAACAAAATCTTTTGTAGAAACATTTGACAAACAGGGGGGTAATCTCTTATTCTATGGTGAGACTGGTGTTGGTAAAACATTTTTATCAAGTTGTATCGCCAAGGCATTGATGGACACCCATCACACTGTGTTATATCAATCTGCCATTCATCTCTTTGAAGATATATGCGGAGATGTCATTATGAAAAAGGGCCAGAATCCTCACAGTAAAGAAATATATAATTACCTATATAGTTGCGATTTGCTAATTATTGATGATCTTGGAACAGAATTTACAAATTCCTTTGTAATTTCCCAACTTTATGATATATTAAACACTAGAATGAGGGCAAACAAGTCCACTGTCATTTCAACCAATCTGAAATTACACGATTTGACAGAAACCTATACGGACCGCATCTCAACCCGCATTTTTGCAGGATATACAGCCTTTTCTTTCTATGGTGAAAATGTTCGTCTCGCCAAAAAACGAAGACAGATGCAAGGATTACGATAACCATTCAGGGTACATCTCTGAATTGATATAAATATAATGCAAAGCATTTAACGGAGGAAAAATCATGCCAAACGACAGTAATTTATTAACAACCATTCCAGTGGGTGAATTAGGAATCATAGCTTTACAAAGCTGCACTTCTTTAGGTGAGCGTGTAGATGCATACCTTTCCAAATGGAGAACAAGAAGAAATCATGCTGAGAAAACTACTATGGTTTTCAACGGTTATGAAAAAGATTCTTACTTAGTAACATCTAACTGCCCACGATTCGGTTCCGGTGAAGCAAAGGGAGAATTATTAGAATCTGTACGTGGTAAAGACCTTTATATTTTAGTAGATGTAACCAACTACAGCATCGAATACTCTCTTTACGGAAAGAAATGTCCAATGTCACCAGATGATCACTATGCAGATTTGAAGCGTATTATCGCTGCCTGCGGTGGTAAAGCCCGTAAGATTACAGTCATTATGCCATTTTTATATGAAAGCCGTCAGCACAAGAGAAGTGGTAGAGAGTCTTTAGACTGCGCTCTCTGTTTACAAGAGCTTGTAAGCCTTGGTGTTTCTAACATCATCACTTTTGACGCTCATGACCCACGTGTTCAGAACGCAATTCCTCTTCACGGATTTGAAAGCGTTCGTCCAACTTACCAATTCTTGAAAGCATTATTATCATCTACGAATGATTTACAGCTTTCTAAGGATCATTTGATGGTAATCAGCCCGGATGAAGGTGCTATGAACCGTGCTATCTACTTTGCTAATATTTTAGGTGTTGATGTAGGCATGTTCTACAAGAGACGTGACTATAGTACAATCGTCAACGGACGTAATCCAATTGTCGCTCATGAGTTCTTAGGTGACTCTGTAGAGGGCAAAGATGTTATTATTATGGATGACATGATTGCTTCCGGTGAGAGTATGTTAGATGTTGCAAAACAGTTGAAAGCCAGAAAGGCCAAGAGAGTATATTGCTTGTGTACCTTTGGTTTATTCACAAGCGGTCTTGATGTATTTGACAAGGCAAAGGAAGAAGGAATCATCGAAAAGATTATTACAACCAACCTTACTTACCAGACTCCGGAGTTACTTTCAAGAGACTGGTATATCAGTGCAGACATGAGCAAATACATTGCCCTTTTGATTGACCACTTGAATCATGATGCATCTATTTCAAAGATTATTGATCCAACAGACCGCATCAACGATCGTATTGCTGAATATCGTGAACATCACACAATTCGCGAGAATTTCTAATATATAGAAACGTGCGTCGCCAGGTGCACAAAGAAGAAGGTCCAAACCCATAGTTGAGTTTGGACCTTCTTCTTTATTAATTATTCTACACCCTGGAAGATTTGTGCAATTGGAGAATTCTTATCTAAGAACAATGTAGTCTGTCCATTATCAAGAGAAATCTTTACCGTATCCAAGGATCTTACAAAGAGATAAAAATCTGCTTTTTCCGGATCGTTATAAGCTTCTGATAATATTCTCATATACTCAGCTTCACCCTCTGAAATAATTGCATCTGCACTTGCATTGGCTTCAGAAAGCAACACAGAAACCTCTTTATCCGTTGTATTCTTAATAATCTGTGCCTCGGACTGTCCCTGAGCAGTATAAGCAGCTGCAATATTATTACGCTCTGTAATCATTCGCTCATATACTGCAGTCTTATTCTCTTCCGGCAAATCCAACACTTTAATCTCAATATCGTCAATTGCAATACCGTACTGATCACACTGCGTACCAACATGTTCTAACAACTTTGTTGATAAATCAATAACTTTGACTTTACCTGTTTTCGCATCATCAGACTCAATATCCTTGATTTCTACGTCTTCCAATTTGGCTTCTGCATTTGCAATATCAATACTGTCATCTCGACTGGCAATCAGCTCTTCCTGCGTCATATTGGAAATCGTAGTCTTAATTGCATTGTATGTAATAACATCAATACGACCCTCTGCTGTAGAAGTATTGGCACTTAACGACTGGGTAAATTTCGTTGCGTCTGTTACTTCCCAGATAATGTATGCGTCTACAATCATGGTTTTCTTATCAGATGTAATAACATCCGACTGTGGCAAATCATAAAACTGAAGGTTCTTTGGAATTTTGCTTACTGTCTGTATAAATGGAATCTTAACACTTAATCCCGGATTCTCAATCACTCTGTCAATCTTACCAAATTGTTTTACAACCGCATATTCATTTTCTTTCGTAGTAAATGTTATCGCATTAAATACAATCAGTGCAGCTATCACACACACAAATAATAAAACTAATTTTTTTGCTTCTTTCATTTTGCTGCCTCCTCTGTCTTAGTACTCTTGCTTGATGAAGAGCTATCTGTTGACGAACTACCTGTTGATGAACCCATATTGGCAAAGGATTCAATCGGATAATATTTCTGAACATTACCACTGCCATCATCAATAATCACTTTGAGCTTTGGTAAAATATCCTCCATCGCCTCGTAGAACATTCTTCGTTTTGTAATCAACGGATACTTCTTATACTCTTCATACTCCGCATTGAATCTGGCAGCCTGTCCGGTTGCCTCATTAATTCTTGCTGTCTTAGTAGCTTCTGCCTCTTGCAAAATCTTATCCGCCTGAGCTTCTGCTGCCGGCAATTGTTCATTACGATACTTATTTGCTTCATTAATTGCAGATTCCTTTTGCTGTTTTGCGGTTTCTACTGCCTTAAATGCGCTCTTAATATCATCTGTTGGTGGCTCCACATCCTGAATCGAAGCATCCACCAAATTGATTCCGATATCAGCCTCTTCCAATCTTGCAATAATCATCTGTTTAATATTACTCTGAATTTCAGCCTTACCCGTTGTCAACGCCGTATCGACTGCATAAGCTGACATAACCGAACGAATACTTCCCATTGCTATGTTCTTCAAAATCAATTCCGGTCGGTCTGAATGATATAGGAATCTAATTGGGTCTTTAATTTCATATGATATGTAAAAATCAATATCTACAAAATTATAATCAGACGTAATCATAATAGATTCTTCATTCACATCTGACGTACTTCCATCTTCATTTTCATAATAACCAATCGAAAAACCTCTTACCGTTGTATCTACCTTAATCACTTTCTGAATATAAGGAATCTTGAATTTCAATCCCTTACCGTCCACCACTTTTGCTTTTCCAAATGTCGTAATGACTGCTGTTTCTGTCTCTTTAACAGAATAGAAACTGTTAAAAACTGTCACTAACAAAAAGAGACCGATTACAACATATCGTATCACTTTGAAAACAATATCTGTACTATTATTTTCTTTTACATCCACTACCTTATCTTTCATGTATAATCCTCCTTCTATATATGATAAATAGTCGCTTGTAACAAGCTATATTATATAAACAACCAGAGGTACCCCTCTGGTTGCATTATACAAATATATATTTACCCTTACGGCGTTGGCGGAGCCTCAGTCGGCGCCTGTGTTGTTGGCGCTTCTGTTGGTGCCTGTGTTGTTGGTGCCTCTGTTGGTGCCTGTGTCGTTGGCGCTTCCGTCGGTGCCTGTGTTGTCGGTGCCTGCGTTGTTGCCTCTGTTCTCTTTCCGCTTTCCGTCTTCTTCTCAGTTTTCTTTTCCTTTTTCTTCTTCTTTTTCTTCTTTTCGTCTTCGGAATCTTCGGAGCTGGAACGTGTATCCTTCCAATCTTTTGTAGAACGAACCCATTCATAATCAGGGAATCCAATATCTGTTAATCCCTCATGTATCTGAGAATTGAATTTACTCCAAATAGAACCCGGATAAGTGGAACCCCATAATCCTCTTGTAGACTGTGGTGTATCATATCCAACCCATACACTGGTTGTATAATATGGTGTAAATCCACAGAACCAACCATCCGTATTGTTGTCAGTTGTACCTGTCTTACCTGCACATGACATACCACGAATGCCCAATCCGCTTGCAGTACCACCGGTAAATACACCCTTTAACATAGAGGTCATCATACGAGCTGCATTCATTTCATATACCTGTCTTGACTTAATCTTGTCCGACACAATCACGTTGCCTTCTGAGTCTGTAATCTCAACAATACAAGTAGGCTTACGGAACTCTCCATCATTTTCAATGGTTGCATAACCTGATGCCATCTCTACAGTTGTTGCACCGTAAGTCAAACCACCCAGACATGCTGCCATATTCTCACGGTCCTCGAAAGTCAAGTAGTTAAAGTTCATATTTAATAAATATTCAATACCAACCTGTGGTGTTAGTTGTCCATACAAACGGTATGCCACAATATTTTTAGAAGCTGCAACCGCTGCTGCCAAGGATGTCATATCCGAATATGAACCTGAATTCTTTGGCATTCTATCTGCTCCCGGGCCTTCCGGCTTACAGTCATCTACTCGTGTTGCAGGGGTATAACCACGTTCAAGCTGTGGTGTATACACAATAATTGGCTTAATGGTACTACCCGGCTGTCTTGCACTCTGGTATGCACGATTTAAGCTATATCCTTCAATCTCTTCCTGTGTTCTACCTCCTACAATAGCCACAACTCTACCGGTAGAATTGTCAATACAGGTTGCTGCACCCTGAAGGTTATAGATTCCTGTTTCCTCATTTTTCTCTTCATCCATAACTAAGGTCTCATCTACTGTCTTCTGTAAAAGCTTCTGTTTATCCTGTTCAATAGAAGTATAAATGCGGTAACCACCTGTATACAACTTTGCATAATATTCATCATATAACTCTCTATATGCTTTATTATATTTCTGCTGTTCTTCGTAGGTATCAAACTTATACTTAAATTCAAAACCGGCTTGTTCCATCAGTGCTTCTGTTGCACAGAAGTTCGTATAGGTTTCTACATAATCATGGCTAACCTTCTCTACCGGCGCCAACTTAATCTCTTCCTCTAACGCCATTTGTAACTCTAACTCGTTAATATAGCCAAGTTCATGCATATCATTCAAAATCTTATCACGACGCTCAATTGTGTGGTCATAATTTCTTCTAGGATCATAGTAAGATGGACTATTCGGAATGGCACATAAAAACGCCACTTCTGATACGGATAACTGATCCAAATCTTTATCAAAATAGCCTTCTGCCGCAGCACCAATTCCATAGTAACTATTCGCAAAGAAAATAGTGTTCAAATAATATTCCAAAATCTGTTGCTTGGTATATTTTTTCTCCATTTCCCATGCAATAAAGATTTCTTTAAACTTACGCTCGTAGCTAACTTCATTGGTTAAGAAAATACCTCTTGCAAGCTGCTGGGTAATGGTAGACGCTCCCTGGGTAATAGCACCATTGTTCTTAAACAAAATATATGCCGCACGCATAATACCCTCATAATCGACTCCATTATGCTCGTAAAATCTTCTATCCTCAACGGATACCATCGCTTCCACAAAGTATGCTGGAATTTCATCATACGTTTTGTAATACACCTGCTTTTCGCCCTTTACTTCACGAATCACTTTTCCTTTTGCATCATACACAATGGAAGTTTCATCCTGACGAAATGTCTTCTCATTAGAATTTCCCACTATCTCTTGCGCATCTTTTTGATACTGCAATAGTTGTTTACCAAACTTCTCATATGCAACATATCCGCCAATCGTAATAACAATCAAGAAAATAACCAATAGGTAGGTGGTAATAATTCTACGAACCTTACGACGTTTTCTTTTCTTATCACGTTTTGCCTTACGTTTCTTGGCAACTGCTATTTCTTCTGACGTCATCTCTTGTTTCTTCTCTTCTGTCGTTTTTGCGGTTTGTTTTGTTGACTTCTTGTTATCAGCCATTTCTTTCCCTCTTTTCTACCTCTTACGTAACTATTCAGTACCTTCATAGTTACTATTCGCAAATCCATAAAAATCAGCTACACTGATGGGATTTGCTCACACTTGCATCACTTTCTTACGGACATCTCGCTTGACAGCTCGATGATGGACATTCGCCAATGAGACAACTGCGTGCAAGCACGCTTGTCTACTTGGCTCATTGTTTACACAAAGCAGCAAGTGTTTTGTCCTGTACTGAACAGTTACCATATTACAACGAAATATAATTACTCTGGATTCCAAGTTGTCCAAACATATCCTGAACTCCAGGATTAGTCGTAAAGATAATAATCTGACGATTCAAGTATTCACCTAAGCAGCTTAATGTTTCATATAATCTCTGATAATCATATGTAGCAAAAATATCATCCATAATAATCGGCAATTCCTCATTAATCAAGACATTTGCAATCGAAAGGCGTAAGGCCAAATAAATCTGAGCAACCGTTCCCATGCTTAAATAATCCATATTAATAAACGAACTTCCGCTCTTCACCATTACTCTTAATTGATCATCTATCTTGACTTCCGAATACTTATTATTCGTAATTCTGCTTACAATCTCTGACACCTGTTCATTCAATACACTTCCAAAGGAATCATATATTTCCTCTGACAAATCCTGAATCGTTTTAATTGCCAAATCAAGAGCAGCGCTTTCTACTGCATTTGCATGCATTTGCTCTTTCACCTTATTGATTTCCAAGAACATCTGCTCTTGCTCGCTACGTTCTTTCATAAGATTTTGCTCTTTCACTCTAAGCTCCGAAAGCTGTGCTACAATCTGACGCTGTGCATCTGCATCCATTGTATTCTTTGCTTCTTCAAAGCCTTGCTCTATTTCTAACTCTTCCATCAACTGATAAAGCTGTGCTCGTCTCACAAAAACTTGCATCAAAGTAAGTGCAACGAGCAAAACACCCATGCCAATTACTGCAAGCTTAATAGCCGAAATATTGATTGGAAGAGCATATGCAATCAATACAAAGAGTGCAATCACCAAAATACCCATCGCAAGAATTATCATAGGGTTGTCCAAGATACTTCTTTTACCCATATTCTGCAACATCTTAATATCTCTTTCTCTTTGTGTTAAAGGAATCTCTTCTTCCTTTTGCTCCAATTCCTCCTCTGTAACTGCCGCCTCAGAGTTAGAATTCTTAATCGGTGTAAACTGAAGCTGTTCTGCTTTAATACCACCCATAGAAGCTTCTATTTTTGCATATTCTTCTTTAAGTGTAGCAAGTTCTGCATCAAAATCTCTATCCAAAGTAAGCTTTGCAGTTAACTCCTGCTCCTTTAATTCCAATTCTTTATTTGAAAATTCCTTTTTCTTGTTCTTAAGTTCCATAATTGCATTGACAGCATCAATGTCACCAGCTCTGGTAGACGCCATATTCACAATGTAATTATTCAACTTATCCGCTATGTCTTTATCTGTAGATGCATCCATTTCTCCAATACACAAAGTATTGAGATAAGTACTCTTATCTGTGTTAAAAAGTGTACCTGTCAAATCGTTGGACTCCTGTAAAGGAATCTCCCTTCCTGTATTCAAATCACGAAGGGTTGTTTTTTTCTCTGCTCTTGAGAAATTACGTTCCACCAAATAACTGTTACCATCAAGCGAAACTTCCATTGCTCCTGAAAAGGCCGATCCATTAATCGGCTTCCTCTGCTCATAATGGTCAAATCTGGCACCAATTCCACGAGACTTATCAATGCCATACATCATATCCACAATAAAATCTTTGGTAGTAGACTTACCTGCTTCATTCGCTCCGTAAATCACATTAATCCCAGGAGCCAATGTAATATCTTTATCATGAAACTGTCCAAAATCTTGTAAGTGTAACTTATCAACTCTCATATTACTGCTCTCCTGTCTTTAATAATACATCCAATCCATATTGGACTGCTTTCTTACAAATCTCATCGCTATAATAGTGATCGGACAACTGATTAATAAACCTACCAATCAGGTTATTCTGATTGTCTTCATAAAGCTTCTGTAAGTCATAAGCTTCTGAAACTTCCGTAATCACTTCATAAATGTTATATCGACCCATAAGACTTGAAAAATCAAAGACATCCCGATTATGATTCTGTCCCTTTACAAGAATACGATAAATGTTTTTCGTTCCCAAATTCTGAATCTGTCTATCAACTAAATCCACAATCATTCTTGGTGTATGGTCCGGTTTAATATTAATCAACAGATTCATATAAGCTCTCTGTGCAACCGGAACAAACTCCGCCTTAACCACTCCATTGATTACTTCACCGTAAATATATCCCCTTGCACCGGTATCCGTATAATCAATCGGCTCAAGAGAACCTGCCATAATCACTGCATTTTCTTTAATGATTTCCGGCTTATGAATATGTCCCAAAGCAACATAGTCAAAGTTTGATTCTCTCAAATTCTTTTTGTTAAATGGCAAATGCTTTGCATCTCCACCATGTGCAAGCAAAATATTGATTGCTCCTGCTTTCGCCGGCTTAATCTGATTCAAAATATCATCTTCATTTTCCTTTTCGCTGTAAGAAAAACCGGTAACACAGGTATTCAAATCTTTCATATATACATTGCTAATCTTATCTGCCGCCAAACAAATAGTTTTGGAAGAAAACTTATAATTCGCCATCGGGCTGTCCAGCTTCATATAATCATGATTACCGGCAATTATAATTGTCTTTGTCTTTGTTAATTTGGAAAGAACATAATCCACATCCCGGAGCATTCCTTCTGATGGTGGCATATGGAATAAATCTCCTGCAATCAAAAGTAAATCTACCTGTTTATCTTCTGCGTCCTGAATCACTTTGACAAAAGTATCCTTTATCTCCTGTTCTCTTTCCGCACTCCATGGTTTTCCTTTATCCGGTTGTACTCCTAAATGAACATCTGCCATATGTATAAACTTCATCTTGACACCTACCTCTTTCATCGGCTTGTAATTAATATATTCGCAACAGCTTTACCGTATACACAACACTTAAAACCGCCACTGTATTTCTCATAATTGGTCAATTTCTCTTCTCGGTTCTTCTGTAGAAAAATACATACTTTTACATTATATTAGATTTTTGTCATAAGTGCAAATTTTCTTGACAAATTTTCATAGAATTTTAATGAAATACCTATTTTTAACTACTGAGGGAGTATTCTTTTATAAAAAAACAGGTGTGGAATATTCCACACCTGTTTAAACAAGCTAACTTATAAGTTTCCATTCTTATTTCGTTCTCTCGTTTGGCTTAAATTCATATGTAACACCAGCGAATACCTGACCATATGTATCTCTTAATGTATATACAATACCTGTAGTTACATCTGTATAATTTTCAATTGTTAAAGTATGATTTGCTCCTTCTGAAACAATCGCTTTATCCAATGTAAGAGTTACACATGTATTCTCTGAACCTAAAACTGCTGATACTACTTTGTAAGTATTATCTTCACTGCCATTCTGTTCGAACTTGAACTGACCAGCCTTAATACTATCCGCACTCACAGCATTTGAGAAGAATACATTGATTGTCTTCTTATCTTCGCCTACTGTAATTGCAAATGCTGTTTCTGTTTCGGCACGAAGAGCAAATCCAGAAATTGAGTCTGCATATGGTGTATAGCTGATTGTACAAGTTGCTTTTTCTGTTTCATTCACTGTTACAGAAACCACATCTGATGCCGCTGTATCCACACTCACAGCTTCTAACGGAATTGCTAAAACGCCCTTATCATTCGTTACACCTTCAGCCTGCATAGTATGTACACCTGCAACCGAATAAGCCACTTTTGCGTTCTTAATTGCATTGCTGTACTTATCTGTAACTACAACATAAACAGTTGATGCTGTATTTGTGTAAATATTCTTAGGTGCAACCAAATTCACATTCACGTCAACAGTCTCCCATACAGTCGTAAGCTTTAATCCCGTCTGCTCAACAAGTGGATTACCCTTACCAATATTCTTATGAGTTACTTTTTCACCATTTTCATTATAGAATGTGAACTGAACTTTAGATGGATCAGTAATTACCAATGTACCTGTCAAAGTCGCTTTACCAGCTACCGTTGTCTTTAATATTGCTACATTGTTACTCTCTTCCAATGCTACATCAGTCGAATCTTTTGAATAGTCAACAGACACACCAGACACGCTGACAAACTCATCCACATAATTTAACTCATGCTCCGGTTTTGTAAAGTTATCTAAATCAAAGTATGGATTTCTAAACTTCATAGAGCGTGCTACCGGCAAGTAACCAATCTGCCAACCATTCTTATCATCTACTGTATAAGTAGCTTCTTTATCAATAGCCTTTGTTGAATTTTCAAACTGAGTCGTTCTTACAGGAACATCTTCCTTTACTGCACTATCCACGAATGTCATTCCTAAATCTACCCAATAGATATCTGCCACTTCCACTTCACCAGCACCGGCAATCGAAAGTTTTACATTATATCCTTTTGCCTCAGCAGAAAGTTCTTCTACCAATGAATAAGTCTCATTATCTGTCAAATCCTTAATCTTAAGAGTCACAGTACCAGTTGCATCTGTTGAACCTGAGTTTGTAACCTCAACCAAAGTTGCCAAAGAACCAAACTTTTTCTCTTCTGATGCTAAAACTGAAGCTAAATCTACCGTCTCTCCCTTTACTTTAAAGGAAATCTGCTTTCCTGGATCTGATTTCTCGTTACCATTTACATCATATAACTGAGCTGTTACTTCAACATACTGTCCTTCGATTGCAAAGAAATCCGGATATTCTTTTACTTCATCCTGTTTCGGAATTGGACTAAACTGAACAGATGAATAAAGAAGTCCTCCGTTTTGTGAATTTAACTCCTTGTCGCTAAGACCTGGAACAGTAACTGTAGCTTTCAAACCTACACGACCAGATTCTCTAGAATCCACAATAACCATATTGTCATCTGTTATAATTGTTCCAACCATATTATTTACTTCTTCTTTAGAAGCAAATACAGCCTTATCCGATCCTAACGGTGCTAATACATTCACATTCTCACCATTGTTCACGGTTGGATACATGAAATATGCTAAAACAGACTTACCGTTTGTATCCTTAACTATAATGTCTGCATTACCTGTATATGGGAACACCGGAACTCTATATGAATACTGGTACTTCTCATCAACAAATTCAGAGTCAGTTGGTAAATAATCCTTTAACTCAGCGTATGAACTTGATTTCAACTCATACAATACATCACCCGAAACATTTTCCCATGTAACAGTACCTGGAAGCTCTTCCACAGTAGTCACTTCACTATTCTCTGACTTCCATACACCAACAAGTTTCTTAAGAACATATCCCTCATGTGTAGTATCTACCTGTCCTTGTGACACAAGAGAAACCACCAAGAAACAACTTGTATCATCCTGTGTTGGCACCTGAATACCTTTCGAATCCTGTTCTTTCACAGTTACATCTTTTTCAGAAATCAATGCACCTGTTGCTGCATTGTATAATGCAATATTCATTTTGATATACTTTGAAAGACTAATCTTATCAAAATGCAATGTGATATAACGCAAACCTGCCGGAATCTGAGTAACCTGTACCGTAGTAGTTTCATTAGAATCATCATTATATACAGAACATGGACCTGATGTACCATTTGCTACAATGTATTCCCAATCACCCATATGTGCTGTGTCCTTTGTCGCAGGCATTACAATATATGGAGCTGCTGTCAAGTATACTTTGTGATCAGCCTTATCGGTACTAACCTGCTGACTCGATACGTACTCTTCTACCTGATCCTCCTCAAGATAATATGTGCTTGCAATACCATCATCTGAAGCACTTGCATTATCAGAAGGTGTAATATCCGGAATATCTATTCTTCTGTTATTCTCAACTGTAATACCATTGATATCAATAGAAGCAAACTTGATTGTAAGTTCTTCAGAAGCATTTGATCCTGACTCCTGTGCCTTTACAACAAAGCTCTGGTATTTGCCACTAACCGCATCAAAATTATAATCTTTACCAGACTTTAATCCAATTGCAAAATTTGCATAACCATTTGTATCTGTTACGACTGTAGATTCACGTACTTCAAACGCATCTGCACAGTTACCATATAATGCTACCATAGACAACGTTACAGAAGTGTTACCGATTGGCTGACCGTTCTTTACCACGCGTGTTCTGACTGTCATATCATCACCAACAAGTGCTGTATTTGCATACTCATTACCCATTGCATCTTCATATGGATTAGCCACTTCAATAGAAACACCATCTGCTAATACAGATTTCTTTGTAACTGTAACCTTACATGTCTTTGTCAAACCATTTGATGTCTTTGCAGTAATATCTGCTGTACCTGCAGAAAGACCTGTCACAACGCCATCCTTTACAGATGCAACTGTCTCGTTGCTTGATGACCATGTAACTGTCTTATCTGTTGCATTCTCAGGAAGAACTGTAGCAACTACTGTAGTTGTTCCTGAAACAGATAAATCTACTGAATTCTTGTCAAGTGAAATTCCTGTAGCTTCTACCTTTACTACAGTAATCTTAACAGCTGCAACTTTACCGTTCACTGTTGTGGCTGTAATTGTAGCCTCACCAGCACTAATACCCGTTACCGCACCTGTATTCGAAACAACTGCAACTGCAGGATTGCTAGAAGTGTATGTAACAGTCTTATTACTTGCATTAGCTGGCAATACAGTTGCCGTAACAACAGTTGCTTCTCCAACACTAATTGTTGACTTAGCGGTTGTCACTGTAACAGAAGTTGGAGCCACCTCTGTTGGCTGTTCTGGTGTTGTTGCCTTCTTAGGAGCAACCGTCACCTTAATTGTTTTAGTAATCTTCTTGTTCTTTTTGTTCTTAGCAGAAGTTACAACCTTAATTGTAGTTGTCTTTTTGCTAGTAACCTTAGCTGCTGTGAAAGTAATTGTTGATACACCCTTCTTTGGACTACCAACTTTAGCCTTCTTAACAACTTTCTTATTTGCTTTCGATAAAGAAACCTTTACCTTTGTGCTTGCCTTTCCTTTAACCTTAACAGTTGCTTTAATCTTAGCTGTCTTACCAGATTCGATTGTAAGCTTTGACTTGTTAAGAGAAAGGGACTTAACGTACTTACTTGGCGCAGCGTTAACTTCTGTGCTTGGTGCAACTGAAATCATAGACACTGTCATGATAAAAGCTAACATCATTGCCAAAACTCTTTTGAACTTTAACATCTTAAGTTCCTCCTAATACATATAAAGTATGTGCAAAAGGCACATCTGATGGTAAATCTATATCTTTTTCCAAGTCTTGTCAAGAAGTTTCCTAATTTTTTGTTTGCACTTTGTTCATAATTTTGCCAAAAACATGTAAATGAATTTTCATTCACGCGCCAACATTCCCACTCCCCCCCTCTCTTTACTAGAGTAAAACTAACATTTTCACCTAAAGAGTAGGGTTTTTAGATAGAAATTTAGTGATATTATGAAAATTTTCTTAAATTAAGGAAAAAACTCAGAAAAACCATTCTCAAACGAATGATTTTCCTGAGTTCATACTTTCACTGTGTACTGTGCAGATATTTTTCTCTCGTTGCCAAACCGCCACGAATATGTCTTTCTGCTTTATTGACATCTAATACTTTTCTTACCTCTGATGCCAAAGCCGGATTAACGTGTTCAAGGCGTTCAGAAACATCTTTATGTATGGTTGGTGCAATTTGGAACGGTTTTGGTTGTGGCTGTTTTCTTGCTCATTTTAGTATCCTTGGTTTCTTTTGAGTTCGTTGTTTCTTCTTGATGGACGTCTTCATTCCCCTCTGTGTTTTCGTATCCATCAATCAAGACAGTTTCATCCAATCCTAAATCTCCGATAAGACGCAGATAAATATCTACATTACCATCCTTGTCCACTTCAATTTTATTGATAAGACGCTTGAGCTGGGTATTAGTCATTTCATGAACATCTGTGATATCTTCCATCTCTTTGAAAGTGCTGTTCAGAATCGCTTCCAACTGCTCTCCCTTTGTCAGATTATAAGACACCATTTTCAGTTCATTTTCCAATCTATCAATCTCTTTTCTCATGCCACCGATTTTCTCATTTAATTCCTCTCTGGAAATCAAATCATCGGTGTACATATCCATATATTTCTCACGTGATCTGCGAAGTCTGTTTAACTCTGCGGTCAATTCCTTTTCATATTCTACATTCTCATCCTTCGCTTTATAGACACGTTGAAATTCTTTAATTACGTGGTCGATTACTTTTTTCTTTTTGCTAAGCACATCTTGGAAGTACTCCTGCAATACCTGAATCAATTCTTCTTCATCTACTGTGATTGCATTTGGACAACTATCTGCACCACGACCATTATGCCCGGAACAGACCCAACGAATATATGTGTTCTTATACTGGCGGACAGTTCTTCGGAAAGACCAACCACAATCCTTACATTTAATCAATGTAGAAAATAAATGCTTGTTGCTCTGACGTTCATGTGTCATCTTAAAAGAATCATGGCGACCTTTCAAAATTTCCTGTGCTCTATCAAAAATTTCATCATCAATAATGCGAAGTTCTGGACGAATTGTTACCAACCATTCCGATTCATCTTTTTCTTTTCTCTGCCCAGTAAGGAAGTCAGCCACTTCCTCTTTACCATTGATAATCTTTCCCGTATATATTTCATTGGTCAGAATACGGCATACGGAATTCTGACTCCAGTTATTTCCTCGTTTTGTTTTTACACCACGTTCATTGAGCATATTGGCAATCTTGGCTCCACCGAATCCCTCTTCTGTGTACCACTTATACATCTGACGGACAACTTTTCCTTCTTCCTCATTGATGAATAGATTGAAATAGTCACCGATAGTTTTATCGTATCCATAAACAATGTTTGGAACTCGACCTTTTTCTGCATTCATCTTCTTACCAAATTTGATACGCTTAGAAGTGTTGGCACTTTCTTCCTGTGCTAACGCGCCAAAGATAGTTAATACAAATTCAGAATTACCCATACTAGTCATGTTGGCAGTGAGGAACTGTGTTTCGATACCAAGTGCTTTCAGCTTGCGGACACTCTGTAATAAATCAACAGTATTTCTTGCAAAACGCGAAATATCCTTTACCACAACCATGTCAAATAAGCCTTTTTCAGCATCTGCAAGCATACGTTGGAATTCTTTACGGTTCTTAATTTTAGTTCCGGAAATGCCTTCGTCTGCATATAATTTAATAAGGTTGTCCCCTGTACGTTTTGTATATTCTAAGAAAAACTCTTTTTGAGTCTCTAAACTGTTGAGCTGGTCTTCTTTATCTGTGGAAACTCGACAATATGCCGCTATGTTCATGTTTAACCACCTTTCTGTTAGAGTTGTAGCGTTCTGTTACAACTATTATTTTATTGCATTAAATAAAAAAAGGCAAGGTTTTTCCTCTTGCCTTTCTTTTCGTCTTTCGTTGTATGTTTTCATCACATTCCATATTGTTCTGTTACTCATACAATACCACTCTTTCCTCTTATCTCTCCCACCAACTTATGAACCGTCGTTGCTGGGCACATCTCCGATGGTTTCGTTTTTCCTTCTCTTTTACACTGCTCCAACTTCTGCTGTGCTATCTGTATCGCTTTTTCCTCATTACCTGCCATACAAAGCTTTCCATACATCTTTTCATCTGCTTTAGAATACTTCTGTCCGGTTTTACTTTCGTATATTCTTCCAAACTCTGAGCAACAAGTCCAAGAATCCCGAATTGCCGGCATAACACCGAAGTAGGCATACATCCAAATTTCAAAACATGGATTAGACCAACCTACTTCTATTTCTTTACGCTTTGCCTCAGCAATAATATCATCAAATCCTTGCACCTGGTCTCTATCAAACACAATCCATGGAATACGGTACTGTGCTTCATATGCCATAAGTTCCTGACATTTATCAATCATAGCTCGAGTCTTTGTTTCTACAACCTTGATAACAAGTTTATTTCTAACATCTTCCTGTAATGCCTGATGAAGTCCGTTGAAAAAACAACGTTCTGTCGCCTCTGTATCTGTAACAATCAAATAATATCCTAATTCTGGTGGCCTTGATTGTTTCTTCTGCTCTCGTGGTTTTCTATTACCTGTTCTATCTTTTTTCGCCATGCTTAATCCTCCTTCTTCTGAGGTGATAAGCCAGTTCCTTCAGACACTTGAACAAGTGCATCCTTAAAGATATCTAATGCCTTAAGCATAGGAATTGCTCCATACTTTCCAACCATATAATTCTTCTCATAACTTTCATCCTTACGAATGCGAACACCATCTTCATCTACAAAGTCAGCCAATGAATACAGCGAAGAAACGCCTCTTTCATCCTTTTCCACAAACCAGATTTCATCACGTCGCAACAACTGATTTGACAACTGCCATGTATCATGTGTTGTAAAAATGAGCTGTGCGTGATTCTTGTTTATTTCCGGATTCAAGAAAGTAAGCAAGAAGTTTCTCACAAGTAAAGGATGCAAACGTGCATTCAATTCATCAATAAAGAATACACTTCCCTTTTCCAATACTTCTTGCAATTCTGGATATAATGCAAACATCTTTAATGTTCCTGCAGACTCTAAACTCAAAGGAATTTCTGCCATTTCATCCGAATCAATCTTCTTATGAAGAGCATTGATTTTGAAACTTTCATCCTTCGAGTCTCCATCACCCGGAACCTTTTCCACTCTAAAATCTCTGATATGCTCATCAAAGGATGCAAAATATTCTACAACCTTTTGTTGAACATTCTTATCCTCTACAAATCCCTTTGGCAACCTACGAGACAAGAAGAAGTTTGTAACAGGATCTCCAAAATCAGCAAACTCGTTTGCCAAGAACCAATCTCTAATATCCTTACATTTACCAATCTTCAACTTCGCACCTAAAGAGATAATAAGAACCTGCTTTTCCAATGCAACCTGAATATTGTCTCTACTACTCTTAGGGAATCCTGACAAATCCAACTCTTCATCAGATATTCCACGATAAAATACAGTGTTATACTTTCGAGCCGTCTTTGCCTTCACATTCAACCACTCTTCTGTTACACCTTCCTTATTGATACAAAAACCATAATTATATGTCTTTTCAGCCTTATCTCCCGGCAATGTAAAATACACCTCAAAACTCGATTCCGCATCAGCAGATGTAGAATCAAAGAGGAAAGGAGTAGGTCTGAACTGTTCAAACTTTTCCTCTTCACCGCCATATCTGAACGATTCTGCAACATAGTCTGACATATACTCAAACGCATTATATATATTTGACTTTCCACTTGCATTTGCACCATAAATGGCAGCAACCGGCAATATCTTCTCACTACCAATAGTCACAACTCTGTCAGAAAACTCCGTCATCTTAGCTGCAGATAAATCTAATGTAGCTTCTTCTCTAAATGATTTGAAATTTTTAAAATTGAATTGTATTAACATAATTGCTACCTCACCTTCTTTTCTACTCTCTATTATATGCTATTTTTTATAAAAATCAACATCCAAATGTGATTTTTTCTCATTTTATTGTATCTATCCTTTAAAATTTATAAATCCTCTCCGCGTAAAGTGAATTTTTAAATTCCACCATTTTTCTAAAAAGGGGGTGCGGACGTTTTCTTGGACTAAGTTGCTATTCCTAGACTACGTCTATACTCAAGTGGACTCATTCCACCAAGAGACATTTTTATGCGTTCCTCGTTG
>JAFQOE010000141.1 GCA_017395635.1 Lachnospiraceae bacterium | reverse complement strand
CTTATGAGTGCACCATAGAGGGAATGCGTGAAGTTGAACATCAAAGTGAGAGAGATTATGAAAGGAAAATTGTATGAGACGCTCATCGGCACGGATGCTAGATTAGCGATTACAATCAGTGGTGAGGAACTCAAGGAGTTCGTCGAGGATGTTATGGCAGATGCCAGACTCCGGGCAGAATCGGAGATCAAGGCGAAGCAGTCTGAGGAATGTATAGACAAGGAGGAAGTCAAAACCCTTCTCCGAGTGTGCGATACGACCCTGTGGAAATGGGCCAAGCGTGGCAAACTCGTCCCTCAGAAAGTCGGGTCAAGAAACATCTACCGCAAGTCGGATGTTCTGGCGGTATTAAGAGGAGAGAAGTGATGAAAAAAGAAGCGATTGCCATCGTGATCTTACCGTTGAAATAGACACTCCCTGTGAATCTATAGCATCGGTTAGCGATTGTCCTGCCACATTCGACGGTGAGGAGATGAAAAGGGAAAGGCTCAAGAATCCATCGGTTCTTGGGCCTTTCCAGCGTTTATCGGAGGCCTTCCATTATTCGTCGGCGTCACGATTCCTAACGTGGTAATATGGTATTGTGGTAATTGCCATTAGTCGTAAAGTGGTAATGCGTAAATGTGGTAATATGCACATACGTAAAAGTGTAAATGCGTAGCCAATGTCATTCTGAGGAGCAAAGCGACGTGAGAATCCCTTGGGTCTAAAAGCAAGATGTGCGTTCGTCAGACAAAGTCCTCCGAAGTCTTCAATTTTCATCCTCGGAACTCGGTGAAAAACGTGTTACGTCCGATTTGCCACGAGCACACATACACATATATGTGTTCGTGCGTTTTCGTGTGCACATATTGATGTGTTCGCGTATTCACACATAAACACATTTGCATATTCACATACAAATATGCTTTTATGTCCTTATACATATATGCAGTTATGCATTTATAACCGTATGAAAATATGGCCGTATAACTTTAGAATCTTATAAAGATATGCACTATGACCGCTCCTGTTCTCCCTCCACATGTGTCACAACCATTCAGAAAATCGTGTCACAAAATCGGTCAGCGTTCCGAGGGGCGTTAGTCCAGATTGCAAGATGTGTGTACGTGACACGAAATACTCTTTGGACTTGGAAAATATTGAGCAATAACTTGGCAATAGCTGAGCAATATCTTCTTCCGCAAAATGTATGGCATAGTAAATATATGTAGTCGCCTCTTCCCTAAAAAATGATATGAAAAGAAGAGACGACCGAATCAGATTTTGAAGCATAAACTGTTTTAGAATCATTTGATAGATTAATCCAAATGATATCGTTTACCAAGTTCACTAGCTACAGCCGAGTGTCTGTGTGCGTGTATAGACATAACTGTTTTGGGAGTTCTCGTAAGCGGTTTCGGCAAGACGCAAACTAGTGCCGCTGCATCGGATACTGAGATCTCCGATGCAGGAGTACCGAAATATCTCTGGCAGGCGGCTTCCATTCCGAACATCCCTCTTCCAGTTTCTGCAATATTCAAATAGACCTCCAGAATCCTCTCTTTTCCCCATAGAATCTCTATAAGAACTGTATAATAAGCCTCAATACCTTTTCGCAGCCAGGTGTGGCTACCGAAAGTGAAGCAGTTCTTTGCAACCTGCTGAGATATCGTGCTGCATCCTCTGATGTCTTTGCCATTGGTAAGATGCTCCTTCTTCATTTTCCGAAGTTCTTGGAAGTCGAACCCGTTATGGGAGTAGAACCGTTGGTCTTCGGTAAGGAGAATGGCATCAATCAATACCGGACTGATATTCTCTTTGGAGGTCCAGGCCTGCCTGTTCCTGTAGTCCTGGTTTGCAGCATTCTCGATTGTCCTCTTCAGCATCAGCGGCGTCCATCTTATGGGCATCCATCTGTATGCCAGCACCCATATCAGGCTGATTGCAATCAGCGTGACAGGGATATAGATGAAGATATAGTCAATGATCCTTTTCATTTATTTCATCACTTCGCCTTTTGCGTTGATTATCACTTCCGAATAATTGTCCAGCAGCAAAGCCCTGTACATATTCCTGTCTACAGCAATGATCCTTGAATATAAGGGTTCAGTCAGTCTGCGGCAGTTGGCGTCCATTAATCCGCATCTTCCTCCCACTCTGTATGAGAACAACCCTGTCTTTACCTCCTTGTCCAGATAAACAATTTCTCCGTCCTTGTTTTCATATCTCTCTGTCTCCGTGAAGGTCAGAACGGAAATATTGTCCACGACAAAAGAATTGACGATCTTCTCATCATAGGTCATCTGTTTCCTTATTCCTGCACTGGATGCAATGACATACTCTTCGTAAGCGTCGATGTTGTCATATTTAGGCTGTATTGTCCACTCTCCCTTTCTGTTGATGATGCCGCATTTGCCGGTAGTGTCCGCTACGACGCAATGTCCGTTCTTGAATATGAACTCTGTCAGAGGATTGCCGTGGTATGGATATCTGAATGGAATGACAACTTCACCTTTTTGGTTTATGAATCCGATCTGTCCGTTTTTCTGCACTGCTGCAAGTCCTTCTGAGAATATCCAGGCACGCCTGTATTGGGCTTCGACCACGATCTTCCCGGTATATGAATTATAGTAACCCCTCTTCCCATCCGAGCAGAAGACACCAAGAGAGTCATTCGGCGAAGCAGATGTCCAGTCAAACTTGATCTTCTCGGCAGTTACTTCACCGGTTTCGGTGTTCTTGATGGTGATGTTCCCGTCTCCCTCCTTGATAGCTACAAGATTGTCATTAAGCAGCATGCCGTCTTCTGAAGCTGCGGGTTCGATCTGTTCTGGCTGCGAACAACTTGCAGCAAATGAGAAAATAATGATTGCGGTGATGAAAGTCCAGGCTGAAATGCCGAGGATAAGTTTGATTTTTCTGTTCATAATTGGTCGTGTTTTTTGTTTTCAAATTGCTGATGACTTGTGCAAATTTCGATTATAATTATCTGATAACAAGCGTTTTCGTGCGCTGATGTACGAAGTCGTATACTACATTATGAACTAGGGACGGATATGCCTTTTCGTACTCTATTTTTTTGATTTCATACATATGACAGAAGTTCAATGATTTTTATAGAAAAAATAAGTACTTTTGTAAAGCTAACCGGTAACAGATGAGCACCATAATCATAACAAAAGGCACGGAACTTCTGCGTATTCCGCAGGAGAAGCTCGTCTATATATCTTCGGAAGGCAATTACTCCAATGTCATTACCGTGGATAACAGGAAAAGACTGGTTACATATCAGCTCGGTCAGATAGAAGATATGATCGGAGACCAGCTTGGAGATACCGGTTCCAATTTCCTAAGACTTGGCCGAAGTCTTATCATCAACACAGATTATATATACGTCATTGATATTGCCAAGCAGCAGCTGATATTGTCTGACTGCTGTGGCTGCTATCACGAATTGTCAGCTTCCCGAGAGGTCCTGATCAAACTGAAGGCGTATATCGAATCCTTAAGAGATTATTACAATGAGCAGAAATGAGGTTGACATACACGATGATGAATTGCGAGTGATTGGTCAGAAAAGAACACCCCATAGTTCTGAAGACATCAGGCATAAGAAGCTTTGGTGGTGGATTGCTGCCGCTCTGCTTATATGTGGCATTATTGCTGCTGTCTTTCTGTTCTCTGGAAAGAAAGAAGATATGTCAGAGTCGGAAGCAGTCGTTTTTGAACCGATGATTGAACCTGACGATAATCCGGTTGCAGAAGAAGTTCTGGCTCCGCTCGGCGACTATTCGGATACTACATTGACAAAAGCGTATACGGAGCATCTCAGAGATACCATTAATGATATTCCACTTGATATCTATATACCGCACAACGCAGTACCAGAGCTCGCTTTGGGAGTTCCTGACATACACGACAAGAGCATTATCCTGACGACTCAGGCAGCTGACATACGAGCAGACAACGGAAAGATAGTCGGTGCGTTCGTGTTGAAAGGAAAGCCTTTGTCTTGGGGACTTTCGAAGAAGGGTTATTGTGGAATCATTGACGGCAAGCTTACGGTCGGTGTGGCGGATAATTCTCCGATTTTTGAAGAAGCAACAGAAAAAGGAGGTTACTTCTTCCGCCAGTACCCTCTTGTCAACAATGGCGTGCTCGTCGAGAACGAACCGAAAGGCAAATCCATCCGCAAGGCACTTTGCGATCGCAACGGTGAAATAATGGTAGTGATGTCCCAGACTCCCGAATCATTCCACGACTTCGCTCAGGCTCTAGTAGATATGAAGATTGATGATGCGATATATCTTGTAGGCAGCACCTCCTTTGGTTATTTCAGAGATAAGTACGATCACTTGGCTATCATATACAATAAGTTCCGTTATGGATATCAGTATGAGAATTTTATTGTTTGGCGCGTAGAATAAAGATGACTATGTCTAAAATCTTGAAACATTTCTTACTTATAGCAGTAAGTCTATTTTCATTAGTGGTTATAACAATTAATGAAAATAGTGTAAGTGAATTATATTGGGAACGAAGTGATTTCCAGAATGCTTATTATATATATGAAGATTATACTTTAGCCATAAGAAAGAATGCAAATCTGAAACATGAATTTTATGATAGTTCAAAGTTTGCTTCATATGTTAATTCAGACGATAATCTACCTTGTGCGACCATTGCTGGATATCACTTTAGGTTAGAAGAAAAACAAAATCCGAAGAAATGGGATAAATATGATGAAATTCCTGAGTGGAATTTCTTTATAAATGTTTATGAAACGAATCTTCCAATAGAGTCATGCGATTCCTATTTTGATGGCATCACCAAAGGGGTGATTGCATCTTTGGGAGATTCGCAATCAGTTCTGCGGAGCGAATATGAAAATTATCCAACTTTAAGACATTATGATGTTGTGGATGATGAGCCGGCAAATACTATTGTGGTTTTCACAAATAACTTTGCATATCATATTACTGCAATCGACTCTTCTGAGTTCGATGAGGTCTATACATTGTTGAAAAACTTAAGTTTTAACATCCCGACCGTAATAGATTCAATCCCATGGATAGCTATAGTCTTTATAATTCTTCTTCAGCTATCCCTTCTTGTTGAGGTGATTCTATGCATAAGAAATCTTAAGGGTTTAGGTTATGACAATAAAGTTGCTAGAGGATTTGCGCTATTTGCGTTCGTTATGCTTTGTGCATATTTTATCGCTTCAATTGTGTATTCAGTTATAGCAATTATTGATGTGTGGGAGTATTGCCAAGAAGAATATATAATATGCATATGGGTATTCTCAGGATTAGTGTTTTTCTTATCTGCTTTTTTCAATAAACTCTTAAGCGAGTCTCATTTACATACTGGTGTGGCGTTTATATTGCCTCAAAGATGGAAGGTAAGACTGAAGGATAATAAAATATCAAGAACCATTGTCATTTTCATTTGTTATCCATGTCTAATTTCATTAGTAGCAGTCGGTTTTCTTGCAATACCATTTGTGCTGTTTGTGTATATCCTTTTTCGGATCATGTATGTGATAAAGAGTGCAGTTAAATGGGTCGTTTCTGGGTCTATGCAATGATCTTTTTTTGTGTCTCACAGTGTTATTATTAATTTTACTAATTAAGAGCCTTCTTAATTACTATATAGTGGAAACAAGTATGTATACAATTGCATAGAGATAATATTTGGGCATTATGGGCTGTTTCTTAGAATCTCATATAGTCCACAAGCTGGTAGAAATTATTATATATGTTTTAGATATTGATTTAAAAGTTTCTTATTTTTGTGCAAAACATAGAAAAATGAATAGAGAACGTAACATATATAATAAGAGACCAGTATTAGGTAATATTAATCAAGGTTCAATTTTCTTTGGTGGAATAGCAGAGGATTATCCGAATAATGACGTATGGGGATTAGTAATAACTCCCAGATGTGATATCGCGAATAAAAAAGTTCCTACATATCACTACTTACCAGTAGTAAAGTTAAGTGATTGGCTCAAAGTGGACTTTAAAAATCTGTTTTGTGATAAAGTCCAGAAAGAATATAAGGGGAAACTTAAAGGATATCTCAAAGAGAATGGTTATTCGGAGGATTTGTTGAATACTTTTTCAGTAGATGATATTATAGCTAAAATCATTGCTGTCCGGTAAAAGTTCCGGACGATTATTATAAAGTTTAACAATTAAAACAAAGTTGGTTCGGTAGAACCATCCAGTTCATTGACAATATTGTAGTTAGGTTTTGCAAAGAGGTCTTTCAAGCTGATAGTGTCT
>JAFQOE010000140.1 GCA_017395635.1 Lachnospiraceae bacterium | reverse complement strand
GGCAAACCGACTTGACATCATCTATGATGGAGGTGCAGACCTTTACAACTTGCGTTTCTACCGCAAAACATTCAGCAAAAAGACCTTTGAGGTCAAGGTAAAGGATATTGCCAATTATGAAGGTATCTACTTTGATAGGTTGCAAAGTCTATTTACGGAGGTTACGGGATTACGAACCCACTTCTGAACATCGGGCGGATTTTTCCGCCCGCTACTTTCTTTCGGTGAGCAGGGGAAGGCGGACAAAGAAAGTAGCAAAGAAACCCAAGTCCTAATTTTCAATAGGTAGTAAATCTATAATAGAAAGTGCTGTAGATATTCCGTTGAATAGTGCAGAAGAAGTTTTACTCTCAATGTTGATTTGCCATTCTTGAGGCTCTGTTCCAAAACGAAGTTTATTACTATCCAACAACTGATAACACAACTTCACAAACTCTTTTTGTTTAGTAACAGCAGAAATTGACAATCTAATTTCACATGAATTAACTGTTCGTCCCGCATAAAATAGATTATCTAAAAGAATGAGTAGGTCAGACTCACAATCATTGAGAAATTTATCTTTTTCTGATGGTTCATAATTCTCTATGAAAGTTAAAAAGTCATGGGTTTTGAAGCCCTCTTCTGATTCTTTATCAACATCTATTTTTAATAATGACAGAAAGTGCATTATTTGCGGACGATATTTTTCAACTACACCAAGATATGCATTAAGTTCTTCTAATGATGCTTCTTCTAACATTTGGTTTGACAATTCGTAATTTAATTGTCTTAAAGAATTACATAGCTCATCCATACGTTCGCCAAAATGAATAAAATCAAAATGTAGCTCTTGACCTTTATTTGCTGTTAAATCCTTATCAATAGGATATCGCATAACCATTGAATTAGGGTCAAAAAAATTGATAGACTTGATATAATGTTCCATCGCATTTATATTAACAGAACATCCCACGTGCTTCTTACCTTTATTCAAAAAGGGACGCAATTTCGCCCAAAGACTCTGTAAATCATGACCTATTTCCAAGAACTCCTGTCGAGCCTGGTCTGTTTGTTCTCCATAATTGAAATATAATAGTTTCAAGAAGGTTTCAATAGAATGCCTATAATTGAAGAATAAAGGGTATATTAGTGTATCTACTACAGCAAAATTGTTACTTTCTTCAATCATCTTTTTGAGTAATATTTTCGCACTCTCCCAATAGCCATCTGAGATAGCATTAAAAGCAAAAGCTCCACTCCCTTCCCATCCAAAATGTGAAAAAGGTTTTCTCGCACTCAACTCTTCATTAGTTAATTCTCGTATGATAATATCAGTTTCGTTCATTATTATAAAAAACTTTCAAATTAAACCATATCACTCCATCTATATAAGAGGAATTTTAAAACTTTTGCAAAGTTACACTTTTCTCAGCATAAAGAGTAATAAATGAACTCAAACAATAGAAACAACTTCACATAAATGAAATGAGAGTATGTTATACGCTCTATTTAGTTATACAGAGGACTGACATACTCTCATCAATATGGTATCAAGGGATATACAGCAACTCAAATTCCATTCTTCGGCGAAGCTCCAGAGACGGGATTACCTTTCCTTTGTACTTTCGGAAGGTGATATATTCCCGATAGATGTTCCGGTCGCCCTCGTCCAACATCTGGACAAGTCTGCTTTTCGGTCGGTCGCCATAGCCTAACAGACGGTAAGCACCCACATTATAGGCAAGTGTGGCAAGGAGTAACGAATCCTGTCCGTAACCGCTGAACATCTTGCAAAGTTTCATCAGGTCGGAACGCAGTAGCTTGTCGGCTTCCTCTTCCGTCATATCCGTTGAAAGGTTTTCGCCCGGCAATACCTTATGCCCATACCCTACATACGGATAATGTTCGGCTTTGTTATGGAGTCCCTCGAAATGCTTGATTACTGCAATCGCCCTTTCAAACGGAGGCAGTTCGCTGATCGCCTGTGCCGACAAACTGCCTGCCGTTATCATAAGGCTGCATACTAACATACAAATCTTCTTTATCATAGGCTTACCCGTTTGCTGTTTCACCTCCTTCCATTACCTGCTCAGTCTCTTCCTGTTCGGTCTGTGTGTCGTCATTGAAGTCAAACTCCAGCTCAAAGGCATTTCCGAAATTATCCTCGATAACCACAATGAAGTTCTGTGCCTCCTCGCACTCCGATGTGTAGTACAAACGGAACTTGTCATTCTCCAACAGATAGCGGTCGTTTGGCAGGAAGATAATGCCATTATCCATTTTCAAGGTTCCTTCACCCTCAAACTGGAAGTAACGGATGGTATAGAGTGCTTCGGCAAACTCGCCCTCCTTAATCATCTCACATCGTATCTCAACGGTTTCGCCCTTTGTAACCTTGTTCGGAACGGGCATTATCTCCACCGTGAACGGATAGGACTGTTGGATGTCCAGCTCATCATCGCACGAACTGAACCCGAAAACTGCGGCTGTCATACAGCCGAGAACCATTAACTTCTTGAATATGCTTTTCATCATTGTTTTTCTTTTAGTCGTTTATAATTCGATAGTTAGTTTTTGGAGATACTCGTTCAAGTCCTTCTCTCCCTTATACAATCCGGAGCAATCCTTTACCTTGTCCCCGAAATGCTTATGTAGTGTTT
>JAFQOE010000056.1 GCA_017395635.1 Lachnospiraceae bacterium | reverse complement strand
CGCTTCCTTCTGTACTTCTTGACAGATAGTCTGACTGACGGATAAATCTTTCTGTCAGTTCGTTTATGTTCTAATAATTATAAACACCTTATATAAGCATGCTTCGTGCGTGTTTGTATAAGGTGTTTATTGTTTTTAGGAGGAGTGAGATATGATATACGAGGCTGATATAGAAAGAGTAAAAGCATATCTTGAAGAAAATTTGAAACAAAAGAATAGATTGTTGGATGAGATAAAAAGCTTTGTGGCGGAAAACAAAATAGCTGATAATGTGGCTAAGCTTGCGGTACTGTTTTCAAATCCGAAAAAAACTACATTGTCAGAAAATCTTGATTCAGTTGAAGATAAAGATGATGAGATTTTCTTTAATTTGGAATCATGGATGGATGAGCAACGAAGAAACAGGGAGAGCTTTAGAAATTTGCTACTTAAATTACTGAAAGAGAAGGGGTATAGTAAAGAAAACTATCCGGAGTTTTATAACAAAATTTTTATGGACAGGCGTATGTTTTCACGTATTATTTCTGAAAACTATCAGGGTATACCGGAAAAAAGTACTATATTTAAATTTATATTAGGTTTAGAGCTTGATTTGTCAGATGCGAATAAGTTGTTGGAGTCAGCCGGACATTGTTTTAATTGTTATCGTGAATTTGATATGATTGTTAAATTTTGTGTTGTAAATGCAATATTTGATGTTGATGATGTGGATGAGATTTTATATAAGCTCAATGGGAAAACCTTGTTCTCGTTAGAGTAAAATGTCGTTTCAGAAAAGACACAAACACGTTAAGTAAAGTATATAATTACTTTACTTAATATAAAAGGGGATTATTTTTACAAAAACAATTGAAATGATGGATAAGTAAGCATATAAAGTTATTCTGAAGTGGGCAGCAGGAGGTCTCTTAGGTAATCTGGCACCGCCGCCGTTTGATACAATGGCTGTTGTCAGTGCTATGGCACAAATAGGATATAATTATATGATGAAGTTAAACAAACATGTAGGTTTTGCTGCAAATATTGGTACAAGTATTAAAATATGCACACGGTTGCTGTCGCCCTGTTGATTCAATCATCCATAGTAATGGTATTGACATATATGGCAGGAAAAAGCTATAAAAAGTATTTCAGTACTATTCAGAGAACGTAAAAAGACCGGAAGACAGCGAAATTATGAAGTTTGTAAAAATCTATATATAATGAAAGTCTGGAAAATGCAAAAATAATGATAAAAAATGATTATTTTTTAGGAGGAAAAGTAAATGGCAATCAGTGAACTCGTTAATCAGATTATTGAAAAAAGACAGGAGAAATTGCCTGTTCTTGAAGGAAAAATGACGTTGCTTCAGAATCTTGAAGAAGCAATTGCAAGTTTCAACTATTTTAAGTCTGAAATAGTTGATTCTGCCGGTAATGCTATCGTCGGTGGGAAATATGATGCTATTATAGCGAAAAACCCGGAGATGGTTTACAACCTTAACAGTATTTCAACTGAATTTTGTCAGAATGCTATAAATGAGTCGAAGAAAACTCTTGGAGATGCAATCAGACGTTTTGGAAGAGACAGAATTAATATTTCAGTTGTTGGTAAAGCGAGAATAGGCAAAAGCAGATTCCTTCAGTCGGTAACCAATCTTAATGATAAGGTTATTCCTGCTTTTTCGGACTCGGACTGCACAGGTGCCCTATCTGTTATTCAGAATACTCCCGGAACAAAGTTAAGAGCAGAACTTACATTCAGGAGCGAAACTGAGATGATAAAGAGAGTTCAGGATTATCTTGACGAAATTATTTCAGATGAAAACAAAAGGATGATTGTCAGAACCTTAAATGATATCCATAATCTTAAAATTGAAGAAGTTAAAAAAAGAATAAGTGATGGAGACACAAACAGTATCCTTCTACAATATCTTGAAAAAATTGTTGATAAAGATAATTTTGAAGAATGGGTGAGCTGTGTCAGAGAAAAAGAGACTGTTCTTTATGATGAAGATGTTATTCAGACCTACGTTGCCCAGAACAACGGCAAAAAGAAAGGTGACCCTGCAAGAATAAACTACTATAAATATCTTGCGGTTAAAAACTGTAATATTTACTGTACTTTTGATTATCAGGAAGCCGGCAAGATAACATTGATTGATACCATTGGCGTAAGTGATAATGCACTGGGTATTGATGATGAAATGATGAAGGCTATCAACGATAGCGATGCGACAGTTTTTATGCTTCTTCCCTATAACCTTGAAGGTGGAGGTATTCCAAACGAAATTACTGCCATTTACAATCGAATCAGAAAAAAATTCACTAATAAAAATCTCGGCAAATGGCTGTTCTGGCTGATCAATTATGCACCTAACTATAAAACTCCGAATGACATTGAAGCTTGCAAAGGCGCACTTGATACACTCGAGAATAACACCTCATGGTACGGTGCAATGAAAAAAATCATTGATGTAAGTGATCCGAAACAAGTCAGAGAAGAGTTCCTTATTCCGCTCCTGAACAGTTTACTTGATAGCCTTGACGAAACTGATAGCTTGTACCTTGATGATGCACAGAAATCTCTTGAAAAAGTAAAGCAAGAATATCTTTCGTTTTGCCATTGTGTGCAAAAGGTTATGCAGTCTGAAATTGCAGATCTTTCCAACAACGACATAAAGAATTTGATAAAAACTCATAGCGAAACTATATCTATGGATATTTTTGAACTTGCTGTAGGGGAGATGTTGCAAAAACGTGATTTGCCATGCGATGCATTGAAAAAAGATATGGAAAAAATTGTTGCGAGCATGAAAAATTCCGATTTGATTCCCGATAAAGAAACTATAGTACGCGATTTAAAATATGCACAGCGTCAAGCTGTCTCTGTATTAAATATGTATTGCAATAATCTGAGAAATGAATTGACAAAGAAGATTACTGATGTTGACCTTTCTCTCTCAAGGGTTGTTTGTGATTTGAAGAATAAAGTTACATCTGTTCTCATTTCGGAAGAATCCGGAAAGTTAGGAAGAATAAAGCAGCCTAATGAAGAAAAAGAGCTTTATGAATGGTTGTATGATTTCTGTGAAGATAATCTGAATGAAGCAAAGTATCCTAATCTTCATTATGCATTCAACAATTTATATAACTTTGATTTTTCAGTGAAAGGTTTCCTTACTTATGAAGTGAGAGCTTGTCTTGATGAACTGGACTCCTCTATTTCCGGCACTGTTCAGTGCAATCTTCCCGGTGGTACAGAGGAATCGGAATTGGCAGGTTGGGTTATATATGCATTAAGAGTTAAACTTAAAAAAGTTGCTGAGCTCCTTGAAAGAAGAATGAGAGAACTTATAACCAAACCTAACAGGGCATTCTTTGCTGCTGTAAGAGAATTCAGCGATCAGATAAGATACGCAAAAGGTGTTGAAGAAGAGTGGAAATCTCTGTTAGAAGAAAATAGAGGCTGGATGTGGAATGAAGAAATTAAGAAAATTAATGCTGACAAGGAAACATTTGAAGAATGGCAGTCTGTTTTGGACAGGCTTCTTGAATATAGCAAAAATTCAAACAGATTATTACTTTCGTAAGGAGAGAATTGTATGCCGATAAAAGATTTGTTAGGTAAACTTAAGAAGCCTGCAGAGCAGGAAAAACCCGTTATGAAGGTTACCATGATGGGAGCAAGAGGTGTAGGAAAAACGAGTGTTCTTACATCGATGTATTATAATATGAACAAGGCTATGAATAAAACCAATCTGCATATTGTTGCAAAAGAGGGAACAAAACAGATTCTTGCCGGTAAAGTTCAAAATCTCAAAGACATGTTTTTTGATGATAATGATATAACCGATGAAGTTCAGAGCGGTATCGCAGGTGACAAGACTGTTACAACCTTTGAATTTGATTTCGGATTGACTCTTAAAGATATCAATATAGGAATTGAGCTCAAAGATTTTCCGGGCGAATATGTTCTTAGTGAACCTGATATCGTTAAAGAATACATAGATGAATCAAATGCGATTATACTTGCTATTGATACACCACACCTTATGGAGTATGACGGAAAATATAATGAAGCAAAAAACAGAACCAAGGTTATAACTGAATTTTTCAAAGAAACTCTCAACAGTGAATCCGGTGAAAAGCTTGTTATGTTAGTGCCGCTTAAGTGTGAAAAATATCTTCTCGAAAACCGTATGGATGAGGTTGGTGAAAGGGTTAAGTCAACTTATCTTGAGTTGCTGAAGTTTTTACGTGACAGAGATAACAAATATGGTATTGAAGGCAAAATTGCTTGTGTTTTAGCTCCTATTTTTACTTTAGGCGAGATAAAATTTGATAAATTTGAATGTAATGAAAACGGTAATGTTTACGAGGTGAAAACAGGAGATTTATGTTTCCCCCAAAAAGCGATTTATGCTTATTCAAAACCCGGAGCAGAATATAAACCTAAATATTGTGAACAGCCGTTATATTACCTGCTTACATTTGTCAGTAAGCAGTATGATAAGCTGAAAAAAGAAAATGTAAATGTTGGTTGGGTTAAAAAGTTTATAAAAATGTTCCGACTTACACCGGAAATTAACGAACTTTTTGTTGAGGTGCAGAAATTTTCTTTTGAAAAAAATCAAAGTGAAGATGGCTACAGAATTTTCTTTGGCCAGGGAAAGGTATAAAAGGAGGATATTTAAATGGCTAAAAAAATCAAGGTATTAATGATGGGTGGCAGAAGATGCGGTAAAAGCACTGTTCTTGCAGGCGTAAGTGATTGCTGTATAAATGCTCTTAATAATGTTGATATGAATGTTGTCTGTGTTGAAGGCGGAGCGGCACTTGCAGACAAAATGGGAGAAGCTGAAAGTTATTTCACTGATGCTGCAATGCGAAAGGGCTTTTTTGTTCCCGACAGAGAACCAAGCAGAGTCCAAAATGAGTACAAATATGAAATTGACATTAATGGAAAAGGTTTTCCTTATTACCTGGAGTTTCAGGATTTTCCGGGAGAATGGCTTTCAAATCCGGAACAGTATCCGGATGCTCCGAAAACACTTGAAAAGTGGTTTCAGGAAAGCCAGGTAATTATTATTGCAATTGATACACCGTGCCTTGTGGAAAATTATGATGAATATGAAGGTGGCTTTGATAAGAAGCACACAGAGCATAATCGTGTGAACGAAATTACAGAGTTCTTTAAAACAGCATTTGCAAAATCCAAGTACAACAAAATGGTAATTTTTGTTCCTGTTAAATGTGAAAAGTACTATTATGAGAACAGACTTGATGAAGTAAATGAATTAGTACAAAAAGGTTATGAAGATTTGTTTGGGTTTTTTGCAAAACCCGACGTTAAAGAGGTCTGTTCAGTAGCAATTTCACCGATCCTTTCCTTTGGAGGTGCGGAATTTTTTGAATTTGATTCTGAAAGTTATGTAGGAACCTATACATACAGGCTGAAAGCTGAAGAGCGTGAATATAAACCGTTAGGTTGTGAGCTTCCTTTATTCATAGTGCTCAAATACCTTGTAAATATTGCAGAAAAAAGATTACAGAACAGAGGTTTGTTCAGATGGCTTGTTGATATATTCAGTAACAAGGCTGATTTGCAGTCAGTTTTGGATTGCAAAAAACAAATTGAGCAGATTCTGGAAGCAAATACAGAATTGCCGGTAACTTATATTCAGTAGTTTATAGTGCAGAGGGAGAATAAAATATGCCGACGAAAGATAAAGTCTTTAAAGTGCTTATGTTCGGTCCAAACAGGGTGGGAAAGTCAAGTGTTCTTGCCTCAATGGTAGATCAGCTTGAAAAAGTTAAGAAAAAAACCGGTGGTGAGATAACATTAACTCCAAGTGAAGCTGCCAAAAAGCTGTTAAATAACAAAAAAGACATGCTTAAAAATATCTTTGATGAATTAAAAGACAGAGTGGAAGAGAATCATGTTATTGATGTCGAGCCGACAAGAGCTCCGGTTTCTTACGATTTCACTTTGTCGGTTAACGGTGTTGAAGGAACTTATGATATAAGTTTCATTGATATCAACGGAGAGATGCTCAAAGATTTAGATTCTTCTGTACGAAAAAAAGTAGTAGATCTTATGTACGAGAGTTCTGTTATTATAATAGCGATTGATACACCGCACCTTATGGAGTGCAATGGGCAATATAATGAACCCGTTAACAGTGTTAATCAGGTTATGAATTTGTTTCATATATGTAATAGAGAAATATATGAACAACCTAAATTAGTGCTTTTTGTGCCGATAAAATGTGAAAAATATTATCACGAAAAAAAGATGGATGAAGTCAATAAAAGAATCAAAGAAAAATACAGAAACGTAATTTCTTTGTTTGCCAAGCCATCAAGTAAAGATAAATATATGGTGGCAATTACTCCCATACTTACTCTTGGTGATATTGTTTTTGACGACTTCAAGCGTGATGAAAACGGTGACGTTGTTTGCATACAGAGAAAGGCCATAGTTGACGAGGAAGAGAATATTGTAGGTTATGAAAACGAATTTTTCAAAAAAAGACCGGTGGCGGCTTTTTATAAATTTTATGGTGACAATCCTGCTTTCAGCCCGGAGTTTTGCGAGCAGCCTTTGCTTTATTCATTGAATTTTATAATGAAACTGGCTGAAGTCAAAAAGAAACCTTCGACAAAAAAACCGGATCAGAAGAAAAAATCTGGATTGCAAAAAGCATTTGAATTTACTTTTAAGGCTTTTTATTTTCCATTTTATTTGGCATATGAACTGTATACATTGCATAAAGAAATGCAAGAAGCGGTTAAAACTGTAGCCGCAGAAGTAAAAACTGAAGGTGACGGTTACGAAATAATTCAGAACCCGTTCGAAGTAGAGGTAAAGAAATGAAGATTTATTATTATAATACATATCAATCTTCGCCTACCGGATTTCAATTGTCAGAATATAACGAAGCTGAAGGAGAATTGAAACTCATAAATTCAGGAAATATAATTACCAAAGAATTGAGGTCGCTGCTTTTTAACAGCGGTGCTGTTTCTGCTGCAGGTTTATCAGAATCAGGGAAAGAATACTTTGTAATCAAGGATCTTTCCTTTTCTGATGATAAAAAAACAGTATGGAATGTGAATGTTGCATTTGAGACCGTTGCAGGTAATGAGAGCTTAAAGCTTTTTGTCCGTAATATTTTTGCCGATTATACAGGATTTAAAAAGCTGTTATCTGAATGTATCCGGGCTTCAAATGAAACAGAACTTTCCTATACAGTTGATTTCCGAGTTTTAAAAGAGTGGCTTGGCGAAAAAAAAGATTATGACAAGAGAACAACAGACTTTTATGACAGTCCGGACCCGTTAATAAAAAAATTGAATATGATGTTCACTTCAGATGTTAAACTTTCATTTGTTGCTTTGGAGGCAACTGAAAATTATTTTTATAAGCAAAATCCCGTTTTTGCAAATGGCAGTTTTGATCTTGTTTTAGATTTGGGTGAATATAAAAACATTCTCTTAAAAGATGAAGAACTCTTCAGAAACTGCAGGGATAAAAATACAGAAAAAGAAGATGTAGAGACAGAATCTTCCGATAATGAAGCTGAGGCATATCAAAAACTTATAAAAGCCGCTCTCGTTACAGTGGGAATTCTGGCAGGAGCATTAATTGTAAAAAAATTTATTTCAAGGAGATAGAAATATGATATCGGTATTTTTTTATTGTTTCAGTCCTATTATCGGTTACACGATGAAAAAGGCTGACTATATAAACAAAGTTATGGTGCCTTGCAATAGTGTTAAGCCATTAGAGTTGGGAAAAATCGGATACACTATTTTTAATAACAGTGGAAGCTGTATGCTCTTAGGAAATATTGATGGCAAAAAATATTTCCACACAAGGGAGTCAAAAACAAAAAATTATGATGAACAAAACAGACCGATTTATAATGACTTGGCTTTTGTTGCCGATAATAAGGACGATTATCTTGTTGTGAACAAAATAGCTGCATATGCATTTTTTAATGAAGAGGAATTTTACAGCAAAATTTCAAAAATGATTACTTTGTTAGGTGAGGGATTCACTGTTGATTTTGAACTGTTAGCTGAATTTATAAAATGTTTTGAAAATGATATTGAATTGATAACAGAAGATAAAACAGCAAAGAATCTTTTTTCAAAGGTCTTTATGAAAGATAATCCCAATCAGATCAGTCTGATCGTTCCGGAAGCAACATTGGAGCATTTTTTTAAACAATCGGGAAGTGTGCTCAAAAAAGATGTGCTTGAGAGTATAGATGCAGATGAGCAGAAAAGATTTTCTGAAGTATCAACTTTTAAGTTTGCCGTTTCTGATGCTGTTAAAGATGTAAACTATAACGATGATGACCGTAAAGAGGATGACAACCCCCAAGAAATTATTACAGTTGTAAATAGTGGCTCAGATAAAGACAAGAAAGTTGAAGAATTAATCAGCAAGCTTGCAGACATAGAGAAAAATTATAATGAAAACAAGGAAAAACTCTCAGAACTCGAGCACACAACAGATGAGTTAAAAGATAAAAACAATGAACTTGGCGGAAAAATTAAAGATTTGACAGAGAAAATTAATCAGTTTGCAAATATGCCTAAAAATGACAAGTCTGCATTTGTGAAGAGCACCATTATAGCTGCTTTGGGTGTTGCTGTATCTGTATTATTGACACTGTTAATTCAAGGTAACGTAGGAGGTTAAGTTATGCCTGTAATTCTTAATGGATTAGTAATAGAAGAATATGCTCATCCTGATGATATGGCTGCTATTTCGGCGATCAGAAATTTTAACGGTCTTGATACTCTTTTATCCAAAATTGGTGATAAAGCGAATCAGATGTTGAACCGTTCAATAGCATTAGGGTATTATGTCAGATTAACAGATGAAACCAGTCCGGAAATATTCAGAATAATTCATGACGTATGCAAAATATTGAATTATGACAAAATTCCGGAAGTTTATTCAAAAAGATCATATTCTATAGATATTGAAGTAAGTGGTGCTGAAAAGCCGACGATGGTTATACCTGATGCACTGATAAATAACTATGATGAAAAGTTTTTGTATTTTGCGTTTGGAAGAGCAATTTCAAAACTCAAGTCTGATTATCTGAAGTTTTATACTATAGCACGAGCAACTATCGAAATAGTTGAGTTTGCAAAAAGTTTACCGGATGCTATAAATCTTTTGTTTGCAAGATGGATGCAAAAGGCTGAACTTACAGCAGACAGAGGCGGACTTTTGGCTTGTCAGGATTGCAAAACAGCAATAAGATTCCTCATGAATTATGCTGGTATGCCTGTTGCTTTTACCGAAAATGTTTCCATACCTGAGTATATAGCTGCATATAGAACAAATGATAAAGTAGTTAATTTGTGCAGAAATTTACTTACACTGACAAATTGTACCGGATTTTACAACGACAGAATTGTTGAACTGTTTAATTGGTACACGAACGGTGGATATGGTGATGTTCTTGATGAATACATGTTCTGATGGTGGGTGACGTTATGAATAAATACAATGTAAATAATAAAAGGATTAAAATTGAATATTTTCAGCATCCATCTGATAAAATGGCTGTTGATGCAGTTCTGAAGGTTCCCGGTGTTGAAAAAGTTCTTGAGTTTATTTCGGAAAATGCGGCTGAAAAACTTCTTGCGATTATCAATGATGCTTCAAGTTTAAAAATAACAGAAGAAATCAATCCTAAAATCCATGAAATGATAAGAGAAGCTGCAGAAATGTTCTGCACGGAAGTATCACCGTCGGTTTATTTAGATAGAAGTTATTTTATTCAATTAAAGACTGATGGTATGGCAAATCCCCATATGATTTTTTCTACAGCTTTGCTTGAAAAGGTTGATGACGAAACCTTGTGGGGTGTAATTTCATCGGGGATTGCAGCTTTTGAGGCAAAACATGCTACGATTAAATTGATTGATAAGATTATAACATACGCAAACGGTGTATTGCCTTTTACAGTCAGCGAAGCACTGCGTTTGGCCATTAACAACTGGAAAAGAAACAGAGAATATACCTGTGACAGGGCATTGCTGTTGGCTTTAGGTGACTTTGAAAAAGCAACAAAATATATGCTGTTGGGTGAAGCACCGGACAGTACATTAAACAGAATTAGATTTTCTGACCCTACAAACTGCTTCTATGATCAATCTAAAGAATTCCTCGAAAGAAAGAACGAAAATGCAGTTATTCAAAAAATTAATATTTTGACTTCCACAAATCATCCCTATTCTTCAAGATATACTGAATTATATAATTGGTATATAAGCGGTGAATATGATGAGGTTTTGGAAAGGAGTGTTTCAGATGAGTTATGATTCTTTAAAAGGTTTAGTTCCTGAGGACTATCAGCATTCCGGAGAAGTAGTAGCAATGAAAGTGCTTAAAGCAGTTCCGTTAATGGATAAGGTGATGGATTATTATCTTGCGTGGAGTCTGAAATTAGATACATATCCAGCAATTTTTGGGAATTATTACAAGGTTACAGAAGAATCATGTCCGAGATTATATAATCTTTATAAAGTGGCTTTGAAACGTCTTGATATGGACAAAGAGTATCCACTTTTTGTGACTTTAGCATTTGAATATAATGCTTGTGCATTCGGAGGATCTGAACCATTCCTTGTTATTAATTCATCTTTCCTGAAAGATTGTACAGATGATGAATTGCTGTTTATTTTAGGTCATGAAATCGGACATATAAAGAGTGGACATACCACATATTTCAATATTGCACGTAATCTTAACAAAATATTAAGTGGAATTCATCATGTTACGGCGGTTCTTTCAATTGGCATAGAATATGCAATGGAAGAGTGGTTCAGAAACGCTGAATACACATCTGACAGAGCCGGTGTTATTGCTTCCGGTGGTAATATGCAGGCATGCTATTCTGCTGTTATGAAATTGCTTGGTCAGTCTGAAAGAATTGCAGATATGGATTTTTCTGTAGAAAAAGTTCTTAAACAGGCAAAAGATTTTGAAATGGATTCGGTTGGTGTAATTGGCAAAGTGTTGTATATTGGTGCTACGATGGAAAACTGCCATCCATGGTCAATACTCAGATTAAAGCATATATATGATTGGTATAATTCTGGAGAATTTGATAAGTTGGTTGGAAAATTCAAGTGATAATTTGTCGTTTCTGAAATGACGTAAAAAAATTGAATTGGTGATACAATAAAACCATCTTAAGAAAGGTGGTTTTATTGTTATTATGGAAAATATCAGAGAAGACAGAATTTTGAAGGCATATGATTTAATAAACGATTATGCAAACAGCAATGTGGGATTACAGGGTATCAGTGGTCTTGTCGGATTCCCTCTGACCATTGCAGTGGACGGTGCAGTGATTTTTACTCACTACGCACCGATGATAAACAAAATCAGACAGTTGTATGAGCTTGAGCCGTTTTCAAAAGAATATCTGACAGACATTCTGAAAAACATTTCAAAAGACATAGTATTTGATCTGCTTGTAGATAAAGTTGTGGGTCAGGTGCCAATAATAGGAGTTTACTTTAATGCCATAAGCGCAAAATCATTTACATGGAGATTGGGAATACTTTTCTCAATATTATCATCATCCGCCGAAAAAGATATGGAATATATAAAGAAAACCGTTGAACTGATTAGAAATCTTTTCCCGCAAAAGGATGTTTTTAAGTTTACAAAACCCGACTATCAGAGCTTTAAGAAAATTATGATGTCAATCGACAATGATGATGTGCTTTTTCGTGACCGTATAGATGAGGCACTGAAGGCATTTACTGTATGAAAACAGAGCACATTGAAGGTTGTTCTGAGGTGAGAAGTTGTGAATACAAGGGTAATGATGATATATCTGTTGTTATCATAGGCGAAGGCGTAAAAGCCATAGGTAAAGAAGCATTTGAAAACTGCTGCAACCTCAGAATGGTTGTATTACCTGAAAGTATAAATACAATTTCCGAATCGGCATTCAGCAACAGCGGAATAAAAATCAAAAAAAATCTGTGTCCGGTGCTTCTTATGTATTGTGTGGAAAATTCAGCGGCAGATACTTTGCTTGGAGAAAACTATATAAAAATTTATTATAAAAATGAAAAGAGGTTCAACATTGATAATCAAAATTAGTCTGAAGGAAGACCAAAAATCCGATTTTTCGGAAGTCGGAGCTATAGAATGCAACGGATTCAGAAAAAGTAGTCCTCACTCGGCTTCGCTGTTATCGACTTTAAAGAAAGCAGCTATAAAAAATGCTCTTGATGTTGCAGATAAATTCGGAACACGCGACAAGTCTGTATTTGCAAACCTTATTAAAGAGAAAATATCATCTTTTTTAAACAAAAAAATTGAAGAATACGGTCTTAAGATAGAGATCGGTGATGTGAATATTGAAAAACACGGAGAAGACTCTTTTTGGGTAAACATTCCGGTCGAGGAGATTAACTACGGAAAAACGGTAGTTAAACTTCTTCCGCTGATTTCAGAAAAAATAAAAGAAGAAAAACACAATATAATATTTAATATCGTGAAAATTATTCCAGAGGAAAAGAGGATTAAAATTATTAATTCTGTTTTTGAAATTCTTGATGATTCAGATGTGGAAAATATTCTTGTAACGGTTACGGAAAACAATAACGCAAAAATTTGTGAAGAACCTAACAAGCTTCTCAAAAAGGCTGATTTAGGTTATGAAGTTGAAAGATTAATCCTGGAGATATGAAAAGCAAATAATGCGTGAATACGGCATAAAAACCGAAATCAAGGATATTGAAATTTCAAAGGATAAATTTGATGTTCATATAAAATCAAAACGGTTTACCAAAAGCGAAGAGCCGTTTAATACAAATGAAGGAAGGTGTATATGTGTCTTTAGAAAGAAAAAATAAAAATCGCATTGCAGTAAAGTCGAAGTGGAAAACAGAGCCGATGCCTGAAGAAAACACAACTTTTGAACTTAACAGAATTTTTACCGAAGAACAGATGGAAGCTTTGATGAAAGGCAATATTCCGAAACAGATGGAAGACAAATGGTTCCTATATTACGAAGACGGTAAGCTGTATGCTCACCGAAGCTGGACAGGAATCTGTGTTTACATTATCGAATTCAACAATGATACCAATGTTCATAAGGTAACAGCAAACCGCAATCCTGAAGAATACAGGGTTACGGATATTGATGAAGATATTGAGCATCTTAACCGTCTGCTTGATTGGTGGGTTCAGCCGCAGTATGATTTCTATAATGAATGGCTGTCAGAAACATTAATCACCATTAAGAAGCAAAATGAAGATACAAAATCGTAAAGAGATAGGTATAAACAATACATCTGCAAAAAATGTTGCGAAAACAGTTTTGAAAAGAGTGAAGATTGTGGCAGAAAGAATACGATATAATAAAGAGAAAATCTTGACAACGGTGAAAGAAAGTGTGGAAGAGCTGTTAAATCAGTTGCCTGAAAAAATAAAGCCTGACGGTCATATAGATACATATTCTGTTGTTTTTGCCATATGGGGGACCTGTAATCGAGGAGTGTTGGAATTAGAAGATGCAGATAATAAAATAAACTTAAAGCTGCACGCTTTCAGTAACCCTTTCAGATGCGATGATTTTTTTGGAGTTGTATCTGAATGTTCGCATTCAGATATTGAGAATTATCTTAAAAACGAGATCGATTTCGATGAGCTTTATGAGAAGGTTATTTCCGTTTCAGAAGCAGTTGACGATTATTGGGACGAAATAGAAAAAGCAGGAGGAGTGATTTAATGTCACTTGTCAGAACAAGCAGATATATTAGTATGATTTTACGGCATCAGCCCCAAAAAATCGGAATAACTCTTGACGAGCACGGCTGGGCGAGAGTTGATGAGCTGATTGAAGGAGTAAGCAGAACACATACACTTGATTTTTCGATGCTCAAAGAAATTGTTGCAACAGACGATAAGCAGCGATATTCATTCAATGAGGATAAAACCCTTATCCGTGCAAACCAGGGACACAGCATCCCTGTTGATGTTGAACTTGAAGAAACAAATCCTCCGCAATATCTTTATCACGGAACGGGCGAAAAGTATGTTGCATCAATTGATAATATGGGATTGATTCCCAAGACAAGGCTTTATGTTCATCTTTCAAGCGATATTGATACGGCAGTTAACGTCGGCTCAAGGCACGGCACTCCTGTTGTTTACCGTGTGAACAGCGGAAGAATGGCAGTGGACGGATTTAAGTTTTATCTTTCTGCCAACAATGTGTGGCTGACGGACAGGGTGCCTGCGGAATATCTTGAAAAAGTCTGATAAATCTGAAACGGGGTTTAGATTGTGATTTTTAATTCATTTGAAAAAGTAGGGGGAAAATTAATGTTTGACAAATTAAGCAAGGAAGAAAAAATTCGAAAAAATATTGATAGCTGCATAAAAATCCTTTTGGAAAAGCTGCCTGAAATAAGATGGCCGAACAGACGATATATTCGTCCGTATTTTGTGGCTTTCGATATTCCTGAAACCGAAAACGAAGCGTTTTTGCGTATGGACGGAATGGGTGATGAAGAGGTTAAATTTCGAGTGGATGTTGTAAGAAAAGGAACGTCGAGAGCGTATTCTCATTATTTGCAAGGCTGTTCTCACAACGAAGTTGAAAACTTCCTTCACAATGTGATTGAACGCGAAGAAATATATAATTCGGTTATACATCTGTCGGAAAAGGTGGATGAATATTGGGATGAGTATTAAGAGATAAAACAAAACAGGAATCAAAATGAAAATTACCGTAAATTATATAAAAAAACATTATGCCGACGGTACATACACCGTGAATGCGTCGGGATATAATCATGCAACCCTTTACTGGGCGGATGATAACGGTATTCTTGATGATTACACTGCTTTTGCCGTTATTCCTCTTTCTGACGGATACGGTGAATTCAGGTATATCGGCAACCGTGCCATACCTTTACAAGCAACAAATATCATTGCAAGAGTTACCGATGAAAAATCGGGAAATACCGAAGAAATACGAGCCGATATTCCGCAATCGCAAAAGGCGGATATGGGTAATTGCTTATACAGAATATCTCTTTTAAGTGACCTGCATTTATCGAATAAGACAGGCAAAATAATGCGTGCATTGAAGCTTGCATCGGAGAGTGACTGCATTCTTGTTGCAGGTGATTCGGTAAATGACGGTACGGCTGAACAACTGAAGCTTTTCCGTGAATGCGTAAACACGGTTGTGCCAAACACGTTTCCTCTTTTCAGCGTCGGAGGAAATCACGATTTTTCGATCAAGGAAGAAGAAAGCGACTTTGATTATTGGGATTTGCATAATATTTTTCTCGAACGCAATAAAAATCTCGGATTTAATACAGGAATTCACGAAAGCGGATGCTGGTCTGCGGAGAATGATGATATACATATTTTCGGCTGGAAGTGCGTTGACGAAAACAGAAACTTCTTTTTCGGAAAGAAGAAAGAACAGCTTGAATTTCTTGCGGACAGGCTTGAAAAGAACAAGGATAAAAAGTATCAGATAGTTTGTTCACACGCACCGCTGATTGCTCATAATCCTCAGCGAAAGCCTGACGGTCAGCCGTATTTTGACGGTGACAGAAATCTACAGGAGCTTATTGATTCATACAACAATATTATCTTTGTATCGGGTCATACCCATTTTTCTCCGAACGATTACATGGGATGCGTGGATTTTGATGAAGAAAGAAACAATATTTATATAAATGATGGCAGTGTCTGTCCCACAACATATAAATCGGGTGAAGCAAATTTTCCGAAAGAGTGGACAGACGGAGTTGTAACCGAGCTTGCAATATATGCTGGCGGTGTTGAAATAACTTCACGGCTGTTACACGGAAACAAGAATATATCAAGAGGGTATTACAGGTTTATGAAATAATATAAGTACAGGAGGTGAATAACATGAGATATTATGAAACGCCCCGCGCCGAGATTGACTGGTTCCGCGAGGAATATGAATTTCTCAGCAATTTTTATCCGTCGAAAGTGGTTTTTGACGGCATTACATACTATAATTCCGAGGCTGCTTATCAGGCACAGAAATGTAAAAATCCCGAAGAACGAATAGGCTTTGAAAAGCTGTCTTCTGACGAGGCAAAGAGGCTCGGGCAAAAGGTAGAAATGCGTTCCGATTGGGATGATGTTAAATTCGGGATTATGGAGCAGGTTGTTTATGCAAAATTCACGCAGAATCCGACGCTTGCACAGAATCTTCTTGATACGGGAGATAAAGTTCTTAAGGAAGGAAACTACTGGAAAGACGTTTACTGGGGCGTGGATATAAGAACAGGAGAGGGCGAAAACAATCTCGGCAAAATTCTTATGGCTTTGCGTGATTATTTCCGAAAAAACGGGATTCCCGAAGAAATGTCAGACAGCAATTCTCTCAAAGGTCCGTTTGAAGGAATGTATATCAGTGACAGAGACATCACGCTTTCAGATTGTGAGTGTATCGTGAATGCGGCAAATGAAACTCTTCTCGGCGGCAGCGGTGTGGACGGTGCCATTCACCGTGCGGCAGGACCTGAACTCAGGGAAGAATGTTCAAAACTCAGCGGCTGCCGTGTGGGAGAAGCAAAGCTGACAGGCGGATATCGCCTGAAAGCAAAGTATGTTATCCACACCGTCGGTCCAAAATACCCCACGGAGCATTGTCAGAAAAACCTTGCGAAATGCTATACTGAAAGCCTTAATCTTGCTAAAGAGCACGGGGTTCACAGTATTGAATTCCCCTCAATCTCTACGGGAAAATTCAGCTATCCCAAAAAGGAAGCTTGCAAAATCGCTGTGGAAACGGTGTATAATTGGCTTAGGGAAAATAAAGGTTATGATATGAAGGTTGTATTTTGCTGTGTTGACCCCAAGATATATGAATTGATTTACGCAGAATTAAACAGTATTTAACAATCAGAACAGAATGATTTTATGAGGTGTATTATAATATGAAATTTAAAAATACAGAATATTTAAAAAGTGCAATGCTCGGCTTGATTGTTGCCGATGCACTCGGTGTACCGTATGAATTCAGGGAGTGTGATACCTTTAAGGTTACGGGCATGACGGGCTACGGCACACACAATCAGCCTGCAGGTACATGGTCTGATGACAGCTCAATGGTGCTTGCAACTCTCGACAGTATGCTTGAAACAAAAAAGCTTGACTGCGATGATGTTATGGAAAGATTTGTGCATTGGTTTGATGAGGGTGAATATACCCCTTACGGCGAATGCTTTGATATCGGTCATACCACATTAACCGCTGTCGGAAAGTATAAAAACGGATATTCCGCAACCCGTTGCGGCGGCAGAGGCTTTAGCGATAACGGCAACGGATCTCTTATGAGAATTCTTCCGATTGCGTTTGTTGAGCATACCGTGGATGATATCCTCGATTTATCATCCCTGACCCATGCACACGAAATTTCTCTTATGTCATGCAGACTTTATGTTCAGATTACGGAAAATCTTATGAGCGGAATGTCAAAAGAAGAAGCGATTACCAATCTCCGCTGCTGCGTTGACGAATGCGAAAAAATCCCTCAGATGAAGGATTATCCGAGAGAAAAAATCAGAAGCTCGGGCTATGTTATCGACTCATTTGAGGCGGCGGTATGGAGCTTCGTTAATTCAGAAAGCTACAGCGAGTGCGTTATCAAAGCCGTTGAGCTTGGCGGTGACACGGACACAGTTGCCGCAATCGCAGGCGGACTTGCAGGTATTTATTACGGCATCGGCGGCGAAAACGGCATTCCCGAAGAATGGATTGATACCCTCGCAAGAAAAGATTGGATTATTGAAATGCTTGATAAAGCAATCTGTAATTAAAAAGGAAGAAAAATATATGATTACAATTAGATTTGATTTTAAAGACAGAAAAAAAGAAGACCTTGATCAGCTGAATAATATTTTGGCAACCATGAAGCTGGATGAGCTTGGTATTGATGATTACAAGGACTATCTGGGAATCACAACCGATAAAGATGGCAATCTGATCAGCAAACGATATGGGCTGCAAAGCGGTACTTTGGTTTGCCATTTGTCAAAAAACGAATCCGGATTTCAGTACAGTATTGATTCGGAAGTGATAAATCAAGATGCTGACACAGATGAATTTTTGAAAAATTGGAGAGATGCTCATTCTGACAGAACGGTTCGCATTTTTGCAAGATCTGAATTTGATGATTACACCGGTTGCCTTATTGTTCACCATCAGCGTAATTAAATCAGAAGAAAGGATAAATATAAAATGTTAACTGTTACAGGTAAATATAATACCGCAAAAGTTTTTACAGATATAATTGAAGAATCGGCAATAGCACAACTCAAAGAACTCTGCAATCAGAGTTTTGTTGAAGGCTGTAAGATAAGAATTATGCCCGATGTCCATACAGGCTCAAGCTGTGTCATCGGCTTTACTGCCGACCTTGGTAAAAAAGTAATTCCCAACATAGTCGGCGTGGATATCGGCTGCGGAATGCTTACCGTTAATCTCGGTAAAGAACCGATTGATTTTGATAAGCTTGACAGAATTATCATAAGAGAAATTCCGTCAGGCAAGGAAATGCACAAGCTTTGCCCTGCACACTTTGGTGAATTGGAAAATCTCCACTGCTATAAAAATCTGAAACTTCGTTACATAGAAAAAGGTCTGGGCACACTTGGCGGCGGAAATCATTTTATAGAAGTTGATGAAGATGATGAAGGCAACAAATATCTCGTTATTCATTCGGGAAGCAGAAATCTCGGCAAACAGGTAGCGGAGTATTATCAGGAAACAGCTGTTGAACTTCACAGAGGTATTGAAGAATACGAGGCAGAGAAAAAGCGTGTTATTGCCGAATACAGAGCAACAGGCAGAGGTGAAGAAATCGAACCTGTTCTTAAGAAAATGAAAAAAGAATTTGCAGAAAAAGAGCCTGATATTCCTGCACCTCTCTGCTATCTTGAAGGAAAATACAGAGATATGTATCTTCACGATATGAATATCTGCCAGCACTATGCATCCTTCAGCAGATATCTTATGGCTAAGACTATTGTAAACGGTTTGTTTGAAAAAGAAATTGAGGATTTCGATTGCTTTGAAACCGTTCATAACTACATAGATATGGAAAGCAACATAATCCGCAAGGGAGCTGTTTCTGCCAAAAAGGACGAGATGTTACTTATTCCCATCAACATGCGTGACGGCAGTTTAATCTGCATCGGCAAGGGAAATGATGACTGGAATTGTTCAGCACCTCACGGCGCAGGCAGATTGTATTCCCGTTCCAGAGCGAAGGAAGAGCTGAGCATGGAAGACTACAAAAAGTCCATGGACGGGATTTATACTTCATCGGTATCTTCAGATACTCTCGATGAATGTCCTCAGGCATATAAACCAATTGAGAGCATTCTTGAAAATATTGTACCCACCGTTGAAGTAGTGAAGATTATCCGCCCTGTTTACAATTTCAAAGCAGGCAATTCAGAAGAAAAAATAAGGAAGCTGACCGTTTAACACATATCAGAAGTAAAAACTCAAACGGATGTGACAAAAATGGAAGAAAGATATTGGGACGAACTTTTATTTGCGGCAATAAAAGGATACGCTGAACGCACAGGCAAAAGCAGCTGTGAATTATCCCTCGGAAATGAAGAAGAGATATTCAGGTTTGCCGATGAAAACGGTTTTAAGATTTACCATTTCAAAAAGAAAGAAACTTTGCCCAGAGTTAATAAAGTTTTAGGCTTTCTCAAAAGCATTTATTTTGAGAATCTGCTTGATGTCGGAAGCGGAAGAGGAGTGTTCCTTTTCCCGTTTCTGGAAGGGTTCCCGTATATTGAGGTAACTTCGGTTGATATTCTTGATAAGCGTGTGGAAATGCTTTCCGATATAAAGAACGGCGGAATTGAAAGGCTGAATGTTGTCAAAGCGGATATTTGCACTCAGCCTTTCCCTGATAAATCGTTTGATGTTATTACATTGCTTGAAGTTCTGGAACATATTCCCGATGTAAAAAAAGCAATAAAGTCTGCGGTGAAAATGGCTAAAAAATATATTGTTGTTTCAGTGCCGTCAAAAGAGGATAACAACCCTGAGCATATACATTTGCTTACAAAAAACTTACTAACAGAGTATTTTAACGAATGCGGTGTCACCAAGCTTCATTTTGACGGGGTAAACGGACACCTTTTGATGATTGCGACGATTGAAGGTGAATAAAATGGATTACAGCTTAATCAAATATCCCCGTACACAGCATCTGCAGGGCTCAAGGCTTCAGCCCGGCGATGAAGATTTACGGCAGATTCCTTTTGAAAATATTTTCGGCAGAAATATTGTGATAGAAGAAAAAATAGACGGAGCAAATTCTGCGGTTTCTTTTGACGGTGAAGGTAATCTGCTTTTGCAGAGCAGGGGTCATTACCTCGACGGCGGATTCCGTGAGCGCCACTATAATCTTATGAAACAGTGGGCAAACACGCATAAAGACTTGTTTTTCCGTGTGCTTGGCAGCCGATATATCATGTATGGCGAGTGGATGTACGCAAAGCACACGGTCTTTTATGATGCTCTGCCTGATTATTTTATGGAATTTGATATTTACGACAGGGAAAGAGATGTTTTTCTCAGCACAAACGAAAGAAGAAAGCTGACGGACAAGATTGGAATCATTTCTTCCGTGCCCGTGTTGGCTGAAGGTGTTTTCAAAGTAAAAGATGATATTCTGAAGTATCTCGGTAACTCAAACTTCATTACGGAAAACCACATTGAGGTTTTGAAATCTCTTGCTGAAAAATATGACCTTGATGTTGAAAGAAACGTAAGAGAAACCGACCCATCTCTTACAATGGAAGGATTGTATATAAAAGTTGAAGAAGACGGTGTTGTCAAAAAAAGGGTTAAATTTGTGAGAAACTCCTTTTATCAGTGTGTAAATGAATCAAAAACACATTGGCAGTCAAGACCGATTATTCCTAATCAGTTAAAAAAAGAAGGCTGACAATTATGTCTTACAGTGAAAGTTTTAATGAAGTGTTGAATTGTATTCCTGTTGCAGACGAAACGGAAATACAATGGGGTAAATTGGAAAAAACTCAGTTGGGTTCATTGCTCAGGGATATGAGTAAGATTCAGCAGAATCCCGAGCATCATGCGGAAGGCGACGTTTACTGTCACACGAAATGTGTCTGTGAAGAATTGATAAAACTTCCTGACTACCGTGAAAGCTCTGAAGAAGATAAAGTTGTTTTGTTTTTATCTGCACTTCTTCACGATATCGGAAAAATTAAATGCACAAAAATCGAGGACGGAAAGATTGTCGCCCCAGGCCATGCATCTAAAAGTGCACTAATGGCAAGAGAAATTCTGTGGAGAGATTTCGGCCTTTGCGGAAGCGAAGAAAAGCAACAATTAAGGGAAAGTATCTGCTTTTTGATTAAGTATCATTCTTTTCCGCCACATATAATAAAAGAAAAAAATCCCGAGTACAAAATTTTCAGAGTTGCATCTGCAGGCAGACTTGCAAAAGGCTTTAATCTGAAAAAGCTTTGTATTCTCGGCGATGCCGATGTGCTCGGCAGAGAGTGTTACGATAAAGAAGATTATCTTGAAAGAAATGAATATTGCAAAATGATTGCAGAAGAGCTGGGGTGTTTTGAAAACCCGTATTCTTTCAGAAACGAATTTTCGCAGAGAGCTTATTTCCTGAAGAAAACAACGTGGCGCGATCAGGAAATTTTCAACGATACATGGGGCAGGGTTATTATGCTTTCAGGCTTGCCCGGTACAGGTAAGGACACATGGATTTCAGAAAATTATCCCGATTTACCCATGGTGTCCCTTGATGAAATAAGAAAACAGCTGAAGGTTCTTCCTACTGACAATCAGGGTAAGGTTATTTCGGTTGCACAGGAAACGGTAAAGGAATATCTCAGGAATAAAAAACCCTTTGTGTGGAATGCGACAGACATTACGGAAGCAACAAGAGGAAAATGGATTTCTCTTTTTGAGCAGTACGGCGCAGGGGTGGAAGTTGTCTTTCTGGAAACGGAGTGGGAAGAACAACTCCGCAGAAATGCAAACCGCAAGGATGTTGTCCCATCAGGAAAGATAGAAGACATGCTCTCAAAGCTTGAAATTCCGCAGCCTTTTGAAAGTGAAAAAGTAAGGTGGGAAATAACATAAATAAAAGGGATTGATATATAGATGGAAAAGATTGTAGTTTTGGGCGGAAGCTTTAATCCGCCGACGATAGGACATTATCTGCTTATGAAGTCCGCAATGAAAAGTGTTGATGCGGATAAGGGAATATTTCTTCCTGCTTCTCAGCAATATGTAAGAAGAAAATGGCTTCAAGTGACTGTGAAAATCAGACCATGCCCGATGAGCTGAGATTGGCTATGCTTCGGGTTATGTGTGATAAAACACAGGGGCTTGAAATCGAAGAATTTGAGCTTAACAGTAAAATATCAGTCAGCACCTTTGAATGTCTGAATTACATACAAAATAAAAATCCCGATGCAAAGATATATTTTATAGCAGGCAGCGACAAGCTGAAAATAATCCCCAAATGGCGGAATGCAAGGGATTTTCTTGAGCAGTTCAACATACTTGTTGCTGAGAGAAACAGCGACGATATAGAAAACTTAATCAGCAAATATGATTTTCTCGGTGAATATAAAGATTCATTTTGCTTTTTTGAAACTCCGCCTGTAATAAGCGAAATCAGCTCGTCAAAAATCCGCGAGATGTATGGCAAGGGGAAGGGCGAAGCGGCAAGACAGTTTCTTTTTAACGGTACACAGGAGATGTTTGAAGAGTTTGCCCAAAAGACATTTGTTGTGATAAACGACTTTCATGCGGAAGGCTGTGAATTCCTAAGCAATTTTTACAGCATTCCTATAACCTATAAAGGGCTGACATATCAGAACAGCGAGGCGGCATTTCAGGCGCAGAAGGTGCTTGATGATGAAGACAAACTTCTGTTTACAACCGCTTCCGCAAGGCAGGCTAAAAGTCTTGGCAGAATGGTTAATCTCAGGCGTGACTGGGAATTTGTGAAGGTGAATTTAATGCTCGAAATAACAAGAGCAAAGTTTGAACAGAATCCCGGCCTTGCCGAAAAGCTTCTCGCAACGGGAAATGCCATGCTTGTTGAGGGAAACCGCTGGAACGATACCTTCTGGGGCGTGGATTCCAAAAGCGGAAAAGGCGAAAACTATCTGGGCAAAATTCTGATGTGTGTGCGCAGTGAACTGAAAAATGATTCTGAAAATTGATAAAAAAGAAGTGATTGAATAGTGGATTCTATATACAATTCTATTGATAAGGATTTCGAAAACGGTGTGAATAATCGTGTTCAGACTTGTTTTGTTTTCGAATCTGACGGATATCTCAATATTAGTCACGCAAAGGCTGTTTGTATAAATTTTGAAACCGCAAAAAATTACAACGGTTTTTGCAATCTGCGTATCGATGACACAAAATTTTCTCTTGAAAGCAACAAGTTTGTTGATGCTGCTATGGATGATATTAAATGGCTTGGATATAGTTGGGATAATGTTATTTATACTTCAAGCTATTTTGACTTTATTTATGAGTGTGCAATCAAGCTTATCAAAAACGGCAAGGCATATGTATGCGACCTCTCTGCCGATGAAATCAGAGAATACAGAGGAACTCTCACCGAGCCCGGCAAGAACAGCCCCTACCGTGACCGCTCGGTTGAAGAAAATCTTGATCTGTTTGCAAGAATTACTGCAGGCGAGTTTGCCGACAGCGAAAGAACTGTCAGAGCAAAGATTGATATGGCTTCGCCCAACATCAATATGCGTGATCCTGTTATTTACAGAATTTCACGCAATTCTAATCACCAAACCCATAACAAAAAGTTTGTTTGTCCGACATATGACTTCGTACGTTCGATTTCAGATGCAAGAGAAGGTGTTACCTATTCGCTCTGCTCACTTGAATTTGAAAACCACAGACCTCTCTATGATTGGTTCATCAAGGAAATCGGTTTTGAAGAGCCTCCCAGACAGATTGCGTTTGCCCGCCTTAATCTCAATTACAGTATAACGGCTAAGAGTAAATGCCGATATATGGTACAGAAAGGTATTGTTGACGGCTGGGATGACCCAAGAATGCTTACTCTCAGCGGTATGAGAAGAAGAGGCTATCCCGCAGCGGCAGTTCGCGATTTCATAAACCGCATCGGCGTTTCAAAGGCAGACAGCGTTGTTGATTACGGTCTGCTTGAAGCCTGCGTAAGAGATAATCTCAATGAAAACGCACCCCGTGCAATGGCTGTTCTCCGTCCTCTCAAGGTTATAATTGATAACTATCCCGAAGGACAGAGCGAGGCAATCAAGGTTAAAGTCAATCCTTTCAAGCCCGAACTCGGCAATAGAACCGTTCATTTCTCAAGAGAAATCTTTGTTGAACGTGACGACTTTATGGTTGAACCTCCCAAAAAGTATTTCAGACTTTATCCCGGCAACGAGGTTCGTCTCAAGAGTGCATATCTCGTAACCTGCAACAGCTGGGAAAACGACGAAAACGGCGAGATTACCTGCCTCCACTGCACATATGACCCTGCGTCATAGGGCGCGAAGCTCCCGACGGCAGAAATGTTAAGGGTACAATTCATTGGGTAAACGCATCCGACAGCACTCCTTGTGAAATCCGTCTTTATGGCCGTCTTTTCATTGCCGAAAATCCCACGGCTGTAGACGGTAAGGAAAACTATCTCAACCACCTCAATCCCAATTCTCTCGAAATTCTTGAAAACTGCCTTGTTGAAGGCGGTATCGGTAATGCAAAATGCGGAGATACCTTCATGTTTATAAGACAGGGTTACTTCTGCGTTGACAAGAACTCAACCGATGAAAAGCTTATTTTCAACAGAACGGTTGACCTTAAATCTTCGTGGAAATGAATTAAATGTTATATGCAACATAAATTAAATAAATATATTATGCGAGGAGCAAAAATGAAAACTTTTAAACAAATCTGCAAAAAGAATTGGTATATTATTGCCTCTACGCTTTTTCTCTTTGTCAGTTCAGAAGTGCTGGTAGGAGTTATGGTGTATGATCAGCAGTATTTCATCCTGAAACCATATGATTCTTATGTAAGCATAGCAGTTTTAAGAGTGCTTTTGCTGTTTGCGGGCTTTCTGATTTCATATTTTTGTGCCGGTATATTAAAGAAAAAATATTCTCCGCTGATTTTGTCGGCATTAATGCTTTTAGCGGTTATATACCGTGAAAACGATCTGAATTTGCTTTTTAATTACTATTCAATCTGTTTTGTTGCAGTAATGCTGTCTCTGGCATTTTACTATGTGAACTATTGTACGGATTCAATTAAACACACCTTGCTCTACATTGCCGCGACAATAACGCTGTGGGGAATGCTGTTTTATGAAATAGAATTTTTCGTGATTGTGGCAGTGAATGTTTTTCTGTTTATCACTAACCAAAAATCAATCAGTCAAAAATCGGTTAAAGCAGTTAATCTGATTTTTACAGGCATTTCATTGGTGTTTTTGATTTTGAAGTCTGTTATGCATATGATAAGTCATATGGAATACAGACACAACAGAAACGGTCATCTGGAAATTGGATATACCGAAAGCGAAACAATCCCCCTTCTGGAAAAGATGATGATAACGTCAGAGGATTTCGGCACATCGGAGTTTTTCGGCGAATTTGCCGACGAGAGATATGTTTATAACCTCGCCAAAATATTCGGATATTACGGATATTATGCGGGAGTCGCAATGGTTATAATGGTTGTGGCTTTTGCGGCAAGTGTTTTAGTTGGCTGCTGCAAAAAGCAGGATAAAGTGAAATCCGTGTGCGGCGCTGCGGCAATAATGCTTGTTGTTAGAACGATAGCGGCACTGTTTATCAATTTCGGAATTATTAGTACAATCGATTCGCATTTACCTTTTATTTCGATATGTGCCTGCGGATGCCTGAATGCGGGGCTGATTATCGGCTTCTTGTTTGCGGCAGATAAAGAAATGATAACTAAAGGAGCTGAAATAAATGAAAACACTTGCTCAATCTTTTAAAAACAATTGGTATCTTATTGCAACAACGCTTTTGTTGGCTGTCTGCACAGCGGTGTTAACGGGTATAATGGAACACAATGCATTTCCGGACAGCTTTGACCTGCTTGAGTTTGCAGGAAAATCGGTTCTCAAAGTTGCTATATTGGTTTGCGGAGTTATCATTGCTTTTGTGCTGACATTTTTGTTTGATAATAAATTTTCAGGCATCTTTGCGGCAATGTTCACAGTGTATGCGGTACTGTTCAGCAACCTTCTTTTAGACTCTGAAAACTGGTTTTATATCTCATTGTTTGCAGCTATATTGTTATTGCCGTTTTACTATGTAAATTTCTGTTTCAAATCGGTAATGCACACCGTGTTTTATTACATAATGACAGCCGTATTGACAGCAGTGATTGTGATGTCGGAAGAAATTGAAGTTTTCATTATTTTGCTGACAGCAGTCATCATGTTTGCTGTAAACCGAAATGAAATCAGCTCTAAATCCGCTTTGGTGATAAACTATGTTTTTTCAGTTATTGCGATAATCGCATTGGTTTGCTTGCTTATTGAAGGAATGGACAGTTACTTCGGAATAAAATTCATTGAAGGCGACAGATATCACCTTGAATCGCTTTATCTTTCAACCAAACCCTTCGGAGTAGCAGAATACTATCACCGTGACCTCGAAATGACATCGTTATATAATCTGGCAAAAATATTCAGACATTTCGGCTATGTTGCAGGCATAGCAATGTGTGTTGTGATTACGTTTTTTTCGTCGAGCTTCTTTGTGAAGTGCTTCGGTAACAATAAAAAGTCGAGTCCGGCAAGCGTTCTCACCGCCATAATGATTTCGGTTAAATGCATTGCGGGATTTTTTGAGAATTTCTCGATAATCAGCGGTATGCGTGTCAGAATCCCCATTCTTTCCGATGATATTGCAGGGTATCTGCTCGTAGGTATAATGCTCGGATTCATGCTTGTTTCCGACGATATTGTGAACGGATTCGGCAAAGCGCTTAATGGGATTTTAGAAAAATTATTTAACAAATACACGATGTCCGAACCTGAACCCGAACCTGATAACCCTCATCTTACACTTGTTTGCTTGAAGGAGGATGATGATGTATAATATTGAAAGATTTCACGATGTTCACAGAATTTATTTTGAAGATGCTTTAAAAGAAATACAGTCGGGCAGAAAGCAGTCCCATTGGATGTGGTATATTTTTCCTCAACTTAAAACTCTCGGACAAAGCTATAAGGCGATTTATTTCGGCATGGAGAATGCCGAAGAAGCAAGGCTTTTTTATAATGACAATTATCTCGGGGGAAACCTTCGGAAAATCTGCCAGGCACTTCTTGAATGCGAATCAAATGATGCTTTTGAAGTTATGGGTTATCCCGATAATCTTAAACTTTACTCAAGTATGACGCTATTTTATCTTGCCACCGGCGACAAGCTTTTTTCGGATGTACTTCAGAAATTCTATGACGGAAAACAAGATAAAGCAACAATAAAATTTCTGACAAAATAATGAGGTGTTCTTAAATGAAATTGACGGAAGGCATTTATTTTTTTAAAAGCGGTGAAAATACATATCTGAGAAATGTAAACAATGCCCGTGACTATCTGTTCAATGAAATTGTATTTGACATTCTGACTATTATGAGAGATAATAATGAATGTGATTTAGAAATAATCTGCAACCAACTTTCGTTGATTTACGATGTTGAAAATGATTGTGAATTGAAAGAAGATGTTTCCTGTTTTCTTCAGGCTCTTTTAAAAGAAGGGATTATGACCGTTGACGATTCTGTAAATGAAAAATCAGAAACAGATGTGTCATCACTTATTTCTAAAGAAAGAGGAGACAATAACAGCCTTTTTTCTGCATCACTGGAGTTAACATACAGATGTAATGAAAAATGTATTCATTGCTATGTTGATGACTGCCCTGCAAACAACGAAAACGAGTTGACATTTGATGAATACAAGCAAATTTTACATCAACTTAAAGATATGGGTTGTGTGTATCTGCTACTTACTGGTGGAGAAGTATGTCTGAGAAAAGATTTTATTGAAATAGCCCAATATGCTGTTTCCTTGGGATTTCTTGTAGATATTTATACAAACGGAATATCTATAACTGATGAGCAATTTGATGAACTTTGTGCAATGAAAATCAACAGTATTTCCTTCAGTTTGTATTCCGGAGAGGCTTCTGTACATGATTCAATTACAAAAGTTTCGGGCTCATTTGAATTAACGTTAAAAAGAGCGATGATGTTTAAATGTGCAGGTGTGGATACATTTATAAAAGCTGTTGCTATAGAGCAAAATTATGAACACTTAGAAAGTCTTTATCAATTAGGCAGGCGCATTGGTATCAAAGTGAATGTTGCTGTGCTGATTTCTAACACGCATAGCGGTACAAGTACCAACACATACAGATTGAAAAATCAGGAACAGCGTAGGAAGGTTATGAATTTGGTTAATAAATATGCACCTTCGAGTAGGGCTGGCGGAAAACGTGACCTGAGTTTAAATATATGTAGTGCTGCTTTTAATTCATTATCTATAGACCCGTATGGAGGAGTACATCCATGTCTGGCTTTTGTGAAGTCTGCCGGTTCTATCCGTAAGAGTAAAATAAAGGATATATGGGAAAAATCTAAGTTTATGCAAGAAGTCAGGGCTTTGCGATTTACTGATTTAGGTGAAAAATGCAGAAATTGCAAAGATATAGATAGTTGTACTGTTTGTATAGGTTCAGCTTATGGGGAGTTTAAAAAGTTTTCTCCGAATAAGGATGCCTGTGAATGGACAGAGATAGAAAAAGAGATAGCAACATGAACGAAAAAACAATTGATTTTTAAAGAATTAAATATTAGTGATGAGCAAAACGGTGGAAATAAAAGGATGAAAACCCAAAAGGATAAAACAAAAAGCAAGGGTATTAAGGCATTTGCCGAATTGCCGTTACAAATCCAAAGACACTCCTGACCAATGGACCTTTCGGCGGGTTCTGCCGTTATCTTTGAATTTGCTATCTCTATGCATTGCAAATCTGGCTTTAAAAACAGGATTTTTGAGATGACGAGTTCAACAAGCCTGAGAGTGCATAACATCCTGCAAAATTTCATTATTGATATTACGTATGAAGTGGTAATAAGTCCAATATGACGGAACATATTTAGTAATATCAAAACTGCAATAATGTGCAATCAAACGATTGTTCTCGAGATAATCAACAAGGTCGGTTATTTGAGAAAAGCTTTCACATTTGTTTTGCAAATTTACTGATGATAGATGGCAACCGCTTCCTTTGTTGTTTTTGATCAATTATATTATACCATATTTAGCGGTTGCTTTCTATATTTTCAGCATTTTGCTCATGGCTATATTAATATTATGTGTGAGGAGGTGAAAGAATGAAAAAGATATACCGGAAGCCTGAAATAAAAGCGGTACAGGAGAAGCCGGCCTGTAGTTCAATTTGCGGATGGTTTACCACGTGTGGTGAACAAGTAAGTTACAATAAATAATTACAGGGCAGTATCAGAGGTTGATTATTAAGTAGATCAACCTCTGGTTTTTAACGTTTTTAAATTAAATGGAAAACAGTTATTAAGTTAAGAAATAAGAGAAGGACCTAACAACGCAAAATAAGCGAATTTAGGTGCTTTTTCAAGAAAAAAACACGACAAAAAGACAGGCCAAAAAGTCTGCCAAAAACTTGTAAAATTAAATTGTTATGATACTCTGTAAAGGAAGCAAACTGCCTTTTGGGTACTTAGTTTACGAGTATTGCAGATGTTGTTCTTAACGTGAATAAGAAACCTTGAGATAAGAGTTTCGATTTTAGGCGGAGATATATCCTTCGAAAGGAAATTACAACAAATATGTACAGAAGCAGAAAAGTTGATTATGTAGGAAAGCTTTCTGCTTTTTTGTCTGATGATTAAGTGCGAGGTAATTAGTTCGGTAAAATTGTATATAGTCAGCTTGACAAAGATTTCTTGAAGAATAGTATTTACTTCAACAGAAATCTTTGCCGTGAAGCTTCGAACAAAGTTTTGATTTGCTCGACGGGATTGTTGCTTATCAATTCGTTCATAGCTTGCCCTCTGTGTTATTCTTATTATAGCACATAACTATTGTGGAATTATTTTGTTTATAGGAAATGTACTCTTATTTCTATTATTCTGAAATTTTTCTGCCGAAGCATTTGTACAGAGGATTGGAACCTATTGATTTTTCGGTTGTTTTCTCAATGATTCGGGGAGCATTTGGATTAACTCCTGTTTGGAAAAAACTGTGATTCGTTTTTTAAAAAAGCATTTTGAGCAAAAGAGCAACTTTTATCGTAGGTCAACGGTGCAGAATCATAAACCTTGGCTACATCTTATTGAAGATTATCCTGTTTACTTACAATATAATCTCCTGTAATCCATTTGTGTTTCAGGTTGCTTTTTATGAAGTTACAACCCATTTTAATCTTACATACTTTCTGTGATAATTGATAAGACGTTTGGAGTAGGGTTCATCGGAAGATGGACTAAACCTATTTCAAATGTCTTTTCTTTTTGTGTTTCAAAAGGTGTTTGAATTTAAAACGATGATTGCAGAAAGGGATGCATAAAGAAGTTATTACAACGGAATTTTGAATGAAGGAGGAATAATAAATGGCAGAAACACAACCCCCTCCATAACTGAAAATTGAGGTTATGGATAGCGAAGAAAAATATCCCGCTTCGCTAAATTAAGGTTCTCCGCAAATTTGGTATAACTTGCTACACCATTTTTGCGGAGCAACCGTGATTAAGATAAAATTTGATAAAGGAAGGAGGTGGATTGAATGCATTTAGAAAAAATACAAATGCACGCAGTTCATCATATTCTCGAACATAATGCCAGAAGCGAATCTGAAGGGAAAATAAACAGAAAGAATGAAAATATAAATCCTTATTTAACACCGTATAATTATAATTTAGCGGCTGAAGACCAGCCAATGCCAGCCTATGAATTTTATAAAAATCGATTGAAAGAAATTTATGTTCACGGAAATGCTTCTGTAGGTATTGTCAGCTATGTTATTCAGGCGCCCGCTACGCTTCCTGATAATCAATACGAAGCATTCTTTAAAGCTGCTTATGATTTCTTTGTTGAAAAACACGGCTTAAAAAATGTTGCCAGTTCATGGGTTCATAATGATGAAACAACAAAGCATATGCATTTTTGCTTTGTTCCGGTAGTTCACGATCTGAAAAAAGGCGAAAAACTGTGTGCCAAGGAAGTTGTTACAAGAAGCCATTTGAAACAGTGCCATTACGAAGCCGAAAAATACATTTCGGATAAACTGGGATACAATATCAGAATTATGAACGGGGTAACTAAACAGTTCGGAAATCTCTCTGTTAATCAATTGAAAAATCGTGATAAATATATTGCCAGTGCAACTGAATTCTATAACGCATACTTGCAGCTTTGTTTAGAAAAAGAATTTGACCATCAGTTTGAAAAAATGAAGAAATTGTTGGAAGAAAAGGTTGCTTCCGAAAGAGTGATTGGGAATAACATTTCTCATTCGTTTAATAAATATGAAAATAATTATCAAAACAATATAAATGATACCTTGTCGCTTGATTATGATTGTTGATATAAAAATTTTGGGATGAAGTTTTCTCTGTTCAGAAATTAAGTGCCAATTAAAAATCTTACATACTTTCTGTGAAATTCAAAATCGAAAGGAGAAAAAATTTATGTCACTTGATGCACTTCCGCTTTTGGCAGGAAACAGATTGGTTAGCGTAGAGAAAGACCAGTATGGTCTGAAGTTTTTACTTGCTGATTCAACAGGCAAAAAAACTTGGTCTGCTGCAATTACAGATTGCGGAAATGGTGAATTTAGTATTGCAATGGCTTCGGAGGTTGGCGTGCGAATGCAAACATTCAAACCTACTGCAACAATGCGTTTGAAAAACGGGGAGAATGCTCCTGTAAAAATTAAAAAACAGGTTGAAGCGATAACCCCTTATGGCAACACAATTATTGCAAGATATCTGAATGATGATGATTCTCCGACTGCAGTTTTTATAGCTTATATTAGTATTGGGGAAAATATTGCACATTCAATTGCACTTTGTCAGGTTAAACATTCTTCGTTAATGTTTAGTCTTTCAAAATAAATTTACTTTTCATTTTTAGGATTCCTTATAAATTTTCATGCGGTAAAGTCCCGGTTTCATTTTGAAATCGGGATTTTGCCGGTTGTAAATCTTACCTTCAGTTTTTTTAACTTAATCTTACATACTTTCTTTGAAAGGTTAAGCTTTCATAATAAAATCTAATGAAAGGAGAGAAAACCATGTCTGAATTTGATTATAAAAAACATTGGGCTTTTGATGGGCTTACATCAAAAGACGAAAATGATTCAGCACCAGAGACAGATGAAATATTAAAGAAAGTTCATGAAGTTGAAAATTCAGTTCTTAAACTGAATATTAAGGGTGCAAAATCAAAATTTGTGTATATTGATATTGATTATCACGATGATATGTTAATCAAGACAGAAATTTTTTAAACAGAAAAACCCGATCTCAATAAGAGGTCGGGTAAAACCAACAATGATTCAGTTCAGAAACATAAAAAATATTAAGAGGTGAATATAATGCCCGCTACAAAAAACAAAAGAGGAACGTGGAATGCCAAATTCTATTACTTAGATTGGAACGGTATAAAAAGACAAAAGAAGAAAGAGGGCTTTAAAACGAAAAAAGAAGCTCTTGATTTTGAGCGTGAGTTTTTAGGTAAATGTAAAACATCAGTCGATATTCTTTTTAAAGATCTGGTTGAGTTATATATGGAAGACAGTAAGGTTCATGTAAAACCAACTACATATGAGAATAAAAAACATATGATTGACACAAAAATTCTGCCGTATTTCGGAGAAATTCGTTTGTGCGATATTAATATTGCTATGGTTAGAAAATGGCAGAATAAACTTATTTCAGATGAAGCTAACTATGAGAAAACATATTTGAAATGTATTCATAATCAGTTATCTGCAATTTTTAATTTTGCTGTAAAGTATTATAAACTTCCTGCTAATCCTGCTGCACAGTGCGGTACTATGGGAAAGAAAAAAGCATATTCAATGAAGTTTTGGACCAAGGAAGAATTTGATATATTTATAGAAAGTGTATTGGATGATCCTTTAACAAAAGCAATTTTTTATCTGTTTTTCTATAGCGGTATTCGTGAGGGTGAACTTCTTGCTCTCACTTATGATGATTTTGATTTCACTAAAAATACAGTAAATATTTCAAAAACTTATGCAAGGCTTAAAGGTGAAGATTTGATTCAAGAACCTAAAACGCCTAAAAGTAAACGCACGGTAGTTTTACCCGAAGAAGTTATGGATATAATTAAAGAGTATAAGGACAAGTTGTATAGCTATGAACCTTCAGAAAGATTTTTTAATATATCTAAATCATTTTTAACTCGTGAAATGGTCAGAGGTTGTAAACTGTCCAGTGTGAAGAAAATCAGAATTCATGATTTAAGACATTCTCATGCATCGTTGCTTATTGAAATGAACATTCCTATTTTGTTGATTTCTGAAAGATTAGGTCACGAAAACATAGAAACAACATTAGAAACCTATGCTCATTTATATCCGAATAAACACGAAGATGTTGCAAAAAAACTCTCAAATGTTATGAACTCATAATGTAAAAAAGACCTCTGCAGATTACATATCCGCAGAGGTTAATTTTGAGATTAAAAGTGAATGGAAAATACGATTTTTGATATGAAATTTAATTTTTAGTACGATTTCAGTACGCTTTGGCATAAGAATAGCCCCGAAACCGTTGATATACAACGACTTCGGGGCTTGTTGATTTTATTCCCACTCGCCTAATCTAGCGAAAATTTTATATTCGGAAAGCTGAAAACCCTTGATAAATAAGTCGAACGTTTGTTCGAACGTTTAAAATTGCCCTGATTTTTCAAAATGTTTAGTATCATTTAGTATCAGAGTACACTTTTTATCTGTGGTATCAGATTCCTGTGGATTTGAGATAATATTAGCATACTTTTACTGCAAAGTCAACACTTTAAAGCGATAAACTGTAGTTTTGGGTTGAATATTTTTATTCACATTAGAACAATTACTTATAGTAAATTTGTTGAATAGAATTTTAAGATTCTAATTTTGTTTTTGGTGGATTTTTGCTGAAGCTTTAGGTTGTTGATATTGGTTATTATTAAACGAATTTAATTAAACAATAAATCTTATTATTCCATTAAATTTTGTATTATGTTATTTGATTTTTTTAGATAATCTTCGGTTAAAGCTTGACATGCAAATGCATTATAGTATTCACCTTGCATTTCTAAATTAGTTATAATTTCTTGTGTATTGGAATAATGATTCATAAAATTCAGGAGAGAACATAAACATATTAAATCATCTGCATATAAACCAGCAAATGATTTGTACCATGCATTATTTAATTTACAAATTATATGGTGTAGTTTCTTATATAAGTTAAGTTGATCTTCAGATAATATAAACCATTTATTTGGTAGTATCGTTTTTTGCACAATATCATTATTAGCTGGGTGCATTGCACTATAAAGAGATTTCATTAATTTCCCAAGTGTGCCAGCTAATATGTCAGCCATTCTGATTCCAAAATGATTATCAGATTTTTCATCATCAACATTAATTAAACCTGCTTCTTTTGCGGCAACAACTGTTTTTTGATCTTCTCCCTCACGGTCAATTATTAGTGAATATTCATAAATAGATTTTTCGTTTAAAAAATGATGAAAACCAACAAATGGAGGGGTGTAATTCCAGTCAATACAATCTACAGGTTTTAGTTCATCAAGTAATAATATTATTTGTTCGAATGCTAGATTTTCACTTTGTTTCAAGATTGGATTATTATTGTTTTTTTCGATTCTATCCTCAAAAAATTTTTTCATTTCTATAACGATTTTTTGCGGATTGTTATATATTGTTTCAACAAGCTCTAGAGGTTTATATATAACTAATGCTTTTATAATGGAGTATTTAAGCAAATTAATATCAAACAAAAAGTTGTTTTTATAATCTCTAAATAATTGATTAACAATATATTCGACCTTGCTAAAAGTTGAAATATAGATATATACGTCATCGGTAAATAAAGTGAAGAAATCCTCAAGTAAATTTATATTTTCATTAGTAGTTGATGCAAAACCATACCTTAGTTGTTTGTTTTTTAGTGTGTAGCTTTTCAACTCTCCGTTAGGATGCCGGTTTATATATTTTTGTTCGAAATTAAAATACTTTTCCTGAAGCTTCGGTTCGTTTTCTTCTTTCCAGCCGACAATAACGGTGATGAAATTATCATAAAAATTATCTGCTGTAATAGTTTTAAAGCCAATTGACCTGCTGTGCTCTGATTCATCGTAATAAAAATTATATTTCAAAATTTTCAACTCGCAATATTTTGTTTTTTTACCAGCTTTGTTAGGGGATTATTATTATTTCGCCTTCATCGAACCAACCTGTTTCGGATATTGCCGAAGCGGTTGATTCAATGCAATTTGTATAAAAAACAATTGATAAACTATCAATGGCTCTGCTGCATGTAACATAAAGCAATCTTCTTGTACGATCTAATGTGGTTTCCTTTCCTTCTTTTTCATTTTTTATATCTGTTTCTGATTTGGGCTCGAACCCAAATAGCTTGTTGTAACTGAAGAATGACGTATGGGCAGCATTGTCATCGATTATAACCATTACTCGTTCGAATTGTAAGCCTTTAACACCTTGATGAGTGTCAAAGCTTGCTTGTCCATTAACATATTCCCAATAATGCTCAACTTCTGAAAAAGGTGAATTTAAAGCCGCTAACAAGTTGGATGTTTTTTGAAAGTTCTCGTCTCCTTCTTCTGGAGGGCTATCGAATATCTGTTTAATATCTTTTGAAATTGGAAATATATTTTTTTCATAAACAATACGTAATAATTCATAACACGTAGGATCTTTGTCTATCCAACAAGAAGTTAAAGCATTAACGCTTTCTTGTAATTCTTGCAATAATTCATTAGTTAAGTTAAGATCTTTGTTCTTATAAATTATTGCATTTTTTTTTACAATTCTGGCTTTTTCAAATTGGTTATTGTTCAAATCGGATTTATGTAATGGTAATAAAATATGAGTTAACACTCCAATAGCAGATAATGACCCGTTCATTAAACCTTGCTTATAAGAAGAAATACTATTAAGTGATTCATAGAAATTCTTGAATCCCAAACGAATTGAAGCCATTTTATGTTCAAGTGTTAATGCTTTTACGTTTTTGATGTTTTCCCAGTTTGAATCACCAGTTATTTTAGACATATGCATAAGAATGTCATGTTCTTTTCTATTAGGATCATCGTAAGATGTTACAAATATCCGAACAAATCCTCCTGGCTTGTCTTCTCTTGGGATTTGTTCAATACCATCAACATCTTTCCTTATTACATTGCATAAATCAACTATCCGTTTTCGACTACGATGATTCATTGTTTTTGATGGAGTTTCCCATGTGGATGGAATTGATTCTTGTAAATTTTGTTTTCCATCCGGATAAATTCTTTGCATTATATCTCCAAATAATCCAACAGAAAATCGATTGGCGTATTTTTCTTGAATATCCATAAAAACATTGATTAAATCTTTTTGCGTATCCTGGCTTTCATCAATCAATAAAATCGGATATTTATCAACAAGTATTTTTTGCAATGTTTCTTTTTGCGATAAAAACTCTGCTGCTATTTTTAGAACTTCAGAATGGTCTAAAGAATTACTTTCAATATTTAGTCCATCGGGGTTATATGTGAATCGTCTGACAGAATCTAAACATTCAAGTCTGCGTTTCATTTTAACAAGCTTTTTTTCTGTATCTTTATAAGTTTTTGTGCTTTTATTGCGACTGTTAGCAAGCTTTGTTTCGGCTTCAACTATTTTGGCACTTGTTTCATTTTTTAGCCACACCCGAATATCGTATGTGTGAGAGCAAATTAAATTCCATGCAAATCTATGTATAGTTGATATTTCAAACAAAGGATTGTAATACGCTCTACGTTTTATCTCGTCACATGCAGCATTTGTGAATGTAATAACAGCTACATTTCTTCCTGATAATATAAGTTCTTGACCAAGTGTTTTATTTATATAATCTAATGCAGATACAAGACTTTTTGTCTTTCCGCTTCCTGCTCCAGCAAACAAGAAAAAACTTTTTGGTTTCTTTAGATCAAAACAACTTTGGATGATTATATCAGCGTTATTATCTCTATTATCGTCAGTAACAGCAATAATCTCCTCCATTATTCATCCTCCTTGCTCAAAAAGTCATTATTATCTTTCAATGAGATTTCTTCTTCTAACCATGTCAAAGCATCCTCAATATATGCAGGGGTTACAATGCTTTGAGGATCTTTGTTGTATATCATATCTAATGCAAATTCAGCTTTTTTTGTGCTGCTGCTTTTAACGGCATTATAAACATCTGTAGCTATTTGACAACCGTTATTGTTTTTAAAAGCATCTCTAAACTTTTTTATCAACCCTTTACCATTCATAGTTTTAAAGCTGTCATAGTTTGTGTATGCCATTGCATCTTCAAACGTATTTGGAATAAACTCATACTCTGTTCCGTCTGTAAGAACAACTTTGATTGGAGTTTGATAAGCAACTCTTGTTTTTGCATCGCTAATATGGGGGTTTGATTCTACTTTGCTATTAAAATCAAGATCAAGCAAATAGTCTAAGTCTGAATTCATAATTACCCAGTTCATAATCGTTGGATTTGACGAAAAATATCCTTTTCCTCGTTCGGGTAATATGCTTGATTTATTTGAACCATGACCACAATCTAAATCGGTAATAACCAAGCAAGAGATTCCTAAAGTGTCAATTAACGGCTTTAAATAATGAGCGTATCGACCACCAATCTCCAAAACAGAGATATAGGTATCTGCTAATGTCTCGTGCATATTAATAAAATATGGCATAAATACTCGTTCTCCAGTACCTTCTATCAGAATAGCTGCATCAGCGAAAAACAAATCGCAATGAGTCGTTTTTAGGTATCTTGCAACAAAGCGGGTTGTTTGAGTTGATACGCCAAAAACATTGGATAAATTTATTACTACTGATATAGGTAATCCCTCAGAGCTTTTTGTCCTTCTAAAATATCGGAGTTCGGAAAATTTGCATTCAAGGGCAATGGTACTTGAATGAGTAGAAACAATCATTTGAGTACAGAATTCATTTCTTGTTTTTAACCTAGAATGATTTCTTAAAATATTATATGCGTTTTTAATAAAAACTTGTTGAACTTGAACATGTAAATGCGCTTCAGGTTCTTCGATTAAAACAAGATGAATGGGCTGTATAGTTTCAAGTTTCTCATCATCCGCTTTGCGTCGATCTCCATTAATCCAAGAATCTCTAAAGCTCATCAACTTAAAAGACATTGAAATTAAATTTTGATATCCTAAACCGTTGAATTTTTCAGACAACTTATACTTGTTGTCGCCATCTGAGAAGATTGGATATTTAACAACAGTGCTATGCGATATAATGTCGCTTGTTTGTGTTTTTGCTTCAATTACTATACCGGGATTGTGCTTACCAGGATATCCGAATTTTGCCAACTCTTGCATAGCACTTTGAAAGCGTTTGGAGATTTGTTTGTCAAATACGTCTTTTGCTGATTGCATCTCAACAAGAGCTTTTAAATCCGATGACGATGGCTTGCGTTCTGGATCTAACTGTCTATCATAGTAATCTCTTAGTTGTGCGGATAACAAGTTACTTTCGCTTTTAGCATCATTGTCATCATCACTAGAATCTTCAAGCCAGCGCTGTGCAGAAATGATATCAACACGAATCAGTTTTTTTAACGGATCAAAATCTAGCGGTGAATTGTTATATGGAGTTTCCTGCGGATAAGCTGTGCTGTCTTGGCCTAGAGGAACGATTTTATCTGGATCCAAAATATAAGCATTCATGACAAAATGCTTTTTCATCTTGTTATGAAGGTAATCTGTTAAATCTAATGGCCATAGTTTTGCTTTGTCTGACCTTGTACGAGCTAATTCGAATGCTGATATAAATTCTTGAAACAGATTTTCTGAATCCTTGGGCTCATATATTAACCTAATACCGATTTTACCACTACGCCATGAAAGCGTAGGGATAATGTCAGCTACATATCGTAGTTCATCCTCACGTACATCTAGCCAAATATCGATAAAAGGACAGATTTCTTTCCAATCTTCGATACTTGGAACAACAGGGTTTGTTTTGTCAATATACTTTTCTCCTAAATGGGCGATCAATGCCAGGTTTGATAAGGTGAAATCCTCTACAACAAGTTGTCGTTTTTTTAAGAACTTTACAAAAGCAAACATTGCCGATGTTTTGCCGCTATTATTAGCGCCAACTAAAATCGTGGATTTAGCACTTAAATCAATTCTACAACTTTTTAGTTTTCTAAAATTTTTGATTTCTACAAAGGCAATGTTCATGTTTTTCTCCTTAAAAGTTATTTGTTGATAAAAATCTATACTCTTATCTGTCATAAAGAGGGCGTTTAATCTTTAGCAATTCCATATTTATTCCAAATCCATTTATTGATTTCCTTTTTAGACTGGTTAGATAATAAATATTGTTTTTCCTTTTCAGTCAGATTGGGAATTGTAAAATTAATCAAATAATTTTTTGCTAGTGCCATATAACCTTTGGAATAAGGTTTGCTGGTATGGTAAATATAGTACCAAAATGCATCTGATTCCAAAAAACATTTTAATAATTTTAACTCTTGTTCATCATCAGATATTAGAGCATAACCACAGTAAAACAACATTTTTTCTTCAAGAGATAAGACTGCTATTGGTTTATCCGAGATGTATGGTATTAAAAGTTTTTTACCAAAGTTGTTCATTCCTTGCGTTCTTCCATAGGCATACCATACCGGATAATTACCATTACCTTTATCACGCTGATTTAAAATGTTTCTGTTATCAAATAAAAACCTATAAGTCATAGGATATTTTGATAACATTTCTTTTTCTTCAATTACATCAAAAATATTGTTTTTGCGTGTATATGGGAAGATTGCAACTTCGGTTTTAGTTTTCAAATCTTCTTCTGTTTTGATAATGTTGGGTTTTGCCACCTTGATACAAATCTCACGTTCAATGCGATATTCTACACCAGCGTATATACGATAAAAATATTTATCGTCTTCTTTAAATGGTGTAAAGAAATAAATGTCATTTTTTAAGGTTGCTAATCCATTGCGAATTTTCCATTTTGAAAGAGGTGTTCCTGATGATTCTAGCTTTTTAATGATAGAATCTACATCGTGTTTTCGCATACGCCAAGGAGCGCCATTAGAAAATGAAGTTGTTTTGTATTCAGAGTAGTTATGGCTGTTCAATGATTCTTGATTGTCTATTCTGACGTATTTAATAACCTTGTCTGTTATTGCGGAATCAATAGTAGTTATACAAGTATAACTTGTAACATTTTTAAACACTTGCGCATCTCTAAAGTCTAAAATTGTTAATGAATAAGCTAAATCAGATAGATATTCTCTTAGTTTTCTGCCATTGATAGCTTGAATATAACTATTAGGTGTAATGTATGACAGCACTGCTCCTTCTTTCAAAAGAGTCATTCCAATTTCAAAGAAGGGCATATACAAATCGATATTACCAGTGTTTGCTGTAATCCAATTATTTAACAATGCTTTTGAATCATTTGCCATGTTGCGAAATCTTACATATGGCGGATTACCTATTACACAGTCAAACCCTTTGGGTTGCCACTTTTTAGCTTTTCTTATTGTTTTTGGGTCAAGAGCGTTAGAACACAAAAAATTAAAGGTTATATCACCGTATTCTTTATTGGAAGAAGCTAATAATGTTAATAATATTTTCGCTTTTTTGATTGCATCTTCATCAATATCAATACCATAGATTTTTTGTGAAATAATTTCACTGTAATTTATGCCGTACTTTTGATGGATATATTGTGCTGCAGTAACAAGAAACGAGCCGCAACCGCATGAAGGATCGATAACTGTAGGTGCATTATTGGACCTACAAACCTGAGATACAATATACTCCTTTATTTCAACAGGAGTATAAACTATTCCTTTTTCTTTTTTTTCGGTTTCAGGAACTATCTGTTCAAACAACTCAACCAAAAAGTCTAAAGTCAAGTCAATATTAAATTTGTCAAAGAAGTTGACCGATTTTATGTACAAATCACTATCTAATTCTGCAAGATAGTTGTTTAATATTTTTGATTTGCTATAATCAATTTTTTCTTTCTGCACAAAGGCGTACACGATCATTCGCTCTATTTCAAGCGAATGATTACAGTAACCTTTTAATATTTTTATTATATTTTTTGCATTCATTAATTTACACCATTTAATAATTCTATTCTGTCTATTGTTCGGCCCAAACTATCTATTAGTTTGCGTTCAGTATCATTTACTTCATACAAAGAATAGCATATATCATCTAACTCAATCCATTTGCGATTTAATGAATGAGTTAACATCTCCTTAACAGAAGATGGAGCATGAATATATTGCTTCTGTAATTCTGCGATATCGTCATACAGTGTAGAAAGTATGTTAGTTGTTATACAATTACCTCTAAGTTTGGCTGAAGGAAAAGGAATAGGCGCAAGGAACTGTTTGTTAAACTTATAATAACCACCGGCTTGAGGGTTTGCACCAGTCTTTCCCAAAACAGAGAAAATTGTTGAGTTTATAATGCAAGTAATTGCTTTCATTAATTCTTTGTTCGCATCCTCAACACATACAAACCAGACATTAGAGTTATCCATGTAAAGACCTTTATCTGCTATAAAAGTACCAATAGTATCTCTTGCTGTCATTGGAACGATAATTTTATCAATACTATACAGAGAATGATTATGCTCTCGTGTGTATGTGTGCCAATAATCACCATCTCTATATGACACTTCTTTCTTGATCCTACTTTCATTCTTTTGGAGGTAAGTATGCAAGAGGGGGAAACGATTTTTTAATGATGAAAAGGGAATAGCGTCGGTGCTTTCTCCTTCGTATGGAAAAATTGCATATGCGTCTGGATCAACATTTTTGAATGGATAAAATACTTTATTATAAATAACACCTCGTAAAGCATCCGCTTCAACCTGTACAGTTTCGTTGAATCCGTTTATGCCAGTTGCGATTCCGTTGGCAAATGTTACGCGTTTCAAATGGTACATCTTTTTCCATAACACTTGTATACCATCTTTTATTTTTAATTTCGGATATTCTGAGAAAGTTCCCCATTTATCGGTCAATTTTTTTGCAATTTGGGTAATATTATAATTCTCAAAATTCCAAGCTTCATTTCCGGTAAGGAGGGGCAATTTCTCAAAGGTACACTCTTCAAAACGACCATCAAAAGTGCTGTTTTCAAATCTGGATTTAATAGTCGTAGAGTCACAAGGCATAAAATAATACTCTGTATTTTCACAGGGCTGTTTGGAAAGGATCATAATGGATGGATAAACCATTCGTCCTTTAAATATATCTGTTGCCTTAAAATCTATTAATTTCTTAAGATGTTTGCCGTTGTTTATTAAAGAACGTGTTGCTTTACCATACTCTGTTTTAAACCATCTTCTTTGGATTATGAAGCCAATTTTTCCACGGTTAGACAATAAATCAAGACAGCGTTCGATAAATAATACTGCCAAATCTGCTTTTCCCTCAAAGGTTACATAATTTTCTGTTAAATATGAGTGCATACAAGGGCTTGCAGCTTTATAATGTTTGGTTTCTACATAAGGCGGATTTCCAATAACATAGGTAAAACCACCAAAAGTGTTAAACACATCGCCGAAACATTCTTTTATGTCCATTGGTTTTATTGAAGGAATTAATGTTACGGGAATTGTTTCATCTAAATCAACAAGGGTGTTTCCAAGTTTAATATTATCTGCAATTTCTCGCAAAATCTTGTCTCCGAACACACCGATGCCTTCCCAAGCAAGTGGTGAATTACCATCTACAATTTTTAAAGCCAAAGACATTTTGGTTACTTCTATTGCAGCTTCGTCGCAATCAATTGCAAAAATGCAATTTTTTACTATGGCTCTACGACCAACAACAGTCAAATACCATTGGTTATTGCTGATATAATAATATTCAGAATATTTTTCTCTGTCAGAAGCGTTGCTTTGGAGTAACTGAACCATCTTTGTGGCTAAACACTCATAACAAGACACAACGAAAACACCCGAACCACAACAGGGGTCAAGTACCTTTATTTTTAGCAAATCATCAACATTTTCAATAGTGTTTAATTCTAAGGTTTGTTTGCATATCATTTCTACAATATGTTCAGGTGTAGCAACAGCACCATTAGTTCTTATATATTCTTCTTTGGTAACTTCCGTCACGCTATTGCTATCGATTACAAGTTGTTTTCCAAGAAATTCTTCGTAAATATTTGCAATAACCTTAACAGGAATTACATCGAAACGATATGGAAACGGGTAATAAAGTTTGTTTATAAACTGATTTAAAATAACATCATCAATTACAAGCTGATTAAATGTGGAATCAAGACTGAACATCGCACCGTCATAGTGACTGTGAAATTCCATATAACAACTTCGCTTAAATGATTCCCAAAAACCATCGTTAGAATTGGCAAATGATTTTAATTTTTCCTGTTCTTCAATTCCTTTTGATTCACAAACTCTAATAAATACTATTCTATCTAAGATAACCTGTGTATAATAATTTAACAGGTCATTCGTGGATATAAGTGCTGTGTTATTTTTGTAAAGATTGCTGGCAAGTTCTTTTCTGAAATCAGTAAGGATATTCATGAATTGCGAATCAACGCGATTTCTTCCCTCAACCTCGGTAGTGGAGTACAACTCATCTAAATGATTGTTACAAATACTATCATGCCAAAGATGATCTATGATGACATCAAAATTATCAAGGTACTCATCAATGGAAATTTGTATAACACTTGAATTTGCTGTTTGAGTAGTACTAGGAACAAAACGAGTATCATAAATAACTAATTGTTCAAAATTAGAAACAAATGCGCACGGTGACTGCGCTGACCAACCATATGATCTTATTTGATATGCTGCATCAGTATCTGTAAAAATATCAACATCCAAGGATTTTGCATCTAAAAATGTTTTTATATTTGCACCGTTCAACAAAGTGTAATCGGGTCTTCTATGTGGAGAATTGATTTCTCGCAATCTTTGATACTGAACACCACGTAAAACATGCTCTTGAAGAACATAAGATGTATTTTGAACATCCCAACCAAAAATCAAAAGAAATTCATTAAGCCATGTACGTATGGTCTCTTCACTAACATCATTGTGATTAGCCAACCGAGTAGTAGCGTTATATCGTTGAATTAAATGCGCTAATTTATCTTTGGCGGTATTTTTTATTTGTTCTGTAAGCATTGCCATTATAAATCGCCTCACAATTCTTCTGTCTTAAAGGTTGTATATCCTTCATAATAGTAGCTATGGTCGATGCCTTTCATATAAACCTCACGGTCATTGACCTTATCGGTTAAAGCATTTTTGAGAATATGCTTGATTTCGATATCTTTAATAGGACTGCGTTCCATAGCAAGAAGATAATCTTCTTTGTCAACCTGGCTCCAATCTACGACCATACCAATCTCTTTTTTGAGAATACAGTCGAGCCAAATGCGGGTGCTTCTGCCGTTACCCTCACGGAAAGGGTGGGCGATATTCATTTCAACATACTTTTCGATTATTTCATCAAAGGTTGATTGCGGCATTTTATCAATGTTATCGAGAGCCGCTTCAAGATACATCACGGGTGCAAAGCGGAAGTTCCCTTTCGCAATATTTACTTTACGAACTTCGCCGGCAAAGGTATAAATATCATCAAAGAGATATTGATGAATTGCTTTGAGAGATGCGAATTTACCTGCTTCAAGTTTATTGAGAGTACCGTTCTCGAAAAGCTCAATAGCCTTTTTCTTACTTATTTTTTCTTCGGCTTCAGCAAGTTCGGGAGAGCTTGTAATGCCTAATTTGTTTTCAAGAGCCATTGTCCGCACCTCACTTTCATTCTTCGGGTATAAATTCCATAATATCGTCAACACCGCAACCCAGGGCAGAGCAAATTTTGCCGAGAGTTTCGACAGTAACATTTTCGCCTTTGCTCATTTTGGTTACGGTATAATTGCTGATATCTGCTATATCAGCAAGGTCTTTTTTCTTTAAATCACGGTCGATAAGGAGCTTCCATAATTTCTTATAACTTACAGCCATAATTACACCTCTGAATTGAATATAATTTTACCTATATATTATACCAACTCAGATTAGTTTTTGCAATAAAAAATGAAGCGAAAACTAAATTAATATTTAAGATCTCTAAAATCTTAGAAGTGATAATAATAAGAGCTAATCAAATGCTCCATTATATATATGACGAAATTTGCGTTTTGTTACGCAAAAAGTTTTATGTTTTTTCAATATTCTACTTTTTACACAATACACAACTGTTTCAATTGTGCAATATTACGACAAAAAATGGCAGAGAGATTTACACCTCTCTGCCATGCTGATAATTGTTAATTTTCTGAAACAGTTTCACCGGGCCAATCGATGATTCCGCCGAATTCAACAATATTTGTGTAACCAAGCTTGACCAATTTTTCGGATGCTTGTTTGCTACGATTACCGCTTCTGCAATAAACGAGAATTAATTGTTTTTTATTCGGAAGCTCTTTGATTTCTTCAGTACCGATTATTTCGTTGGGAATATTGATAGCGCCGGGAATATGCTTTTCAGCAAACTCATCAGGTCTTCTAACATCCAAGATTATATAATCCTTTTCTTTTTCCATCATAACAATGGCTTCGTTCATAGTAATCTGTTTGTAGGTATTGTTCGGAGAGGCGGGAGCACCGCAACCGGTTAAAGATAGCAATGATAAAAGTATTGTCATTAATTTTTTTATTTTCATATATGGTACCTCTTTTAGCTTTAGTCGATTACATCTTCAAGACATTTTTATGATATCTTTAAATCCTTTGTTTGTCAACCATCAACAAAGGTGTCATAAGCAAACCTTGCGCCGAGGCGAAAGCCTGAGATGAAACTGTCTGTGATGCTGACTGCAAGAAACTCATTGTGTGCATTTACATATTTCAGAAACAAGTCTTTTTCTTCGCCTTTTAACGTTGAATCAAGAGCTTTTTCATTTTCAACAAGAGCATTCAGCTTTGATTTTAATTTTGCGGCAAGTTCTGGACTGAATTCCTGCGGTTCAATGTTTCCGTAATAGAATTCTTTGATGAAACCTGACATTTTGAAAACCTCCGTAAAGATTATTTCTGCAGTATGTTTTAATCGTAAATCAGCTCAACGTGGATGATTTCTTCTGCACGGTTGCGGATGTTGTTCATCCGGGCAACCCATAACATCTGGTCTTTGATTTTCAGCCTTTCGTTCACACCTTCGGCTTTTGCCATTTGCTCAATGAGTCGGTCAAGCCTTTCGTTTGCCTGCTCATTCACATCGGCAAGGTGACTGTTCAGTTTGCAACGGAGAACGAGTCTGTTGTAAAGTGCCGGGCGATGCTCCTTGAGATAAGCGAGACGTTTTCTGCCCCACATTCCGATAGGACGTTTATCGGGTACGGGAAGAGTTAAGTTCGGGATATAATAATCACCGACGAGTGTGTAAGCGAGACCTGTTTTTTCATCAATAATAAATTTTTTCATTATATATTACCTCCTGTGTATTCCATTCTGTTTTGCGTTATCGCTTGATTTTTTTCTCCGTTCGTCGGAGTAGGGTGCAGTCAGTCGGAAACCGAATCTGCCTTTCTCAATTTCGAATCTTAATCCACCTTGTTCATCGTCGTCGAACTGTCGGCAATACTCGGGATATTTTTCCGCATACTCCGTAAGACGGTTTTTAAGGTTGGTGTTGTGAGTGTAAATTTCTACGAGCGGACTTTCTTCGTTGAAGTAAATTTCCGTGTGTTTCTGACGTTTCTTTAATCCTGTTTTCATAAATACCTTCTTTCTGTGAAAATAGTATGGTTTTTATAATTTTTCTTCGGCTCTACAGCCGTAAAAGTGAGGTCGTTATCCGATAGAAACAGTCCAAATGATGCAGAGTTCATTTGAACTGCTGCTATTCGGATTTTTGTGTTTTTTACAGCTCTTGCAAATCAGTGTTCAACATCATTTTTATGTTTCTCACGGGGAGTGTGGGCTGAAACTTTTTCTGTATGCAGAATTTGCTGAATTATGTTTTTGATTTTCTCGGGTGCTCTTTTGACAGCTTCAAGAAATTCTTTTGTCTGCTCATACAGAGCTTCGTATCGTTTCTTCCAGATGCCGATATCCTTTTTTGCGGAACTGAGTTTGTTCTTTAACTCCGTGATTTGTGTTTCCTGAATCAGACTCATTTTTGCTCGCTCTTTGAGATATGTACAATCATCTTGCGTCATTTCAACTTTGCCGAAAAAATTTGTTTTTCCGATTTCTTCGATTTCGTCAAATCCTTTTTTGACGGTTTTACGAACCTTGGTTTTATCTACCAGAGATTGATATTCTGATTCGCTTTTTTCGAATTTTTCTTCAAGAGCTTCAAGCTTTTCTGTTTCTTTCATAACCTTGAACTGTGTGACGGTTAGATGTTCTTCGGAGCTTCCTCGCTCGCCACGTTCGACATCATCATATCCTGCATTTCGTATATAGTTATAAAAATCATCTTGCAGAACGCTGTAAGATTTTTTGAGAACCGGTTTACCGTTTTTCTGTAAAACGGGATTGCCGTTTTCATCGAGAGCTGGTTTCGAAATCCACTTTTTACTGCTGCTCACTTGCATAATTTTTTCTTTGACTGTGCCACGCAAGTTTTCATCTTTGCACCGTTTCGACCAAAGAATTTCTTTTTCAACAACGGGGACATAAACGACGTGCAGATGATAGTGATAAACATCTTGTCCGAGTGCTTCCGACATTGCTTTGTTTCTTTCATCGGCATGCATTACTGCGGAGATGATATACTCTTCACCGCCGACAATTTCGATTGCCGCTTTGTAAGCATCTTCATAAAATTTCTTTGCGAATTCATAACCGCCATGATTGAAAAAGTATGCGGAATTGACATCGAAAACCAGCTCACCGTATTTCTTTGCATCAGCTTTAAGACCTCGGGTTGAAATGATTTTATCTTCAACCATTTTATTAAAATTGTTTTCGTAAGTGTCGTTTGGTTTTTTATAGTGAACATTGAACGGAGTCATTTCCGTGACGATGTCGGAATTTACATATGACTCTTTTTCTCGTTCATTGTGTCGCTGAACATTTGCTATTTTTGTGTCAGCAAGATTAACATTTCGGGCGGTGACTCGGTCAACGCCGTCATTTCTTGCCATATATAATTTTTCTCCTTTCTGCGATTTGTGTATACACTGCAAGCCACAGGGGTTTCACTTCTGCGGAAGTGTAATAACCCACTATAACACTTTCATACGTACCGTCTGCAAAGTGCCGTGGGCTGTCTGCGGACAGAGGGCAGGTTTGCGGCTCTTGCGAGAGCCTTGACGAATTTGAACCCCGAAAACTATTGTTACAAATTCGTGAACCGCTCAAAATTTCTGCTGTAATTTTTTACGGTTCTGTGACGGTCGTGACGATGGTGACGATAGTTTTACTACCGCTAAATTCATCGTCACAACCGTCACCATCGTCACGCTTCAGAAGAAATCAATTCAAAATTGATTCTTCTTCCGTCGTGGTTACGGCTGTTTTCGTATCGGATTCCGAAATCATTTTCAAGATTTCCTGCACCGATATTCAGCTTTTTTGTGAGTGCATTCGGAGGAATATCGAGCTTTAAAATCTCAACAAGTTCTGATGCAGTTCCGCTCCATTTCGGATTTTCATTTGTGATAAATTCCGAAATTTTCAGAACAATAGGATCAGGCGGAGCTTTCCATAATTCCGTTTCGGCATGGTCCAGCTCCCAGAAAAGTTTTTCTTGATTTCTTACAAGATAAAGCTTCTGATCGCATTGGTCTCTGCCGACAATATCGAGGGTTGCAGTGCTGTCCGTTCGCTTTTCTTTTTGAAGAATAAAAGCTCCGTCAGCGCAACCAAGAATGCCTGTTGTTCCCGATATCATATCGAATTTATCCGATGCTTGTTGCTTTCTTGTATGGTGTACAATCAGCAAACAGATTTCTTTTTGGTCAGCGAATTTTTTGAGATATCCTACGCATTCATAATCGTTGGCGTAACTGTAAGTATCGTTTCCGCCTTGTCTGATTTTTTGAAGAGTATCGATTATAATTATCCGAGTGTTCGGGTGCTTATCAATAAATTCTTCGAGCTGATCTTCAAGACCTTCACCAAGCTTTTTTGAAGTGATAGCAAAATGTAAATTTGCAGTTCCGTCAACTCCGAACATTCTGCACATTCGTTTTTGCAAACGTCTGTGGTCATCTTCGAGAGCGAGATAAAGAACGGTGCTTTGCTTCACTTCGTAATCCCAGAGTTTCTGTCCCGTTGCAATATGATATGCAAGCTGTGCAACGAAAAAAGATTTACCGACCTTCGGTGCACCGGCAAGGATATACGTTCCTGGGTAAATGAGATTTTCAACGATAGCGGGTTTATCACGGTAAACCTCGTCGAACAGTTCTTCGAGATTTACCGTGGGCAGAAAATTTTTGCTCGATTGCTGCGTGAGCTGACTGCCTAAAAGTCTCAGCCGTTCTTTTTTGGCTTGGGTCTTGATTTCCAAGCTTTCTGATGATATAATACTTATATCTGTATTGGGTGACTGTTCACCGTCTGTTGGCGCAGACGGAGTTTGAACAGTCATTTTTTCGTTTAAAGAGAGCATATTATGCCTCCTTAAGCGTACCGATTGCTGATGTGATTCTTGAAATCAAATCAATCAAATCAACATCAACGTTCTGACCCGCTTCAATGCGTTTCAGTTCTTCGGCTACTGCAGAAAGTTCATCTTTGATAGCCTTGTATGTTCTTGAGTTCGGGTGGATTATAATCTGATTGCTCAGCAGAGCTTCGGTAATGTAATCCTGCTTTGTGAGTCCCGAAATCTTAACAAGAGAATTCAGAAGACTGCTTTCTTCAGGAGAAACTCTGAAAGAAACATTAACGCTGCGGAACCTTCCGTAGTAATCAACATTTTTTGCTGACATAGTTTTTCACGTCCTTTCTAAATCTAATTTTTGTGCAATTTCAATTTGTTTTGATGGGAACAGGTGAGCATATCGGTATGTGATATCTATGCTCTCGTGCCCGACTCTGTCGGCGATTGCAAGTGCTGTGAAACCCATATCAATCAGAAGTGACACATGACTGTGTCTTAAATCATGAATACGGATTTTTTTAACACCTGCATCTTTTGCGCCTTTTCTCATTGTGTAATGAAGAGCAGTTTTCGATACTTGGAACAATCGGTCTTTTTCTCCGATACCGTAAATGCTTTTGATATATTCCTGAATCTCATCACAGAGAAATTGCGGCATTTGTACTGTCCGATTGCTTTTGAGTGTTTTGGGGTCAGTTATAACATCCTGACCTTTAATGCGCTGATAGGATTTGTTGATGCGAAGAGTTTGTTTTTCAAAATCAAAGTCTTCGATGGTCAGCGCAAGCATTTCACCCAATCGCAATCCGCACCAATACAGAATTTCAAAAGCATAAAAAGCTGTAGGGTTGTCCATAATGGCTTCGGAAAATTTAAGATATTCTTCCTTTGTCCAGAACAACATTTCCTTTGCTTTTTCTTTGCCCATGTTTCCTGCTTTTGCTGCGGGGTTACTGCTCAAATCATAAAATCTGACAGCGTGATTAAAAACTGCGCTGAGCTGATTATGAATTGTTTTTAAGTAAACAGGGGAATAGGGTTCTCCGTTTTCATCACGGTGAGCCATCATTGTGTTCTGCCATGCGATAACATCTGAAACTTTGATTTCGTTCATCTTTTTGTCTTTGAAATACGGGAGTATTTTCTTGTCAAGAAGATGATTTTTCATAACCCAAGTGTGTTCTTTTAATCTGCCTTCCAAATCTTCTTTGTAAAGATCCACGAAGGTTCCGAAGGTCATTCCGAGGTCTCCTGTTTGTCTGCAGAGAAACTTTCTTTCATACTCCTGAGCTTCTCTTTTTGTGTTGAAACCTCGTTTGAATTTTCTGCTTCGTTTTCCAGTCCAATCGGTGGCATAGAATGAAGCGTACCATTTTCCGTTTTTGTCTTTGTAAGCGGGCAATTACTGTTCTCCTTTCTGCTGATTTGCTGTTGTGTTCATACCGTAGAATCTTTCTTCAAAAAATTTACGGCTTACTTTGCCGGTCACAACCATATAACCTTTTTCTGCAAGTTCTGCGTTCAAAGCTTTTACAACTTTGTTTGCATAAGAATAAGACACACCGAGTTCTGATGCGACATCTTTAGTGGTAAGCATATACGAAATATTCATTGTTTCACCTCCTTGTGCGAAATTTATCGAAAAAGCACGAACAGATGTTCGATTTTGCTTTTCGGGTTTATTATATTCAACGATTGACAAGAAATCAATAGTTTTGTATCATATATTTTGGAGTGATTTGGATTTTCCAAAAAAACCGTTTGAGTATCTTTTCCAAAATAAGGGGTATAAAATGAGCAGAGATTATTCAGAATATGAGTCATCAAAATACGATAAATATTTGAAGGACAGAACGCCTGAAAATGGCTCTGTGCTTAGTGCTTTAAGCAATCGAGCAAAGGTTGACAGTGCTAAAAAATTGGTAGAATTATGGCCTGATTATCGTGATGAATATTTCTTCACCTATGAAGGATTTTCCGCTTTAGGTGACGATTTTAATCGGTATTTTCAACATCATTTAGATGAAATTGTGAAAATCCAAAGACTCATTTCAGACACGGATGAATACGAAAAAGTATATGAAGCAAGACAAAAACTGAATGCTGCATCTGGAAAAATTGAATTTGAATTTTTGGATGAAAATAATATTAAAGAAATTTATTATCGTGGTGTTGAGAATCCTAAGATATATCCTAAAATCAATATTTTTTGTAAATCAACAATAAATCTTGATTTGTCAGAAGGATTATTTGATTTTATATATGCTGATTTTGAAACTCCGTTAAGTTACTTGCTTAATATTTATGAATCAATTTCAGATGATGAGATTTTTCAAACTGAAAATCATAAGATTTACAATAAATCACATAAAAATGCCGTGTTATCGTTAGATTATGCCAAAACAGTTGCGATGCTGAAACCGTTACTTTATGCATCTGTTTATAGCGGGATTTGTCCTCCGAGATTTGATTTTGATAATAATTTTATTGAGCAACTAAAATGGTATGGAAATTATCTTGTAACTTTACAAAAAGAGTATACCGAAAAGATTCAGTTTTGTTTTGATAATGATTATCATCCTGAAATGTTTCTCTGTTCTACTCCTATAGTTAGATATTCATTATATAGACTGATAAAAGGTATCCCTCAACGTACGGAAAGAACGGAAGAATTGTATCTTGACCTTCCTAGAGATTCAGACGGGGATAGAATACTTAAAAACAGAGAATATCTTTTGAAGGCTCGTAAGCTAAGAGGCTTGAAAAAAGAAGACTATGATTTTCTTAATGACTCGGAATTTGAAATTGATGATGTGTATAGGTTTTTATGTTATAATTTAATTATGAAAGAAACTTATATGTTTGGCAGAGTTGATGAGCTTCTAGAACTTGAGTTTACTAAAATGTTAAGCAGCGATATTAAAATAAAGAAGTGTAAAAGGTGCGGAAAATATTTCCGTGTTAAAGGTAAATATCCAACTGAATGCTGCAGCCGTATTGCAGAGGGCGAGGGTAGACTTTGCCGTGAAATAGCATCCGCAGAAAAATACAAAGCAAAGACGGCCGATAATCAGGCACTGCAGATTTATAATAAATACTATAAAAGATATATGGCACGTGTTAAGGTGAATCAGCTTAAGGAAGAAAAGTTCCTTGACTGGCAATATGAGTCGCTTTCTATGAGAGATGCTTGTGAACGTGAAGTGATAACAGTTGAGGATTATATAGATTTCAATGAGTCTTTCTTCCCAAACCGCAAGAAAAAGGAAAACAAATAAAAAGAACCCTCTTGTATGATTAAGCGTTCATACAAGAGGGTTTTCCTCAATTATGAAATTAGTGGGTAGTGTTTTGCCGTATCATTTGAACCTAATGTATCAAAATGGTATCATTTTGGCATTTGAGGTCTCAAGAATGGCTATAAATAAGGGATTCAAGCCCTTACTGTATTATTCCCACTCGATTGTGCCGATAGGCTTGGGAGTGAGGTCAATGAGGACACGGTTGATGCCTTCGACTTCGTGGGTGATTCTGTCGGTAATCTTATGAAGAACAGGGTAGGGGATTTCTTCGATAGTTGCCGTCATGGCATCTTTGGTGTTGACAGCTCTTATGATTGCGGGCCAGCCTTCATATCTCTTGCCGTCTCTTACGCCGACGCTCTTGAAATCGGGCACAGCGATAAAATACTGCCATACTTTTTCTGCAAGACCGCAATTATCGAATTCTTCACGGAGTATAGCATCTGCTTCACGGAGTGCATGAAGTCTGTCACGGGTGATTGCACCGAGGCATCTTACTCCGAGACCGGGGCCGGGGAACGGCTGACGGTAAACCATTGCATGGGGAAGACCGAGAGCTTCACCGACTACTCTTACTTCGTCTTTATAAAGAAGTTTAACCGGTTCAACAAGCTCCATTGCCATCTCTTCGGGAAGACCGCCAACGTTATGGTGAGCCTTTACGCCGTCTGATTCGAGAATATCAGGATAAATTGTGCCCTGAGCAAGGAAGGAAATGCCTTCGAGTTTTGCGGATTCTTCGTCAAATACCTTGATAAATTCGTTACCGATAATCTTTCTCTTTGTTTCGGGATCAGCAACATCTTTGAGAAGGTCAAGGAATCTGTCTGTTGCATCAATGTAAATAAGGTTTGCATCAAGCTCTTTACCGAAAATTTCGATAACCTGCTCACTTTCGCCCTTACGCATAAGACCGTGGTTAACATGAACGCAAACAAGCTGTTTGCCGATTGCTTTAATAAGAAGTGCTGCAACAACGGATGAATCAACACCGCCCGAAAGAGCGAGAAGAACTTTTTTATCGCCAACCTGAGCTCTTATTTCTGCAATTTGCTCTTCAATAAAGGCGTTTGCAAGCTCGGGTGTTGTGATGCGTGCCATTGAATCGGGTCTGATATTACTGCTCATTGTTTATTCCTCCGTTTCAAAATCAGTTTGTATAGTTATCGAAATAGCCCTGCACAAGAACTACGGGAGTTCCCTTGTCACCTGAACCGCTTGTAAGGTCACAAAGTGAGCCGATAAGATCTGTGAACTGGCGGGGAGTTGTTCCCTGAGAAGCCATGTTACCAACAAGGCTGCTTCCATCCTTGGCTTCGATTTTTTCTGAAATTGCTTTTTTGAGTTCATCACCGCTGAGGTCTTTGAAATCGTTGTCAGCAAGGTATTTGAGCTTGAGCTCATTGGGCGTTCCAGCAAGACCTTCGGTGTAAGCAGGGGAAACAACGGGGTCTGCGAGTTCCCAAATTTTACCCTGAGGATCTTTGAATGCACCGTCACCGTAAACCATAACTTCGATTTTTTTACCGCTTGCTTCACAGAGAAGTTCCTGCGTCTTTTTTACGAAAGGATAGCAGTCTCTGGGGAAAAGCTTGATGGTATCTTCGGTTGATTTATTTGAACCGAGAAGACCGTAGGACTCGTTGTAACCGCTGCCATCAACGGAAGCGGTGAGGATATCGTCCATACCGCATACAACTTTCGCTCCGGCTGCCTTGAGAAGTCTCTTGGTACGTGCACGAGTATGAATATCACATGTCAGAACGCAGTCTGTATATTCAAGAATGCTTTTTGCCTGGTTGGCAAAAATAATTTCGCATTCAGCATCTGCATCCTTGATAATGCCTGCATAATAATCAACATAGTCAACACCTGTGAATTCGTGCTTGTTTTCGCCGAAAAGTTCACGGTATTTTTCGAGGGTAAGGATATCGCTGTAGGGATTGATGCCCGCTTCGTCAAGCTGATCATAAGTGAGGAGGTGATTTCCAACCTCATCGCTGGGATAGCTGAGCATAAGAACAACCTTCTTTGCTCCCATTGCAATACCTCTGAGGCAAATTGCAAAACGGTTTCTTGAAAGAATCGGGAAAATAACGCCGATTGTTTCACCGCCAAGCTTTGCTTTAACGTCTTTTGCAATAGCATTAACGCTTGCATAGTTACCCTGGCTTCTTGCAACGATTGATTCAGTGATTGCAACAACATCCTTGTCGCGAAGCTCGAATCCGTCACATTTTGCAGCATCAATAACGCTGTCACAAACGATTTTTGCAAGGTCATCACCCTCGCGGATAATGGGACAGCGAATGCCTCTTGAAATTGTGCCTGTTTTTCTTTCCATAAATAGACCCCCTAACAAGTTTGAAAAAACTTTACAGGATATTTTAACACCATATAATATAGAAATCAAGAGTTATATAATATATTATTACGCTTTTTCAAAAAAAATATTTTGTGCTATTTGACATAATTTTATAAAAAAAGGCCGTGAATAACACGACCTTTATCTTTAAAGTTTAGAAGCGAGATATGCTGCTCCGAGTTTATTGGCATCATTACCCATAAGTGCTTTGACCGCCCTGACATTTCTGAAGCTGGGCATAAGCCTTCTCTGAAGCTTTATATTAATTTCTTCTGTGATATAAGCTTCATTCATAATCCCACCGCCCAAAATAATAAGAGCAGGGTTGAAAATATAAATAATGCTTATCAATCCCGTAACGATCTCGTCAATCCAACCGTCGATAACAGAGCGGATTTCGGGATTATCAAAATTATTGAAAATATCTTTGCCGTTCATTGATGTGCCGAGATTATCGTTGACTGACTTGACAAGTGCACTTGCAGATGCGTATGCTTCATAACAACCGCAACCTCCGCAGGTGCAGTCTTTTCCGTTTGCATGAGTGATTATATGACCGAATTCACCTGCAGAAAATGACGAGCCGGTAAAAAGATTTCCGTTGAGATAAATCGCTCCGCCAATGCCTGTGCCGTAGGTCAGACATACAAAGTTTTTTTGTCCTTTGGCTGCACCGAAAACAGCTTCGCCGACCGCAGCAGAGTTGACATCATTTTCAACAGCAACGGGAATTCCTGTTGCCGCTTCAACAATCTCTTTGATTTTGGTCCCGGTATAACCCGGAATGCTGTCGGTTGCAAAAATAATTTCACCCTTTATGCTGTCAACCTGACCCGCGGTGGAAATACCTATCCGGTCAATGTTATCAAAGGATTTTGCGATTTCAACAACTCTGTCAATGATTCTTCTTCCGCCCTCGTGAGCATTGGTGGGGACGGAGTTTTTTTGTGTCAGATTGAAATTTTCGTCACAGACGGCATATTTAATTTCGGTTCCGCCGATGTCAAATGCGAGGATTCTCATTTGCTTTCCTCCAAAGCTTTGACAAAACGCTTGGTAATATCCATGGGTCTTGTTATTGCAGTTCCGACTACAGCTGCATGAGCACCGTTGTTGAAGGCTTCAACAAGCTGTTCGGGAACCCAGATACCGCCTTCCGCGATAACGGTTGCACCGAGTTCCTCTTTATATCTTTTCATAAGAGTGAAATCGGGCAGAGAATTGCCTTTGGTATAAGGTGTGTATCCGCTCATTGTTGTTCCGAGAAGGTCAAATCCGAGCTCAAGTGCGAGCTTGCCTTCTTCAAAGCATGATGTGTCTGCCATGAAAAGTTGGTCAGGATATTTGGCACGGACCTCTTTAAAGAATTCTTCAAATGTGATTCCGCCGGGTCTTAACCTGTTTGTAGCATCAACCGCAATGATATCGCAGCCGATTTCAACAAGCGCATCAACCTCTTTCATGGTCGGAGTGATGTAAACATCGCTGTCGGGATAAACTTCTTTGATGATGCCGATGATCGGAAGGTCAACTCTTTCTCTGATAGCGAGGATGTCAACAACAGTATTTGCTCTTATTCCGACGGCACCGCCGAGGAATGCGGCATAAGCCATTTTGCTCATTATGTAGCTGTCATATAATGGCTCTGTTGACAGGGCTTGGCAGGAAACGATGAGTCCGCCTTTGATCTGTTCTAAAATTTGTGTGTTGTTTTTCTTTTCCATATTACAAATTATAACATGCTAAAAAATATAATTCAATAATTAATTTTAAAAAATCCAACGAATGGAAACGGATATACTGTTATTTCTTCTGAATACAATATTATAAGTCTAAGTTTTATTCTGAAGAATATATTTAATTGAAAGCGAGTGATAACGGTGGTAATTAAGCTGAGTAAAAGAATAAAAATAATAATTATTATATCATTATTAATTTGCGGAATGCTTTTGACAGGTGTGAAATCAGCTTCAGTGTTATCTGTTCAAAACGATTACAATCTACCGATTATTATGTATCATCAACTCACGAAATCAGAATCAAGAGCGGGCAAGTATGTTCTGACGGTTGAACAGCTTGAAAGAGACCTTGGATATCTTAAAAGCCGCGGATATAAATCGGTTACCGTAAATCAGCTTCTTGATTTTATGCAGGGAGATACGGAGCTTCCCGATAAGGCAATAATGATAACTTTTGATGACGGCTGTGAAACAATATATACTTATGCATTACCGCTTCTTGAAAAATACGGCTTTACGGCTACAGGGTTTATTGTTGGTTCACTTGCGGATCGCTACACTGAGCTTGACGACCATAATCTTAATTATTCATGTCTTACATGGAATCAGATTAAAGAGCTTTGTGAAGGCGGAATAATTGATATTCAGAGTCATTCCTATGATTTACATAAAAATACCGCGGAGCGTTCAGGTGCAAAAAAGAAAAAATCAGAAACTTTTGAGCAATACCGTGAGTTTTTATCAGAAGATTTGTCTGTAATGAAAGAAAAGATGCTTTTTAATACGGGAAAAGCACCCGTTGCTTTTGCATATCCTTTCGGAAGCTACAGTGAAGAAAGTGCTGGAATTTTAAAAGAATATGGAATAAAAATTGTATTAACTTGTGAAGAACGGGTAAACATAATAAAAAGAACCGAGCCTGAATGTCTTTTCAGGCTCGGAAGATATAACAGACCATACGGAATAAGCTCCGAAAGCTTCTTTGAAAAAATGGGAATTGGTTAATTGACAATTAACCGAGAATCTTTTCAATTGCGGCGATTTCGACGCAAAGGCAAAGAATCTCAACCGCTTTGCAGAGTTCGTCCCTTGACGGGAAGGTGGGGGCAATGCGGATGTTTTTGTCTTCGGGGTCTTTGCCGTAGGGATAGGTTGCACCTGCACCGGTCAGGGTAACGCCTGCCTCTTTGCAAAGAGCAACAGTTCTCTTGGCACAGCCCTCGCAGACATCAAGACTGATGAAATAGCCTCCATTCGGAACGGTCCAGCTTGCTATCCCTTTTCCGGAAAGCTCGTTTTCAAATGCATTGAGAACAGCATCAAACTTGGGCTTGAGTATTTCGGCGTGCTTAATCATGTGAGCTTCAACGCCTGCTTTATTTTTAAGGAACGCTGCATGACGAAGCATGTTGATTTTATCGTAGCCGATTGTCTGAACGGTCATTCTTGATTTGATTGATCTGATATTTGAATCCGATGCGGCAAGAGCTGAAATTCCTGCACCGGGGAAGGTGATTTTTGAGGTTGATGTTACTTCAATAAAGTAATCCTCAGTGCCATATTCCTTTGCTGCATCAAAAATGTTGAGCAGAGTATCGTGTGTTTCCTCAATGTGGTGCACACAATAAGCATTATCCCAGATTACTCTGAAATCCTTTGCTGCAGGTCTGAGTGCAGCAAAACGACGAACGGTTTCATCAGAATAGGTGATACCCGAGGGATTTGAGTACATGGGAACGCAGATGATACCCTTGACCTTTTCATCCTTGATCATTTCTTCAATCATATCCATATCAGGGCCTTTTTCGTTTGTCGGGATATTGACCATTTCAATTCCGAATTGCTCGAGAATTGCAAAGTGTCTGTCGTAACCCGGAACGGGACAAAGGAATCTGATTCCTTTCTGTGCTGCCCAGGGTTCTGCTCCTGCTCCGAAAATCATGCATTGTGCAATGTAATCATACATAATTGTAAGGCTGGCATTTCCGAATACAATGATGTTATCCGAAGGAACACCGAAAATTTCAGAAAAAAGATTTTTGCATTCGGGAATACCGTCGAGAATTCCGTAATTGCGGACATCAAAACCGTTTGATGCTTTAAAATCTCCGAGCAGAGCAGGGTCAAGCATTTCGTTTGAAAGCTCAAGCTGGTCTGCACCAGGCTTTCCTCTTGACATATCGAGCTTAAGTTCAAGCGATTTATATTCATTATATTTTTCTGTGAGCACATCGAGTCTTTCGCTGAGCTGCTCACGGGACATGTTCTGAATTTTCATTTTGAAATACCTCACTATGCACTTTAATCTTGTATATTCTATATTATACTCGACGTTTTTGCAAGTGTTATTTTGAAATCTTGCAAAAATTTGTTGAATTGCACTATAATTCAGTTGATTTCCGCAGTTTTCTGCACTGTTTATATGCAATTTGCACTTTTCGAGAAAAAATTCATATCGTTTTTACAGAAAAATTGAAAATATTATTATGTTGCATGTTGCATATAATCTGCAGGAATGTTTTTTTATAATTAAACAAAAAATAGATTTTTCTTAAATAATATTGAAAAAATTGTAATTTAATGTTAACATATTTACGAATTGCGTTAAAAGAAAGGAAGGATAAAATGTCTGCAGTTTTTGCGAATCTTCTCAACATTGAATGGCAGCAGGTTGTTATGTGGTTAATCGGCGGATTACTTATTTACCTTGCCATCAAAAAAGAAATGGAACCCACTCTTCTTCTTCCCATGGGCTTTGGTGCTATTCTTGTTAACCTGCCTATTCCTCCAGTTGCGGAAGGTGAAGCAGCAACAGGTGTCAGAGGTGTTATTGATTTCCTCTTTGAAATCGGTATTGACAGTCACGAGCTTTTCCCGCTCATTCTTTTCATCGGTATCGGTGCGATGATTGACTTTGAACCGGTTCTGACCAATCCCAAGCTTATGATTTTCGGTGCAGCAGCTCAGTTCGGTATTTTCTTTACACTTTGCCTCGCATCTCTTTTCGGCTTCGATCTTAAGGATGCTGCGTCAATTGCAATTATCGGTGCTGCCGACGGTCCTACATCAATTTTCGTTGCAAACATGCTCAACTCAAACTATACTGCAGCGATTATGGTTGCGGCATACTCATACATGGCTCTTGTTCCTATTGTTCAGCCTCCCATTATCAAGCTCTGCACAACAAAAAAAGAGCGTCTTATCCGCATGAAGAATACCGGCAAGAAGGTATCAAAAACAACAAAGATTCTTTTCCCCATCGTTGTTACTATCATTGTAGGTATGGTTGCTCCCGATGCAACCGCACTTATCGGTTTCCTTATGTTCGGTAACCTTATCAGAGAATGCGGCGTTCTTAATTCACTTTCAGACACTGCACAGAATGTTCTTGCAAATCTTATCACAATTTTCCTCGGCTTTACAATCGCTTCCAAGATGGTTGCAGAGGATTTCCTCAGACTTGAAACTATTCTCATCATGTGCCTTGGTCTTGTTGCATTTGTTGTTGATACCTTCGGCGGTATTATGATTGCAAAGATTATGAACCTCTTCACAAAGAATAAGATCAATCCCATGATCGGTGCAGCGGGTATTTCCGCATTCCCCATGTCAGCAAGAGTTGTTCATAAGATGGGTCTTGCAGAGGATAACCAGAACTTCCTTCTCATGCACTCGGTCGGTGTAAATGTTTCCGGTCAGGTTGCTTCGGTTATAGCCGGCGGTCTTATCCTCACCCTTGTAGGTGCTCTCATTAAATAAACAGGAGGATATTAATAATGGAATTAACAACACAGCTTGCAGAGCAGGTTGCTGCTACCGCAACAGATGCAATGCAGTATGAATTTGCTTTTACCCCCGATAAATTTATTGATTCTCTTCCTATAATGGGAACAGGTATGCTTGGTATTTTCGTTGTTATGGGTGTTATAATACTCTGCGTATCAGGTCTTAATGCACTCGGCAACAAACCCAAAAAGGAAAAGAAAGATAAATAATATCTGATATACATAAACCCCCGGAATTCTCTGTGAATTCCGGGGATTTATTGTTATTGCTTTATTCAGATAAGCGAATTATAAAGAGCAGTGATTTCTTCAACGCTTGTATCTCTGGGATTGCCGGGACGGCAGGCATCATCGAATGCAGACTGTGCAAGGAAGGGGATATCTTCAGCCTTAACAATTTCTTTGAGGTCAGCGGGGATGCCGACATCAATTGAAAGCTGTTTGACAGCATCAATGGCAGCCTTGCGTGCATCTTCAATGCTCATTGCATCTGTACCTTCAACGCCCATAGCTTTTGCAATGTCTCTGTATTTGTCGCCTGTTGCGGGAGCGTTATATTCCATAACGGTAGGAAGGATAATTGCGTTTGCAACGCCGTGAGGTGTATCATAAAGAGCACCGAGGGGATGAGCCATTGAATGAACAATGCCGAGACCGACATTTGAGAAGCCCATACCTGCAACATACTGTCCGAGAGCCATACCTTCTCTGCCTTCGTCGGTGTTTGCAACTGCACCTCTGAGGCTTTTTGCGATTATTTCGATAGCTTTGATGTGGAACATATCGCTGAGCTCCCATGCACCCTTGGTGATGTAACCTTCAATTGCATGAGTGAGGGCATCCATGCCGGTTGCAGCGGTAAGACCTGCAGGCATTGTTGACATCATGTCGGGATCAACAACAGCAACAACGGGAATGTCGTGAACATCAACACAAACCATTTTTCTGTTGTTCTGAGCATCTGTGATAACATAGTTGATTGTAACCTCAGCAGCTGTACCGGCAGTTGTGGGAACAGCGATGATGGGTACGCACTTGTTTTTTGTGGGTGCAACACCTTCAAGTGAACGGACATCAGCAAATTCGGGGTTGGCAATGATGATACCTACAGCCTTTGCTGTATCCATTGATGAACCGCCGCCTACTGCGATTATACAGTCCGCACCGCTTGTTTTGAATGCTTCAACGCCTGCCTGAACATTTTCGATTGTGGGATTTGCCTGAATTGTGCTGAAAACATCATATGCAATGTCAGCACCTTTAAGAACATTGAAAACCTTGTCAGCAACGCCGAATTTAATAAGATCGGGGTCACAGCAAACAAGAGCCTTTGTGAAGCTTCTTGCCTTGAATTCATCAGCAATTGCAGCAATCGCACCCTTGCCGTGATATGATGTTTCGTTAAGTACAAATCTGTTTGCCATTATTATATCCTCCGTTAATTAAAGATTAAGAAAATCTCTTCTGTATATATCTTCAAGCTTGAATGCTTTAACGATTTCAACAAGATCGGGATCTGTGATGGTATTGACTCTGGGAAGATGAGCAGTCATCATATAAAGCTGAGCAGCCTTTTCGACGGTTTCGATAAGACCGAAAGCTTCGTCAAGGTCTTTACCGCAGCCGTAAATGCCGTGCTGACCCCAGATAACAAGTCTGAATTCCTTCATTTTTTCTGCGGTTGCAATGCCGATTTCATTTGTTCCGCATACCATCCAGGGAAGAACGCCGATACCGTCGGGGAATACTACCATGCACTCTGTGCACATCTCCCAGAGAGAATGTGTGAATTTCTTTTCGCTCAGCTCATGCACATAAGTCATTGCAAGAGTGTTTGTGGGGTGGCTGTGCATGATAACTCTGTTTTCGGGATTCTTCGAGAGTCTTGAAATGTGGCTCATAAGATGTGCGGGAAGCTCTGATGTGGGTCTGCCGCCGTCTTTGTAGCCCCAGAGAACTTCGGCAGTTGTGCCGTTTTCGGCGATTCTGATGATGCCGAGATTGTTTTCGGGATCGTCTTCAACATTTTTGAAATATTTTCCTGTGCCTGTAACGATGAAAATCTTTCCGACAAGCACGCTTGCATCAAAGCCCATCTCGAATGTTCTGATGGGATTGTTGATGTCAAGATATTCCGCAACTTCATCGTTTTCAAGCATCATGCTGATGTTGCCGCCGTTTCTTTCGTCCCAGCCCATGCGATACATGTTGGCTGTAGCCTTACACATTCCTACCACAAAGGGTGCTTCAAAGATGTTTTTCATTTTCTGTTCACCAATACCTTTTCTTCATATTCTTTAATGCTGCTTAAGTAGCAATTTTCAACATTTTGTCTTGCGAGAAATTCTGACCAGACATCTCCCATAGGCATTGTCTTCATTTCTTCGCTGAGAATCATAAGCTCCGTGAAGTTTGCCTCGTCCTGGAGCTTTTTCATTTTTTCTGAAGGCTGAAGGAGTGCAAAAAGAAGAGCCTTCTGAACATTTCTGACACCCATTACCCATGCACTTATTCTGTTGATGGATGCATCAAAATAGTCGGTTGCGATAAATACTCTGTCAAGTGCATCGGTGCGGACGATTTCTTTTGCGATTTCTTTTGTTTCATCATCAAGGATAACAACATGATCGCTGTCCCAGCGGACACCTCTTGTTATGTGAAGTGCAATTTTGTCGCTGAAAGCAAGCATGGAGGGAATTTTATCCGAAACAAGCTCTGTGGGATGATAGTGGCCGTTATCCATAAGAGGAACAATGCCCTTCTGAATCGAATAGCTGAGACAGAATTCGGCAGAACCGACAGTATAGCTTTCAAGACCGATGCCGAAAACCTTTGATTCAAGAGTTATGTAAACATTATTTTTGTCATAGGGAGTTTCAAGAATTTCATCTAGTGATTTCTTGAAACGAAGACGGGGAGTGAGTCTGTCTGCAGGAATATCTTTGTATCCGTCTGGAATCCATATATTCATAACACACGGATATCCTGTTTCTTTTGCAAAATAATCTGAGAGTTCAACGCATCTTTTGCCGTGCTCAACCCAGAAAGTTCTGACTGTTTCATCGGGTGATGAAAGAGTGAGACCGTCTTTAACCATAGGGTGAGAGAAGAAAGTCGGATTGAAGTCGATTCCTATGTTTCGCTCTTTGGCAAATTCAACCCATTTTGAAAAATGTTCAGGCTTGAGAGCGTCTCTGTCGGCTTTTTCACCGTCAAAAATTGCATAGCTGGCATGAAGATTAAGCTTCTTTTTGCCCGGAATAAGGCTGAATGCCTTGTCGATATCCGCCATAAGTTCTTCGGGATTTCTGGCTTTTCCGGGATAGTTTCCGGTTGTCTGAATGCCGCCTGAAAGAGCATCATCGCTGTCAAATCCGCCCACATCATCACCTTGCCAGCAATGAACGGAAACAGTTATATCACTAAGTTTTTTCAGAGCTTCTTCCGTGTCGATGCTGAATTTTGCGTAAAGCTCTTTGGCACTTTCGTATCTGTTCATTAAATACCTCCATGTTTGGAATTACGGGAAAACCCATACAAATAATATGATACACTTGTTTGTGTTTTTTGTCAATAAAAACGCTTGGTAAGATTAGAGTAAATTATTATATCTTTTTTATTTCATAATTACTGTTGAAATAATCTGTCAAGTAGAGTATAATAAAATGAAATAATTTTTGGATGTGATAATGATGAGCGGTCAGAAGCGTGTTGCAGCCGTTCATGATATATCGGGTATCGGAAAATGCTCTCTTACAGCGGCGATTCCCGTTATATCCGCTGCCGGTATCGAGGTTGATGTTATGCCGACTGCTGTTCTCTCAACCCATACAGGCAATATGAGCGGTTTTACCTATCGTGATCTTACGGACGATCTCGTTCCGTTTATGAAACATTGGAAGTCGCTTGGCATTGAATTTGACGGGATTTACAGCGGTTTTCTCGGGTCTGTACGGCAGGTCGATATAGTCTGTGATTTTATTGATGATTTCAGAAATGATAAAACGGTAGTTATTGTTGACCCTGCAATGGCTGACGGCGGAAAAATGTATACTACTTTTGACAGAAGTTTTGCCAATGAAATGAAGCTTCTATGCAGAAAAGCCGATATTATAGTTCCCAATATTACGGAGGCTGCATTTCTTCTTGATGAGGAATATGTTGAACCGCCCTACAGCAAGGAATACATTGACGGAATTATGAAGCGTCTGCTGAATCTCGGTGTTTCAATGGTTGTGCTTACGGGTGTCTGCTTCAAAGAAGATGAAATCGGATGTGCGGTTTGTTGCAGAAATGATAATGATATATATTATTGTTTTTCTGAAAAGTATCCCGGCATATATTACGGAACGGGTGACCTTTTTGCTTCGGCACTTACCGCATCTTTTCTGAAAGGAATTGATATTTGTAAAAGTGCGGAAATTGCACTCGGTTTTACATGTGAGTCAATCAGAAGAACATATTTTGCTGGTACTGATACCCGCCTTGGTGTTAATTTCGAGCAGGGGATAAGTGATTTTATAAAAAAACTGGAGGATTGTAATGAGTTTTGCAGATAAAGTATTTATTGATACATGTAAGGATATATTAAAAAACGGTTTCTGGGATACAGAGCTTGATGTCCGCCCCAGATGGGAGGACGGAGCACCCGCACATACCGTTAAGAAATTCGGCGTGGTAAACAGATATGACCTCAGCAAGGAGTTTCCCGCACAGACAATCAGAAAAACTTTTATAAGAAGTGCGGTTGATGAGATTCTCTGGATATGGCAGAAAAAATCAAATAATATTGCAGACCTCGGAAGTCATGTCTGGGATTCATGGGCTGATGAAAACGGAAGCATCGGTAAAGCATACGGTTATCAGCTCGGTGTTAAACATCACTACAGAGAAGGCGACATGGACCAGGTTGACAGGGTTCTTTTCGACCTTAAAAATAATCCTCAGAGCAGACGAATTTTAACAAATATATATGTTCATCAGGATCTGAGCGAAATGGCGCTTTATCCTTGTGCGTACAGTATGACATTCAACACTTCCGGCAATAAACTCAATGCAATTCTTAATCAGCGTTCCCAGGATATGCTTGCCGCAAACGCTTGGAATGTTGCTCAGTATGCCGCACTTGTTCATATGTTTGCTCAGGTCAGCGGACTTGAGGTCGGTGAATTTGTTCATGTTATTGCCGATGCTCATATTTATGACAGACATATTCCCATTATCGAAGAGCTCATAAGCAGAGAGCCTTATGATGCTCCTGATTTTGTTATTGATAAGAGTATTACGGATTTCTATCAGTTCAATAAAAATCATTTTTCATTAGAAAACTATAAATTCCATGATTTCAACGAAAAAATTCCCGTTGCAATCTGAAACAGAGGTAAATATGAAAGCGATAGTCAATGTTGATAATAACTGGGGTATCGGTATAGGTGACAAGCTTCTTAACCATATCCCTGCCGACATGAAGTTTTTCAAAGAGACAACCACAGGCAATACCGTTGTCATGGGAAGGGCTACATTTATGACTTTTCCCGGGCCCAGAGCCCTCCCGAACAGAAAAAACATTGTTCTCACAACCGATAAAAGCTGGAATGCACCCGATGTGACTGTATGTCACTCTGTCGGAGAACTTCTTGATTTGCTTGAAGGCTGTGATACCGATTCTGTTTTTGTTATCGGCGGTTCAATGGTATACGAGCAGCTTTTGCCCTATTGCAACACTGCTTATGTTACAAAGGTTGATTCCGCAAAGCCTGCCGATAAGTTTTTTCCCGATCTTGATAAAACAGATGAATGGGAAATTGAAAGTGAAGGCGAAAAATCGGAACATAACGGTGTTGAATTCAGATTTGTGACATATAAACGTTTAAAAGGTGGAGTTTAATCCGCCGCAGGTCAGACCGCAGCGGAATAACTGTCAGGTCTGATTTTGCTTTTTGTGTGAGGTGATTATTCTTGAATGCCGTTCAGTATAAATGCCCTAACTGCGGTGCAGGTCTTGTTTTTGATCCTGAAAAGCAGGATTTTATTTGTGAATACTGTGATTCTGTATTTAAAGAGCAGGACTTTTTCAAAGCGGATGAAAAGCTTGCTTCGGAGCAGAGTGAAAACAATGAATTTGAAAATGCCCTTCTTTATATTTGCCCGAGCTGCGGTGCTGAGATTGTAACAGACGAAACCACAGCGGCAACAACGTGTTATTATTGTTCAAATCCCGTTGTACTTTCCGGCAAGCTCAGCGGTGCACTGAAACCTGATTTTATCATACCGTTCAAGCTTGATAAAGACGATGCGATTTCTAAATTCAAAGAAATGTGCGGCAAAAAGCATTTTTTGCCCAAGGATTTTATTTCCGAATCAAGACTTGAGGAAATCAAGGGTGTATATTTCCCGTATTGGTATATAAATTGCGAGGCAGACGGTAACATAAATGCTTCTTCAAGACAGGTGAAAACCTGGATGGCAGGCGATATCCGTCATACCGAAACAACAGTGAGGGGTCATTTCAGACAGGGAAATCTTACCTTCCGCAATCTGCCTGAAGCGGCTCTTAAATCCAAGGATAAGGATATTCTAAGATATGTTTGTCCCTTTAATGCGGAAGAATTTGTTCCTTTTTCAATGTCATATCTTTCGGGTTTTTTTGCTGAAAAGAGGGATGTTGAAAAGGCGGAGATTACATCATCTGTTACCGAAAAAATCAAAACGTTTTCAGCGGAGAAGCTCCTTTCGACAATTGAATATGCCAACGCGAGCATAAAAGACAGCAGTGTCCGTGTCGGAGAGCTTCGGTGGAGTTATAATCTTCTTCCCGTATGGGTGCTCAGCTATAAGCACAAGGATAAAAGTTATATTTATGCTCTTAACGGACAAACGGGAAAGGTTTACGGAGAGCTTCCCGTGTGCAAAAAAAAGCTCGGTGCTCTTTTTGCGGGAATAACGGCGGCCGCTTCTGTTATACTCAGTATTTTAACGGAGGTGCTCTTCTAATGAAAAAGCTGTTTTCTGTTATGTTGTTATCTGTTTTTCTTTTAATGACTTTTATACCTTCTGCATATGCATATGAAAATTATCTTGTTGACGATTCTGCAAATCTGTTTGATGATTTTCAGAAAGAAGAAATATTATCATCCCTTCAGAATTTTGCCATAGATACTTCTTTTTCTGCGGCAGCTGTTACGACATATGATTCCGAAGGAAAAACCTCGCAGTCTTATGCGGACGATTATTACGATAATCTTGTGGTTTCAGATGGATGGAGTCAGGATGGAATACTGTTCCTGATTGATATGGATAACCGTGAGGTATGTATTTCAACCATGGGAGAATGTATTTCAGTTTTTGCATATTCTGTTGATTATATTATTGACAGCGGATATGATGAGCTTGTCAACGGTGATTATTCGGATTGTATTATTCAGATGATTGATACCGCCAAAAGTTGCGTAATTACTGATGATGATTCCGGTGAGGAATATTATCCCGATGAATATGTTCTCGGTGATTATTACGGTTATTCTGACGGATTTTATGACGGAGAAAACATTTATTCGGAAACTGTAAGTAAAACCAACCGCATTGATCTGGGTAACATTGCTGTTTGTATTGTTATTTCAGTTGTTATTGCTGCAATTACTGTTTTTGCAGTAAAAAGTCAATATAAAAACACCGGTAAGGGTGATGAATTTGATTCAGACGATGTCGTTCTGAATCTCACAGGCTCAAATGACACGGTTATCAGCAGAAATGTTGTTACAACCAGAGTACCGAAAAATAATAATTCCAACCACCGTCACGGTGGCGGCGGAGGAGTATCTCACCGTTCATCCGGAGGATTCAGTCACGGCGGCGGCAGCCGTAAATTCTGATATATGGATCAATATTTGAATAAGGAGAATATAATATGGGAAATATATGGCATGATATAAGCCCTAAAAGAATAACCTCAAATGATTTTATGGCGGTAATTGAAATAACAAAGGGCAGTAAAAAGAAATATGAGCTTGATAAAGAAACGGGCGTTCTTATGCTCGACCGTATTCTTTACACATCAACTCATTATCCTGCAAATTACGGATTTATTCCGAGAACCTACGGCGATGACGGTGACCCGCTTGATGTTGTGGTTATCTGCAGCGAAAAGATAGACCCGATGACTCTCGTTCGCTGTTATCCGATAGGTGTTATCACGATGAAGGACAGCGGAAAGCTTGATGAAAAGATTATTGCGATTCCTTTCAATGACCCGAATTATAATACTTATAAAGAAATCAGCGAGCTTCCGAAGCATGTTTTTGATGAAATGACTCATTTCTTTATGGTTTATAAGAATCTTGAAGATAAGGAAACGGTTGTTGACGAAGTTCAGGGTAAGGATAAGGCAATTGAAATAATTGAGAAAAGTATCGTCAACTATATACAAGAATTTTGCAGATAAGTTTTCAATTATGTTCTAATTGTGTATTTACAATTTAAAAAAATTGTTATAAAATATACTTTATATTATGGACTGCAATTTTAAGTCCCAATTTCTTAAAGGAGTGATAAACGATGGCCATTTATTGCAACGAGCCCTCAAGAACCTTCAGCGAATATCTTCTTATTCCGGGCTACACATCAAGAGAATGCATCCCTGCAAACGTAAGTCTCAGAACACCTCTTGTCAAATTCAGAAAAGGCGAAGAGGAAAGCCCTATCAATCTTAATATTCCTCTTGTATCTGCAATAATGCAGTCTGTTTCAAATGATACACTGGCAATCGCGCTTGCTAAGGAAGGCGGCGTTTCATTCATCTACGGTTCGCAGTCAATCGAAGATGAAGCAGCAATGGTAGCAAGAGTAAAAAGCTATAAAGCAGGCTTTGTTGTAAGCGATTCAAATCTCAAACCCGATTCAACTCTTGCCGAAGTTCTTGATCTTATCGAAATCACAGGTCACAGCACAATGGCTGTTACAGATGACGGTACTGCAAACGGTAAGCTCCTCGGTGTTGTAACCGGCAGAGACTACAGAGTAAGCAGAATGGAGCTCGAAACTCCCGTTTCGGCTTTTATGACTCCTTTTGATAAACTTATTACAGCTCCCGAAACCACAACCCTCAAAGAAGCAAATGACATTATCTGGGAACACAAACTCAATTCACTTCCCATTATTGATAAAAACGGTAATCTTCTTTATTTTGTTTTCCGTAAAGACTATTCACAGCATAAGGATAATCCTCAGGAGCTTCTTGATGCAAACAAGAGCTACATTGTCGGTGCGGGTATCAACACACTTGACTATGAAAAGAGAGTTCCTGCACTTGTTGAAGCAGGTGCTGATGTTCTTTGTATTGACTCATCCGAAGGCTACACCGTATGGCAGGAGCAGACCCTTGCTTTCATCCGTGAAAAATACGGCGATAAGGTAAAGGTCGGTGCAGGTAATGTTGTTGACCGTGAAGGCTTCCTTTTCCTTGCAAAAGCAGGTGCAGACTTTGTAAAGGTCGGTATCGGCGGCGGTTCAATCTGTATAACCAGAGAAACCAAGGGTATCGGCAGAGGTCAGGCAACAGCTCTTATTGAAGTTGCTGCTGCAAGAGACGAGTATTTTGCGGAAACCGGTATTTATGTTCCCATTTGCTCTGACGGCGGTATTGTTCACGATTATCACATGACCCTTGCTCTTGCAATGGGTGCTGATTTCCTTATGCTCGGCAGATATTTTGCAAGATTTGATGAAAGCCCCACAAATAAGCTTATGATTAACGGTGCTTATGTTAAGGAATACTGGGGTGAAGGCTCCAACAGAGCAAGAAACTGGCAGCGATATGACCTCGGCGGCAAAGCAAAGCTCAGCTTTGAAGAGGGTGTTGATTCATATGTTACTTACGCAGGTCCTCTTTCAGATAATGTTGCAAAGAGCCTTTATAAGGTAAAGTCAACAATGTGTAATTGCGGCGTTCTTACTATTCCCGATCTTCAGAAGAATGCAAAGCTTACCGTTGTTTCGGCTACAAGCATCGTCGAAGGCGGCTACCATGATGTTACACTTAAAACTACCGCTACATCCGGCAGATAATTTTTAAATATAAACGGCGTTTCTTTGCGGAAACGCCGTTTTTTGATGTATGTTAATTTGCGTTGCTTGTAGCAACGGTGAAAATGTGATATATTTATCGGCAGGAGGAATGTCTATGCTGAATGAAAATATAAAAAAACTCAGAAAAGAAAAAGGAATGTCGCAGGAGGAGCTTGCCGAAAAGCTTAACGTTGTAAGGCAGACCGTTTCAAAATGGGAGCAGAATTTATCGGTTCCCGATTCCGAAATGCTCATAAAAATAGCGGATGTATTTGACGTTTCTGTCGGCAGCCTTCTCGGAGAAACAGTTGAAGTTGACAATACAAAATCCGAGCTTGCTGAAATATCGCAGAAGCTTGAAAATCTAAACGCGATGATGGCAGAGAGAAATTCAAGAAGCCGCAGGATATGGCTTACCGTAATTGCAGTCAGTCTGATACTTATTGCTTCATTTTTTTTATTTACAAATATTTATACCTTGTTATTTATGATATCACCGTCACAGGATGTTGCAATCATCGGCGGAGCTGACGGACCAACACAGATTTTTGTGGCTTCAACTTCATTTGATTGGGTTACACCCGTTTTACTTTTTCTGGCACCGGTTATATTGATTGTAATTTCCGTTTATCTTCTTAAAAAGGCAAAGAGATAAAAGTTTTTTAATATTACACTTGATTTTTGATTTCCGTTAGGCTATAATAGAAAAGCTGATTTGCCGATGTGATGGAATTGGCAGACGTGACGGACTCAAAATCCGTTGGTAGCGATACCGTGCGGGTTCGACCCCCGCCATCGGCACCATACAGTATAAATCCGAACCTTATGCCAATCGGCGAAGGGTTCGGATTTGTTCTTTTTCTGAACAGTTTATAAAGTAAGACAAGCCGTAACATTTTTGTTACGGCTTGTCCGTTGTCAATGGCGGATGCTTTGTCGCTCTGGACTTTACATCCAAATGTATTATATAACTAAAAATTTGTATTTGCAATATGTTTACGTACTTAAATATGAAGTTAAGTACGTAAATGAGACTTTCAAAAAAATCGACCCCGAACCGACGGCATCAGAATTTTTTTGAAGCACTCGATTTTTGGCGGTGAATGGTGAGAGTTTATAATATCAGCATTAAAAACCGTTGATATACAAGGATTTTGCGAAATTTTGCTTCCGTTAAATTACGTTATTGTTATCTCTCTTGCGCTTCCTCTGTCACCGCGGTTTGTTACATACTGCATAGTACCGCCGGGCAGTATGCTTTCAAAAGCAAAATGCAGATGCCCTGCAAGCACAGCCTTAATCACAGGTTCACCGGTAACATATTCGTAAAATGCCTTTGAAGCTTCTGTGGGCTCTGCTATATCACCTTTGACCTCGGGGTGAACCTCTGAGTCAGAGCCAAGCAGGCATATTTCACCGTTCCAGAATTCATAACTCTTCTTATAAAGCTCATTTTCATATAGAGGAGCATGCATAAAAAGAATGATGGGATACCCTTTCTTTATTTCCTCTTTAAGCATTTCAAGCTGTTCATATTCCACCTGATGATAAGCGTCGTCTATTCCGACAAAGTTAACACCGCCGATAATATGAGAATTAAAGAATATATTAACAGGATATCCGCCGATTTCTTCCAAACTGTTAAGACGGTAAGCCATATCCTCTTTTATGCCGTCGTATTTTGCATATTCGTGATTGCCTGCAACGAAAAGAAACTTATCCCGCTTT